>NZ_BJKN01000002.1:820410-1120410 GCF_006538365.1 Moorella sp. E308F | reverse complement strand
GTATCAGACTTTAAATGAAATCAAAACCATTTTTATAGGCCTGGGCTTTGATGTGGCCGAAGGCCCTGAGGTAGAGAGCGACTATTACAACTTTGAGGCTCTGAATCTTCCTAAAGAACACCCGGCCCGGGATATGCAGGATTCTTTTTATATAACTGAGGACGTCCTGCTCCGTACCCACACCTCCCCCGTTCAGGTGCGGGTAATGGAGGCCCGGCGTCCCCAGTTACCCATCCGTATTATCGCCCCGGGCAAGGTTTACCGGCGCGACGATGACGCCACCCACTCGCCCATGTTTTTCCAGGTAGAAGGCCTGCTGGTGGATAAGAGGGTAACTTTTGGCGAACTGAAAGGTACTTTGATGGCCTTTGTCAGGCAGATGTTTGGTGACCAGGTTCAGGTGCGGTTCCGGCCCAGTTACTTTCCCTTTACCGAGCCCAGCGCCGAAGTTGATATATCCTGCGTTATGTGTGGCGGCGGGGGCTGCCGGACATGCGGCCACACCGGCTGGCTGGAAATCCTGGGTTGCGGTATGGTTCACCCCCGGGTTTTAAGCATGTCCGGCTATGACCCGGAAGAGGTGAGCGGCTTTGCCTTTGGCCTGGGGGTAGACCGGGTGGCCATGCTGAAGTACGGCGTTGATGACCTGCGCCTCTTCTATGAAAACGACCTGCGCTTTTTAAGGCAGTTTTAAAGGAGTGATCGTACTTGCGTGTTCCATATAAATGGCTTAAGCAATACGTAGATATCGACCTGCCGCCGGAAAAGCTGGCGGAGAAACTTACCATGGCCGGCCTGCCGGTGGAAAACATAGAAAGCCTGGCCCCGGATTTTCGAGGCGTGGTGGTTGGGAAGATTAGGTCTATTACCCCCCACCCCAATGCTGAACATCTGGTAATTTGCCGGGTCGATACCGGTAGGGAACTGCAGCTGGTAACAGGAGCCCCCAACGTTTATATAGACCAGAAGGTGGCGGTAGCCCTGGAGGGAGCAAAGTTACCTGGAGGCAGGGAGATTCGCCGGGCCACCTTCCGCGGTGTAACTTCTGAAGGTATGCTCTGCTCGGCCCAGGAACTGGGGCTGGATGCCAACCTCGTCTCCCCGGCCGACCGGGAAGGGGTCCTTACCCTGCCGCCCGATACTCTCCCGGGCGCTGATGCAGCTGAGGTCCTGGGGCTCAATGATGTCGTCCTGGTGCTGGAACTCACTCCTAACAGGGCCGACTGCCTGAGCATTTTGGGCGTTGCGCGGGAAGTGGCGGCCCTTACCGGCGCCCCTTTACGCCTGCCGGAAATTGCTGTCCGGGAAGACGGGCGGCGCATCGAGGATCTCGCGGCAGTTGAAATCGAAGCTCCCGACCTGTGCGCTCGTTACGTAGCCCGCCTGGTGAGCAATGTGCGCATCGGCCCCTCACCTGCCTGGCTCCAGGCCTGTTTGCGGGCCGCCGGCATGCGACCGATTAATAACGTGGTGGATATAACCAACTTTGTCATGCTGGAGATGGGACAGCCTTTACATGCCTTTGATTACGACCTCCTGCAGCAGCACCGCATTATCGTCCGCCGGGCCGAAGCAGGGGAAAAAATAAAAACTCTGGACGATGTGGAGCGGGAACTGGATCCGGAAATGCTGGTCATTGCCGATGCTGCCCGGCCTGTGGCCGTAGCCGGCGTCATGGGCGGTCTGGAGACAGAGGTTACCCTGGAGACGGCCAACATTCTGATCGAATCTGCCCACTTCGACGGCGCTTCCATTCGCCGCACTTCCCGCAAGCTGGGCCTGCGCTCGGAAGCCTCGACCCGTTTTGAACGGGGTGTGAACCTGGAAGGGGCAGCCGCAGCTGCCGACCGGGCGGCCCAGCTGATGGCTGAACTGGCTGGCGGCAGCGTGGCCCGGGGCCGGCTGGATTGCTATGTAAGGAAGCGCCAGCCGGTGACCATACTTTTAAGACCGCAACGGGTAAACTATCTCCTGGGGACTACCCTTACGCCAGCGGCCATGAAGGAACTCCTGGAGCGCCTCCACCTGGAAGTCAGCGGGGAAGGGCCTTTCCAGGTAACAGTTCCGGCCTACCGGGGCGACCTGACCCGGGAAATCGACCTGGTGGAAGAGATTGCCCGGCTGTACGGCTATGATAACATCCCGGTGACCCTGCCGGGGAATATCACTGCGCTGGAAAAGCAGACTCCGGCCCAGCGCTGGGAGGAAGCCGGCCGGGAGGCGGCGGCAACGGCCGGCCTCGTGGAAGTCGTTACCTACAGCTTTATCGGTCCCCGCGCCCTGGATCAGTTGCAGCTCCCACCCGATCATCCCTGGCGGCGGGTAGTAAAAATCCATAACCCCTTACGGGATGAGCAAAGTATTATGCGGCCTTCCCTCTTACCCGGTTTGCTGGAGGTGGCCGGGCGCAATGCCAGCCGCCGGGTGCTGCCGGTGGCCATTTACGAACTGGGCCGGGTATTTATTCCTGCGGGCCGGCAGTTACCGGTAGAACCCTTACGCCTGGGCGGGCTGGTCATGGGGACTACCGGCCGCGGCTGGAACTGGCCGGCAGGCGAGATGGATTTCTTCTATCTAAAAGGTATAGTAGAAAATATCCTGGCCAGGGTCAAAATCAAAGGCATCACCTGGGAAGCTACGGCTACTATTCCCTTCCTCCATCCCGGCCGGGCGGCAAATATCAAGGCCGGGGAGGCAATCCTGGGATTCATAGGCGAGCTGCACCCGGACGTCCTGGCGGCTTTTGATTTACCGGCCAGGGCCTGTGTCTTAGAGCTGGACTGGGATTATGCAGGCAGTTTAAACCAGAGGCAGGTGGGTTACGAACCGTTACCCCGTTTCCCGGCCGTGGAAAGGGACCTGGCGGTGGTGGTAGAGGAAAATCTCCCCGCGGCAGCAGTAGAAGAAGTCATCAGGGAAGCGGGGGGTGACCAGCTTAAAGGCTGCACTCTCTTTGATGTCTACCGGGGAGCTCCTGTCCCGGCCGGATATAAAAGCCTGGCTTATTCCTTGGTGTACCAGCTGCCGGACCGGACCCTTACGGATGCCGAGGTGAATGCCGCCCAGGAAAGGATTCAAAGGGCCCTGGAGGAACGCCTGGGCGCCAGGCTGCGTTAGTGAATTTTAACCTCTGGCAGGATTTTCTACGGGTAAAGGCGAACAAACAAAGATATATCCAGGCAAAGGGAGGGGTAAACTTGCTTCAGGCGGAAAAGCCGCTGGCTGCACCAGACCGAACCACGGTCAACATCAACGGGCAGGAATACGTGGTTAAGGGGGAAGCGCCGGAATACATCCAGATGCTGGCTTCGTACGTAGACAAAAAGATGCGCCAGGTTAACCAGAAGTTCCCCCATTATCCTCCAGTAAAGGTTGCCGTGCTTGCCGCCCTGAATATTGCCGATGAACTTTATAAAGTCCAGCAGGATTATGAAACCCTGGTAAAATTGATACAGGAGGAAAAACGGGGTTGACCAACCTGGAGCTTGCCTGGGCATTAACAGAAATGGGTGATTTACTTGAATTAAAGGGGGAAGACCCCTTTAAAGTCCGCGCCTATCACCGCGCCGCCCGGGCCCTGGAAAACCTGGAAGAAGAGGCCGCCTCCCTTTATGCCCGGGATGCCCTGGAGGAGATCCCGGGAGTGGGGAAAAACCTGGCCAAAAAAATCGCCGAATTGTTAACCACGGGCCGGTCCACTTTCCTGGAAAATTTACGCCGGGAAGTACCGCCGGGCTTGAGGGAAATGCTGGCTATACCCGGTCTGGGCAGCCGCTCTGTACGCCAGATCTACCAGGGCCTGGGCATTACCACCCTGGAAGAGCTGGAAACAGCGGCCCGGGAGAGGCGTATCAGGACCCTGCCCGGCATGGGTAGCAAGACCGAGCTGGCCATCCTGCGGGGCGTGGAAATGTTAAAAGAAGTAAAGGAGCAGGTGCCGTTGGGAATAGCCAGGCCCCTGGCCCTGCTCCTGCAAGACCAGATCCTGGCCATACCAGGGGTTGAGAGGGTGGCCATAGCCGGCAGCGTTCGCCGCGGCCGGGAAATGGTGGGCGATGTCGACCTGGTGGTAGCCGTGCAGCCCGGCCACCAGGTGGCGGACGTCATGACCCGGCACCCCAGGGTGAAGGAAGTCCTGGCATGGGAGCCGGATCGCCTTTCCTTAAGGACGACCCTGGGGCTGAAAGTGGAAATCATATTGGTTCCGCCGAAAGAATTTGCGGCCACTGTATTTTATGCTACCGGCTCTAAAGCCCACCGGAAGGGGCTGCTGCGTCTGGCAGCTGGGCGTGGGTTGAAGGTTGCCGATATTGGTCTGACTACCTCCCGCTGGCTGGCCGAAGAGGAAGCAGTACTCGCCGGAGAATATGGAGATACGGCTATAGCTTCCCGGCCGTCATTTAGCCCGGAGGACCGGGCCTCAATCCCTTCTAAAGCTGGAGCTACTCCTGCTGGGGTTGAGTGCCTGGAGGACAGAGGGATTGAAGCAACTCCATCTGGGAGCGAGGCAGAGGAGGCTGCTTTTTACCATCGCCTGGGTTTACCTTATATAGTGCCGGAATTACGGGAGGATCGAGGCGAAATAGAAGCCGCCGTGAAAGGTGAACTGCCCCGCTTAATTACCCTGGCCGACATCCGCGGAGACCTCCACATGCATAGCCGCTACAGCGATGGCGTGGAAACCATTGCCGCCATGACAACAGCAGCCCGCAGGCGGGGTTACCAGTATATTGCCATTACCGATCACTCCCGCTCTTTGGTGGTGGCCCGGGGCTTGAGCGTCGAACAGTTAAAGGCCCAGCGGGAGGAAATAGCCCGGCTGAACGAAGAGTTGAAAGATATTACCATCCTTGCCGGGATTGAAGTCGATATCCTGGCCGACGGCAGCCTGGATTATGAGGATGAAATCTTAAAGGAGTTTGATCTGGTGATCGCTTCCGTCCATTCCGGCTTCCGCCAGGAAGAGGAGCGGATGATGGCCCGGCTGGAGGCGGCCCTGCGCCATCCTTACGTAGATATTCTAGGTCATCCTACCGGCCGCATGCTGGGACGGCGCCGGCCCTACGCCGTAGATGTAACCAGGATTATTGAGCTGGCAGCGGAGACGGGTACCATCCTGGAGATCAATGCCAGCCCCGACCGGCTGGATTTAAATGATACGGCCGTACGCCTGGCCAAAGAATACGATGTACCTATAGCTATCAATACGGATGCCCATGATTCCATCCGTCTGGCAGACATGGAATATGGCGTCCTTACCGCCCGGCGCGGCTGGCTGGAACCGGAGAATGTAGTCAACACCTGGAAACTGGAACGGTTGCTGGCCAGGCTGAAGCGCAACCGGGGAAGAGACAGGAAATAACGATGCTGGGATTGGTATCATAAGGAGGTTATCTCATGCCCAAACGTCTAGGCATTCTCACCGGCGGGGGAGACTGTCCCGGCCTCAATGCCGTCATCCGGGCGGCGACCAAAACTGCCTATAGCCATGGTTACGAAATGTTCGGTTTCCTGGACGGCTATACCGGGGTAGTAGAAGGACGTTATATCAAACTGGACCCGCCGGCCATCTCCGGCCTTCTCCACCGGGGCGGTACCATCCTGGGGACGAACAACCGCAGCAATCCCTTTTACTTTCCCGTTAAAGAAAACGGTGAGGTTACTTACCGTGATATGTCAGATAAGGCCATAACCCGCCTGGAGCAAATGGGCATCGAAGTGCTGCTGGTAGTGGGTGGTGACGGTACCCTGGCCGGGGCCAGGGATTTTAAAGCCAGGGGGGCACGGGTGATCGGTATTCCTAAAACTATCGACAACGATCTGGCGGCCACCGACCAGACCTTCGGCTTCGACACGGCGGTGAGGACGGCAACCGAGGCCCTGGATAAGCTGCATACCACGGCCGAATCCCATCACCGGGTCATGGTCCTGGAACTCATGGGCCGCTATGCCGGCTGGATCGCCCTCTACAGCGGCCTGGCCGGCGGGGCCGATGTCATCCTGATACCGGAAATCCCCTGGCATATTGAAAGCGTGTTGAAAAAAATAGAAGCCCGCCGGGCCGAGGGTAAACCTTTCAGCATCGTCGTTGTCGCCGAGGGGGTCAAGTCGCCGGAGGGAGAACTGGTTGTCCAACGGACGGTGGAGGGCAGTGTAGAGCGGGTGCGCCTGGGAGGCATCGGCCAGCTGGTAGGGAAGCTAATCGAAGAAAAGAGCGGCATCGAAACCCGGGTGACCGTCCTGGGCCATATCCAGCGGGGCGGCTCGCCGTCGTCCTACGACCGGGTACTGGCCACCCGCTTCGGCGTGGCGGCAGCGGAGCTCGCCGTTAAAGGCATTCACGGGGTGATGGTCTGCCTGCGGGGTAACGATATTTCTCATGTCCCCCTGGAAGCAGCCGTCGGGAAACCCCGGACCATACCTCTAGATCACCAGCTCCTGGCCACGGCGCGGGCTATAGGGATCAGCTTTGGAGATGATTAGCGGCATTTATGTCGACAGCCTCGTTTTTCTGTTCCGGCGATTTCCTTTACTTAGCCCGTCTTAATTCCAGGATAGCTGTTTCCTGGCGGGCGGTTTTGCCCAGCAGGTAATTAACATCCAGGGCGATTATATCAAGCCTGTCATCCAGGTGTTTTTGGAGTTTGGCAATCTCATCCCCCCGCAGCTCAAAAGCGTCAAACAGGACGTTGATTTTCGGCAGCAGTTCGTTATCCAGGCGGTTTTCGATTTTAATCATTCTTTGTTCCAGATAGTCTAACTGTTTGCTGTGCTGCTGCAGAGTTTCGGTATGCTGCTGTAGAATTTCAGTATGCTGCTGCAGAATTTCGGTATGCTGTTGTAATGTCTTTTTGATTTCTTCCTGTCCCTGAAGGAGCTGTTTTAAGATTTCTTCCATATAATTCACTTTCCTTTCTCAGGTTATCTTTTAAAGGATATAATTTCTCCGCCGGGTAAAAAATTCCTTCCAGGTCCGGGCTGAAAAATTAACTTGCATTTTTGTTCATAATCGTACAAAATAGATCTAGAACAAACCTGACCGTACGGGTTTAAGGACCGGTGCGGGAGGGCGGCAAAAATTATCCTGCGGTGAGGGATTACCTGAACCTTAGGGAAGGAGGAATTGTATGGGAAGTAATTTTTCACGCTTGCCGGCTTAGTATTCAAGCTGGCAGGCGTTTTTTGGTTTAGCTGCAACGATAATAATCCGGTGCAGCCTTGTTCGTGGAAGGAGTATGAAGGAGTATGACGATGGAAAACCGCCTGGGAGTAGTGGGGATAGTAATTGAGGATCGCGAACATACTGCCGCCCGGGTTAATGCCATCCTAAGCGATTACGGCAACTGCATCGTCGGCCGCATGGGTATTCCCTACCGGGAACGGGGCGTGGCCGTTATAGCTTTGATTGTAGACGGGACCACCGATACCATCGGCGCCCTGACGGGAAAGCTGGGCAGCCTCCCCGGGGTAAAAGTGCGGGCGGCCCTGACAGGAAAGGGAAAGTGAGCTGCCTGTCCCGGCGGCGGGGAGGCCGAAAATTAGGTTATACTGGTTGGAAATGGAAGGAGGTTATTGCCGTGCGACGGGAATTTGCCTGCAGCCTGGAGCGGGCCGCTGCCGGAGAAGAACTCACCAAGGCAGACATCATGAACCTGCTGGCCGCAGACACCGGGGCGGAAGAAGAAGCCCTCTACCGGCTGGCGGACGGCGTCCGCGCCCGGGTAGCCGGGGAGGAAGTCCACCTGCGCGGCGTCATCGAGTTCTCCAATTACTGCCGCCGCCACTGTTATTACTGCGGCCTGCGGGCTGACAATGTGAAATTGCAGCGGTACCGCTTAATGCCAGAAGATATCGTTGCTGCCGCCAGGCGCGGGGCGGAGCTGGGTTATGGGACCATCGTCCTCCAGTCGGGGGAAGACCCCTGGTATACAGGCCCGATGCTGGCAGGAATAATCAGGGAAATAAAAAAGCTGGGGGTAGCCGTAACTTTATGCGCCGGGGAGAGGACGAGGGATGAATACGCTATGTGGCGGGAGGCCGGGGCCGACCGCTACCTCCTGAAACATGAGACGGCCAATGAAAACCTCTACGCCCGCCTCCACCCCGGTATGAGCTGGGAGGAGCGCCTCCAGTGCCTCCAGTGGCTGCGGGAGCTGGGCTACCAGGTAGGTTCCGGCAACATTATCGGCCTGCCGGGTCAGACCCTGGAGGACCTGGCTGATGATTTAATCCTCCTGCGGCAGCTGGACGTGGAAATGGCAGGTTTGGGCCCCTTTATCCCCCATCCGGCAACGCCCCTGGGCGGGGAACCGGCGGGGAGCCTGGACCTCACTTACCGGGTGGTAGCTACCGCTCGACTGGTCATACCATACGCCCATTTGCCGGCAACTACCGCGGTGGGCACACTGGCCCCCAATGGCCGCCAGCTCGCCCTGCAACGGGGGGCGAACGTCATTATGCCTAACCTGACGCCGACCAAATACCGGTCCAATTATCAAATCTACCCCAATAAGATTTGCGTCAACGAAGGCCCGGAAGACTGCCGCTACTGCCTGGAAGGCATGGTGCGCGCTTTAGGGCGGCGGCTGGGGCGGGGACCGGGACACACCTTGAAGCCCCTCCCGGCTTAGTGGGTGGCGGTAGCCACGAATTGGAAAAGATATCAGCACGGCTTTATTTAATATACGTTCGTAAAACGATGTGAAAGAGGAGTAAAAGCAGAGAAGGTCCGGTTAAACGTTTAAGTATCATTAAACGGAATGGGGGAATTTTCCATGCAGTACGGTTATCGTGCCGACTTTATTAAGCATGAAGAGATAGAAGGCTACCTGGAAGAAGCCAAGCGGGCAACGAGGGACGAGGCTGCCCGCATCGTCGCAAAGGCGCGGGAAGCGAAGGGACTGGAACCCTACGAAGTAGCCGTTTTGCTCCAGAACGACGATACGGGCGTGCGCCGGCAGATGTTTGCCGCCGCCCGGGAAATAAAAGAAAAGATTTACGGTCGGCGCATGGTCCTCTTTGCTCCCCTTTACTTCAGCGACTACTGCGTTAACAACTGCCGTTACTGCGGCTACCGGCGGGAAAACAAATTTGAACGCCGTCGCCTGGAACCGGCGGAACTGGAGCGGGAGGTACGCATTTTAGAGTCCCTGGGGCATAAACGCCTGGCCCTGGAAGCGGGGGAAGACCCGGTCCATTGCCCCCTGGACTACGTTCTGGATGTTATCAACCGCGTCTATCATATTACCGAGGCCAATGGTAATATCCGCCGGGTGAACGTCAACATTGCCGCCACTACTGTGGATGCTTACCGCCGGCTCAAAGAAGCCGGCATCGGCACCTATATTCTTTTCCAGGAAACCTACCACCGGCCGACTTACGCCTACATGCATCCCAGCGGTCCCAAAGCTGATTATGACTGGCACACCACCGCTATGGACCGGGCCATGGAAGGTGGCATCGACGACGTTGGCCTGGGGGTCCTCTTCGGTCTTTACGATTATAAATTTGAGGTGATGGGCCTGCTCTACCATGCCCGCCATCTGGAGCAAACCTTCGGCGTCGGGCCGCATACCATCTCCGTACCTCGCCTGCGGCCGGCGTATGGCATTAGTTTGGAAAACTTCCCATATCTGGTTAACGATGACGATTTCAAGAAGCTGGTGGCCATCATTCGTTTGGCCGTGCCCTATACCGGCATGATCATTTCTACGCGCGAGACGCCGGAACTCCGGGCCGAACTCCTGGCCCTCGGAATTTCCCAGCTCAGCGCCGGCTCCTGCACCGGTGTCGGCGGATACAGCCGCCACTATGCTGAAAACAGCGACGATGTGCCCCAGTTTGAAATCGGCGACCACCGGCACCCAGATGAAGTAATCCGCGACCTGTGCCAGCGTGGTTATCTACCCAGCTACTGCACGGCCTGTTATCGCCGCGGGCGTACAGGGGACCGTTTTATGGCCCTGGCCAAAACCGGCGAGATCCAGCATGTATGCCAGCCCAACGCCATCCTGACCTTTAAAGAATACCTGCTGGATTACGCCGGACCGGCCACCCGGGAAGCGGGAGAAGCGGCTATCAGGGAGCACCTGGCCCAGATACCTAGTGCTGCCATCCGGGCCGAAACCGAACGCCGCCTGGAGCGAATCGCTAGCGGCGAAAGGGATTTGTATTTTTAAATCCGCCTTCACTTAAACCTTACCCCCACCCTGGCAGGAGTGGGGGTTTTTATTATTGTGAGGCTCAACCTGAGGCCCGGCGTCCCAGGTGACCGGGGCTATCGTAGATTACCAATTTGCCAGGCGGTGCAGGATGTCGAATTACTGTAATGTTAGTAATCACCGCGGCATGGATCCATGATGGTCAGCCGCACGCTACTCCCTTATCTATTAACAGGACAGCTAGTGCTGGGGTCGGATGCGATTTTTGTACGGCAACCCAAACCTGGCGAGGACCGCAGATGAGGGCACAGGTACCTGAGGTTAGTAAGGAGCAAACGCAGAAAAGCGTTTAATTGTCCTAAGTTTATACCATCCTGGTTTGCCAGGGCTTTTTATAAAACTGAGGAACGGTATTTTAATATTCCGGCCAGGAATTCTTCGCCTGCCGGTGTCAGGGCCATCATCTTGCTCTTTGACGACTGCTACCGTCCGCGGGTGCACCATGTAAGCTCTCGGAAAGCCCCATAAACCTCCAGGGATAAACAGGGAATATGCTAGGAGGGGGCAACACACACTAATAATACCAAGAAGAACAATAAAAAATGCTTTAACAAACCAAGAAACCATTCATCAGGGAAAAAGTAATAAAAGTTGAGGCAAAAAAAGAATAGCAAAACTGACCCCTTAAAACCAATACTCCCTGGGGGTGAGGAGAAAAAATAAAGGCTCTCTTTAAGGGCTTGCATGGCAACGGTTGAGAATTTCCGAGAACCTACTAGAAACTTGAGAAGGTGATTTTTGATAAGAGATAGCGAGGCCTGGTGGTAGAAGTAAATCCAGTGATAGTACTTGTGGTTTAAATCCCATGAAAAAATACTAAGGTTAAGGAGGTTACGTTATTATTATGTTCTCAGTGCTCAAAGTGGTTCAGTACTATACTCCTCAAAAAGTAGTGTTTGGTGTAAATGCCGTAGACAATATTGGCCAGTATATCAAAGAAATGGGTATAAGCGGAAAGGCTATTATTGTAACTGATCCCGGGGTAGCTCAGGCGGGGATCGCTGATCGGGTAGTACAGGCCCTTAAGAAGGATGGATTTGAAGCAGCGGTTTTTGACCAGGGTAAACCCGAGCCGGATAATGTGGTCTGTGACCAAGCTGCTGACTTTGCCCGAAAGGAAGCTGGCAGCTTTGTAATTGGTCTGGGTGGCGGTAGTGCTATCGACATTGCTAAGGTGGTTGCTCAGCTCCTGGCGCTGCCGGGTAAAACCGAGGATTATCTGGTTAATACCACCTTCCCCAAAAAGGGTGCGCCTATTATTGCCGTCCCTACCACGTCCGGAACCGGTACCGAATGTACAATGTATTCTGTGGTAACCTTTGCTAAAGATAATATTAAGGGCTTCTTCGCCACACCGACCATCCTGCCGGATATGGCACTGGTGGATCCTACCCTGACTGTAAGTATGCCACCTAAAGTTACTGCTTCTACGGGTGCCGACGCCCTGTCGCATGCTATTGAGACGATGATGGCCAGGCAGGAAAACCCGCTTACTGACGCAATTGCTCTTAAGGCGGTGGAGTTCATAGCAGAGGCCCTACCGGTAGCTGTTTACGAAGGGGATAACCTGGAAGCTCGAGTCAAGATGGCTTATGCTTCAATGATGGCCGGCATGGCTTTTAATGATCCAGGTATCGTAGAGGGGCATGCTCTAGCGCATACTCTAGGTTCTGTATACCATGTACCGCATGGTGTTGGTTGTGCAGTAGCTCTGCCCTACGCGATGGAATATAACATGGGGCACGGTATGGAGAAGCTGGCTCGCATTGCCGTGGCTTTAGGTCAGAATACAGCTGGCATGAGCGTCCGTCAGGCTGCCCAGACTGCTATACGTGCGGTCAAACAGTTGCTGGAAGATGTTGGTCTTCCCACTACATGGGCAGCATTCGGTAAGAAGGAAGATATTCCAATATTAGCCAAAATGATGGTTGAGAGCCCATGGATTACTGCTTTTTACGGCTGGTCTAAGCGGCCGATGACCAAAGATGCGGCAGTAGAACTGCTGACCAGAAGTTATGAAGGCCGTCTTGGGGATAAACTGTATTAAATCTCAGGGCTTTGGGAGCAGGTGAGAAAGTTTTTTGCCCCCTGCTCCCTTCCCCTGCGATGTTAATTATGTTTTGGAGGTGACCACGCATGTCTAAGGTGCTGGTGGGACGTTAATACTGACTGCGGATTTATACTTCTAGCAAGGATACGGCCTGAGGCTTAAACGGCCTCCACCCTACTCCGCTTTCGCTCCGTGGCTCCCCTCCATTAAATCCTCGGCCCGGCCTGACGGGCCATCCTTGCCTTATATCCAAAAAGCAAAATGCCAAAAAAATGGACAATGATGTACAATAAAATGTATGGTTAATAAGAATTTTATAAGACCTAGCAGGAAAATTAAAATTCATGGCGAATAAAAACCACATATGAACTATCACAAAAGGACTTTACAATGAAAGTGAATGAGCGCGCTATTACTGAAATGAAAAAGAAACAGGCAGGGGCTTATTGAAGGCCTGTTATTTTTGCTAGCTATTGTGAAGCAATTCACCATCAGGGGGTTCGGACCCGGTGAAACTCCGGGAAGTTCAGGCGATTCTGGAAGCTGAGGTCTTTACCGGTGCTGATAAACTGGACCTGGAAGTAGAAGCCGGTTTTGGTTCCGACCTGATGAGCGACGTCCTGGCCTTTGCCTGCGGGCGGGTTCTCCTACTGACAGGTTTGACCAATACCCATGTTCTCCATACCGCAGCCATGATCGACGCCGTGGCCATCGTCTTCGTCCGGGGGAAGAGGCCGGATGAAAACCTTATCGAGGCTGCTGCAGGCATGGGCCTACCTCTCTTGGGCACCAGGTTATTGATGTATGACAGCTGCGGCCGCCTTTTCCAGGCAGGGCTGAAAGGCTGTTCCAGGGAGGTGGGTGATGACCAGGTCGCTACCTTAAGCTGGGAAAGTGAGAAAACGCAGGAGGGGAAAAAAGCTGGTACGATACCGTATGGCGCCATGCCGGCGGGAGGGGAGAGGACAATGGAGGGATGCTGCGAGGAAGGGCTTCAACAGGTAGGAGTTACTGGAGAGACAAGGAAGCCTGCCTGGACTAGCCGGAGTGGTTGCCTTGAAAGATAATATACCGTCCCTGGAAATGTCTTTTCCCGTTCGGGCGCGGGATTTCCTGGCAGGCGGGGACGGGGCGGCGCGCATCCGCCAGGTCCTGCAACAGGTAGGGTTTCCACCGGCGATTATCCGGCGGGTGGCCATTGCCGCCTATGAGGCGGAAATGAATATAGTTATCCACTCGGAGGGCGGGGAACTGAAAGCGCAGATAACACCTGGGGTTATCACCATTACCGCCCGTGATACCGGCCCGGGGATACCTGATATTGACCTGGCCATGCAGGAAGGCTATTCTACCGCTCCGCGGGAGATCCAGGAGATGGGTTTCGGTGCCGGTATGGGACTGCCCAATATCCGCCGCTGTGCCGATGAACTGGAAATAAAGTCGGCGCCGGGTCAGGGTACTACCGTTAACATAATTATTTATAATCGCTGAAGGCGGTGGCGCGGTGGGTTATTTCCATTCCGTACACCTGGAAGAGGATAAATGTAAAGGCTGTACCAACTGTATCAAACACTGCCCTACAGAAGCCATCCGGGTACGGGAAGGCAAGGCGCGTATTATCCAGGAGCGCTGCATTGACTGCGGCGAGTGTATTCGCATTTGCCCTAACCATGCCAAGATCGCCGTGGGCGATGATCTGACGGCTCTGGCTGCCTATAGCTACCGGATCGCCCTGCCCGCTCCAGCCATAATCTCGCAGTTTGCCGGTCAGGCGGACCTGGAACATATCCTGGGTGCCCTGGTAGCCGTGGGATTTGATGCCGTTTACGAAGTGGCCCTGGCGGCGGAAATAGTAGCCCGGGCAATCAGGCGGTACCTGGATGATTATAGGGGGAAAAGGCCGCTCATTTCCCCGGCCTGCCCGGCGGTGGTGGGCTTGATCCAGGTGCGTTTCCCTTCCCTGGTAGAGCAGATTTTACCCCTGGCCACCCCTGTGGATGTGGCCGCAAGATTGGCCCGAGAAGAAGCGATGGAGGCAACCGGGTTACCTTCGCAAGCCATTGGCACCTTCTTTATTTCCCCTTGCCCGGCCAAGATTACGGCTGCGCGCCAGCCTCAAGGTGGACTGCCGGGCCCTGATAGAGTCATTCCCCTGGCCGCCATATATGGTGATATCCGTCAGCGCTTGGCTACCGCTGTACCTTATCCCTCCCGTGCTGGAGCTGCCGGTTACGGGTGGGGCCACAGCGGTGGCGAGAATGCCAGCATTGGCGGCCGGCGTTTACTGGAAGTAGATGGTATCCACCACGTCATTGAGGTCTTCACCCGTATTGAAGCGGGCGACTTCGAGGACATTGAGTATATTGAAGCCCAGGCCTGCCCCGGCGGTTGTGTCGGTGGCGCCCTCATGGTGCACAACCCTTACCTGGCGAGGTTAGAGCTGAGGCAACTCGCCCGCGGCCTGCCGCCCAGACCCGCAAACCTGCCGGAAGCAGGCGCCAGCCTGGTCGCGGCTCCGGTACAGCCACGGCCGTCCCTCCAGCTGGATACCGACTTGGCCACCGCTATCGAAAAGATGCAACGCCTGGAAGCCACCCAGGCTATGCTTCCCGGTTTGGATTGCGGCTCCTGTGGCTCGCCCAGCTGCCGCGCCCTGGCTGAGGATATTGTCCGGGAGGAAGCCCAGGATACCGACTGCGTCTTCGTTCTTCGCGACCGGGTGCGAGTCCTGGCAGAAGAAGTGGTGGAACTGGCGCGGAAACTGCCGCCGTCCATGGCCCAACCGGAAAGGAGAAATAGAGATGAAACTCCGGGAAATAGTTGAACGCTTGAATTTGCAGGTTTTGGCAGGAGAGAAGGTCCTGGACAGGGAGGTTAGTACCGGCTACTGTTCTGACTTGATAAGCGATTTTATGGCCAATGGAACACCCGGATGCCTCTGGCTGACTCTCCAGACGCACATGAATGTAGTGGCCGTGGCCCTCCTGACCGGGGCGGCCGGGGTGGTGTTCACTGGAGGGCGGGGAATCCCTCCGGAAGTCTGCCAGAAAGCTGAGGCGGAAGGATTACCTCTCCTGTATACACCTTACCATACCTTTGAAATAGCCGGGCGTTTATACCAGCTGTTATATGAGAAGTGAGAATTAGAATACTATGGCTCTTTATCGTGCCGACCTCCATATCCATACAGCTCTGTCACCCTGTGCCGGCGAGGAAATGACACCGCCACGGATTGTAGCCGCGGCTTTAAAAGCGGGGCTCCAGCTCATTGCTGTAACCGACCACAACAGCGCCGGCAATGTGGCTGCCGTCCAGGAAGCAGCCCGGGATACGGGGCTCATAGTCCTTGCCGGGTTGGAAGTCCAGACGAAGGAGGATGTGCACCTGGTTTGTCTTTTCGAAACGGCGGAGGAGGCTCTGGAGTGGCAGGCGGAAGTTTACCGTCACCTCCCTGCTGGAGAAAACCGGGAAGATTATTTTGGCCTTCAGCTTCTTATGGATGCTGCTGGAAGAGAGATAGGCCGGGAAAAAAGGCTCCTCCTGGCCAGCACCGGCCTGGGGGTAGAGGAAGTGGCCGGGGAGGTAGCCAGGCGCGGCGGCTTATGCCTGCCGGCCCATGTGGACCGACCATCATACAGCCTGCTCGTCCACCTTGGGTTAATCCCACCTGGACTGCCGGTAGCGGCCCTGGAACTGGGCCTGCTTACCCCGGAGGCCGCCCGCAAGAAATTCCAAACCCTCGCCGGCTGGCCCCTGGTGGCGGCTTCTGATGCCCATTACTTACATGACATTGGCCGCCGGGTTACTGATTATGATTTAGAGGTGGTAAATATAACCGCGCTGGTCCATGCCATGCGGCAGCAACAATTTAAGGTGGTGATTGGTGGGGAAGAAGCAATTTCAGATAAATAGTACATTGAGTTCGGTATTTCGTTAATAAAAATGGGATTCCTTATTTTAAGGAGGTTTTACTATGGAAGCCTGTCAATGCGAAGCCAAATGGGAGGAACTCGATAAGATCATTGCCGCCCACCGCGGCCGGCCTTCTGACCTCATCGAAGTCCTCCACCAGGCCCAGGAGCTCATCGGCTACTTACCCCGTCAGGTTCAGGTGGCCATAGCCGACGGCCTGGGAGTGTCTCTGACGGAAGTCTACAGTGTCATCTCCTTCTACCACCATTTTACCGTCAAACCCAAGGGTAAATACCAGATATCCGTGTGTAAGGGTACGGCCTGCTACGTTAAGGGATCGCCGGAAATCTTGGAGCGCCTGGAAAAGGAGCTGGGCATTAAGGCCGGGGACAGCACCGACGACGGCAAGTTTTCCCTGGAGGTTGTCCGGTGTCTCGGCGCCTGCGGCTTGGGTCCGGTTATGACCGTCAACAAGCGCGCCCACGGCCTTCTAAAGCCTGATACGGCGGTGGCTGTATTAGAGCAGTATCAGTAAAAGCCATGGAAGAACTGGCCCTGCACATTCTTGATCTCCTGGAAAATGCCCTGGCTGCAGGGGCCCGTCATATTCTCATTACCATTGTCGAGGATGAGGACCGCGATCAGGTGACCATCGAAGTCCAGGATGACGGCCGTGGAATGGGACCCGAAACCTTACAAAAGGTCCTGGACCCCTTTTACACTACCCGGACCACCAGAAAGGTAGGCTTGGGGTTGCCCCTTTTGCAGGCTACGGCAGCCCAGTGTGGGGGTAAAGTTGCTCTGGAATCCCGGCCGGGCCAGGGGACCAGGGTGGCGGTAACAATGAAGCTGAGCCACCCGGACCTGCCGCCCTTAGGTGACATGGGAGCGACCATAGCCACCGCTTTGAGCCGGGAAGAACCGGTAGAGCTTGTTTATTACCACCGTCGGGGGCCAAAAGAATTCCATTTTTCTTCCGCCTGGTTGCAGCTTCACCTGGGCGAGGTACCTTTAAACTGTGGGCCGGTACTGGACTGGGTACAGCGCTACATCAATAAAGGACTGGCAGAATTGTTCGGAGGTGAAGGCAAGTGATCAAGTCCCTGGAAGAACTGCAAAAGATCAAGGAAACCCAGCTGGAAGCCATCCGCCTGCGGGAGGCGGATCAAAAGGCAAAGATCGTTGTCGGTATGGGCACCTGCGGGATTGCCGCGGGCGCGCGGGAGGTTATGAGCGCTATTCTTGACGAGCTGGGCAAGCGCCGCCTTACCAATGTAGCCGTCACCCAGACGGGATGCATTGGCCTCTGCGCCCAGGAACCCCTGGTGGATGTTATCTTGCCAGGGAAGCCGCGGGTGACCTACGGCAAGGTGGATGCCAATAAAGCGAGGCAGATTGTCGCCCAGCATGTAGTTAACGGGATTGTAATCAGCGAATGGGTTGTTAACAGGGGGGAAGAGTAAATGGAATTTTATCGTGCCCACGTCCTGGTCTGCGCCGGTACCGGCTGTACGGCCTCAGAGAGCCCAGCGACTAAAGAGGCCCTCATCCGGGAACTGAAGGCCCGCGGCCTAGATAAGGAAATTCAGGTCGTCGATACCGGGTGTTTCGGTTTCTGTCGCTTTGGCCCCAATATGATGGTTTACCCGGAGGGGGTTTTCTACACCCAGGTCCACCCGGAGGATGTCCCGGAACTGGTGGAAGAGCACTTTATCAAGGGCCGGGTGCTGGAGCGCAAGCTCTACAAGCAGCCGGAGACGGAAGCTGCCGTCAAGGCCTTTGAAGAGATTCCTTTCTTCAAGCACCAGGTGCGCATCGCCCTGCGCAACTGCGGTCTCATTAATCCCGAATCCATTGATGAATATATTGCCCGCGACGGCTACCAGGCCCTGGGAAAAGTCCTGACTACCATGACTCCCGGTGAAGTAATCGATGTGATCAAAAAGTCCGGCCTGCGCGGCCGGGGCGGCGGCGGGTTCCCCACCGGCCTCAAATGGGAGTTTGCCCACCGCTCACCGGGACCGGTTAAGTATATCGTCTGCAATGCCGACGAGGGCGACCCGGGGGCCTTTATGGACCGCAGTATCCTGGAAGGCGATCCCCATGCCGTCCTGGAGGGACTCGCCATCGGGGGTTACGCCATCGGTGCCAGCCAGGGTTATATATATGTGCGCGCTGAATACCCGATTGCCGTGAACCGCTTGAAGATAGCCATCCAGCAGGCACGGGAGAAGGGACTCCTGGGCAAGAACCTCTTTAATTCCGGCTTTGATTTTGACATCGATATCCGCCTGGGCGCCGGCGCCTTTGTCTGCGGCGAAGAAACGGCATTGCTGGCCTCCATCGAGGGGCGCCGGGGCGAACCGCGGCCGCGGCCGCCCTTCCCGGCCGTATCCGGTCTCTGGGGCAAACCCACGGTCATAAACAATGTCGAGACCCTGGCCAATATACCGACCATTATCCGCGAGGGCTGGGAATGGTTTGCCAGCATCGGTACCGAAAAGAGCAAGGGGACCAAGGTCTTCGCCCTGGCCGGGAAGATTAACAACAACGGCCTGGTGGAGATCCCCATGGGCACCTCCTTGGGAGAGGTTATCTACGACATCGGCGGCGGCATTCCCGACGGCAAGAAGTTCAAGGCGGCCCAGACGGGCGGGCCTTCGGGCGGCTGCATCCCGGCCGAATACTTGAACACCCCCATTGACTATGAATCCCTGACGGCCCTAGGCACCATTATGGGTTCCGGCGGGCTGATTATCATGGACGAAGATACCTGCATGGTGGACCTGGCCAAGTTCTTCCTGGACTTTGTCAAAGACGAGTCCTGCGGCAAGTGTACTCCCTGCCGCATCGGCACCACCCGCATGCTGGAGATCCTGGACCGTATTTCCAAAGGCCAGGGTAAAGAAGAAGACCTCGACCTGCTGGTGGAGCTGGGCCAGCAGATCAAGGACACGGCCCTCTGCGGGCTGGGCCAGACAGCACCCAACCCGGTTCTGAGCACCATTAAATACTTCCGGGATGAATACCTGGCCCACATCCGCGAGCACCGCTGCCCGGCCAGCGTCTGCGCGGCCCTCTTTAATTCGCCGTGCCAGAATACCTGCCCGGCCAACGTGGATGTGCCCATTTACATCGACCTCATCCGCCAGCGGCGCTTTGCCGAGGCCTACGAAGTTATCCGGCGGGAGAATCCTTTCCCGGTTGTTTGCGGCCGGGTTTGCAATCATCCCTGCGAGGGCAAGTGCAACCGGGCCAAGATCGACCAGCCCCTGGCCATTCGCGAGCTCAAGCGCTTTGCCGCCGATTATGCTATGAAGCTCAACGGCCAGCGGCCACGACCGGAAATTAAGCCGCCTAACGGGAAAAAGGTGGCTGTAATCGGCTCCGGCCCGGCGGGCCTGACGGCAGCCTACTACCTGGCCCTGAAGGGTTACAGCGTGACCGTCTTTGAAGCCCTGCCGGTGGCCGGCGGCATGATGGCCGTTGGCATCCCCGAGTACCGCCTGCCGAAGAAGACCCTCCAGGCGGAGATTGATACCATCCTGGAACTGGGTGTGGAGCTGCAGACCGGCAAGGCCCTGGGCCGCGATTTCAGCCTGGACGACCTCAAAGCCCGGGGGTATGAAGCCGTCTTTGTGGCTATCGGTGCCCATAAGGACCAGAAGCTCGGCGTACCGGGCGAGGAACTGGAAGGCGTTTATGCGGGAGCAACCTTCTTGCGGCAGCTTAACTTAGGCCAGGCACCGAACTTAAAGGATAAAGTGGTGGCCGTCATCGGTGGCGGTAATGTGGCCATGGACGCCGCCCGTTCTGCCCTGCGCCTGGGCGCGAAAGAGGTCCACATTATCTACCGGCGCCAGAAGGACGATATGCCGGCCCTGCGCGAGGAGGTCCACGAGGCGGAAAAAGAAGGCGTCAAAATCACCTGCCAGGCCAATCCGGTGGCCATCCTGGGCGAAAACGGCAGGGTTACGGCCATACGTTGCGCCCGCATGCGCATGGGTGAATTTGACCGCAGCGGCCGGCGGCGCCCCGTCCCAATCGAAGGGGCCGACTTCACTTTGCCCGTGGACGTGGTCATTGCGGCCATCGGCCAGGCGGTGGATCCGGAGAGTATCCCGGACGGCGTAGAAGTAAGCCGTGCCGGCACGATGGTGGCTGACAGCAAGACCGGAGCGACGAAGGTGCCCGGTGTCTTTGCCGGCGGCGACTGCGTGTCCGGGCCGGATACCGTCATCGGCGCCATTGCTGCCGGTAAGCGGGCGGCGGCGGCCATTGATAGATATCTCGGCGGCGACGGCGTGATTGTACCTGAGATGGAAATTAAACGCCAGCGGACAGCGCCGGTGATTGAAGAGAAGACGGCCCGGGAAGTGGCGGCAAGCCTTGACCTGGCAGAACGGCTGACGGGCTTTGCCGAGGTAGAACTGGGTTATGACCTTGAGGCCGCGGTAGCCGAGGCGTCCCGCTGCCTGCGCTGCGACGTGCGGGAATAGGCGGAAGATAGGAGGCGAAAAAAGTGAGCACCGTGAGATTGACCATTGACAATATACCGGTGGAAGTTGAGGCCGGAACGACGATTTTGAAAGCTGCCGAGAAGGCGGGCATCCACATTCCCACCCTCTGTTACCTGGAGGGCATCAACGAAATCGGCGCCTGCCGGGTCTGCGTGGTGGAAGTGGAAGGGGCCAGGAACCTGATGGCCTCCTGTGTGGCCCCGGTAGCCGATGGTATGGTGGTAAAGACCAACAGCCCGCGGGTCAGGATGGCGCGGCGCCTGAATGTGGAACTGCTCCTTTCCAACCACAAGATGGAGTGCCCCACCTGCATCCGCAACTTGAACTGCGAGCTGCAATCCCTGGCCCAGGAACTGGGGGTCCGGCAGATCCGCTTTGAGGGTAAAAAGAGCGAGTATCCTATAGATGATTCCACACCGGCTATTATCCGCGAGCCCGACAAGTGCATCCTCTGCCGCCGCTGCGTGGCCGTGTGCGAAAAGGTCCAGGGGGTAAAGGCCATCGCCCCCATGGGCCGCGGCTTTGATACCGTCATCGCCCCGGCCTTCCAGGATAAACTTCTGGACATTGCCTGCGTGGAGTGCGGCCAGTGCACCCTGGTGTGCCCGGTGGGGGCATTGTACGAAAAGGATTATACCAACGAGGTCTGGGCGGCCCTGGCCGATCCGGAAAAATTTGTCGTCGTCCAGACGGCGCCGGCTACCCGCGTGTCCATCGGCCAGGAATTCGGCCTGCCGCCGGGGAGCATCAATACCGGCCAGATGGTGGCGGCTTTAAGGCGGCTGGGCTTTGACCGGGTCTTCGACACCGACTTTTCCGCCGACCTGACCATTATGGAAGAGGGGTCCGAGTTTATTGAGCGCTTCACCAAGGGAGGCCCCCTGCCGTTAATTACCTCCTGCAGCCCGGGCTGGATCAAGTTCATGGAACATTTCTATCCTGAATTCATTCCCAACGTGTCAACCTGCAAATCGCCCCAGCAGATGTTCGGCGCCGTGGCCAAGACCTTCTATGCCCAAAAGGCGGGTATTGACCCGGCTAAAATGGTAGTAGTTTCCATCATGCCCTGCACCGCCAAGAAGTTCGAGTGCCAGCGGCCGGAGATGCGGGACAGCGGTTACCAGGACGTGGACTATGTCCTCACCACTCGCGAGCTGGCGCGGATGATCAGGGAAGCCGGGATTGACTTCCGGAACCTTCCGGAAGAGCAGTACGACGATCCTTTAGGCGAATCCACCGGCGCAGCGGTCATCTTCGGCGCCACCGGTGGGGTTATGGAGGCGGCCTTGCGCACCGCTTATGAGTTGATTACGGGGAAAACGCTGCCCTCCCTGGATTTCTATGATGTCCGGGGCCTTAAGGGTATTAAGGAAGCCACCGTGGATATCGAGGGCACCAAAGTCCGGGTGGCGGTGGCCCACAGCCTGGGCCATGCCCGGCAGCTTTTAGAGCGGGTTAAGGCCGGGGAGCAGTACCACTTCATTGAAATCATGTGCTGCCCCGGCGGCTGCATCGGCGGCGGCGGCCAGCCCATCCCGACCAACACCGAGATCAGGGAGCAGCGTATCAAGGGCATCTACCAGGCCGACGTCGAGATGCCTATCCGCAAGTCCCACGAGAACCCGTCTATCCAGGCCCTCTACCGCGAGTTCCTGGGCAAACCTTTGAGCGAAAAGTCCCATCATCTCCTTCATACCCATTACACGCCAAGGGGAAAATATTAGGGTGCGCGTAGACCTGGCTGGACCACCTTGTTTACTGTAAATGTTAAAAGAGGGATAGACCAGTGCGGTATCCTGCGGTCTAACCCTCTTTTATTATTGCCTTAATTTATACAAAGGAGTAAAATTCTACAGGGGCGGCCGCTGGAGTTTTACTCCCGGCCTTCCACTTATTACCATTAATTAAGTTGGGGTGCAATTATGAAAGCGCAAGAAGCAAAGGAAAAGATGAACAGGGTTGATCTCGTCGGTATAGGCGACAGCCTGACCTGGGGCTATCCCTTTGGCCCGGAGGCTTCATGGCTGGACCTGGCAGGCCGCGCCACCGGCCTGGTGGTGGTAAACCGTGGCATTAGCGGCGAAACCACGGGCGAAATGCTGGCCCGTTTCGACCAGGATGTTGTCCGGCTCGCCCCCCGGGCGGTGACCATTATGGGAGGAACCAACGACGCCTGGGCCGGATTGGCCGTTACGGAAGTAATCAATAATGTCCGGGCCATGGTGGATAAGGCCCTGCGGTCCGGTATCCAGCCGGTAATGGCCTTGCCGCCGCCCCTCTGCCAGACGGGTTCAGATATCCCCTTATCTTTCCTGGAGAAGATGGCCGCGCTGCTTGCGGCTTATCGCGACGCCTGCCGGGACCTGGCCCTGTCCAGGGGTTTAAAGCTTCTTGACTTTTTTACCCCTCTCCTGGACCCGGCCACCGGCTGGGGCCGGAAGGAATACTTCGTCGACGACGCCCATCCCAGCCGCCCGGGTTACCAGGTCATGGCCGGGGTGGCGGTCCCTTTGTTCCGGCAGCTAAAACAGCAAGCCTGATTAAACCGGTGCTTCATTTTTTATCATTATTGTGAAGGGTCGGCAGGTCTGGAGCACCGGGCTGGCATAGTTCTACCCTTTCTTTTTCTATATCCTGCAAGGCCTGATACCAGTACTGGGCCAGTTTTGCTTTCTCCTGAGGTGTCAGTTCAGAAAGGCGCTTAAATAAATCTGCAAACAGGGGATCGGCAAGAAAAGTCCTGCCGCCAGGCTCCTGGAGAAAAAAGGTTGTTTTTCGCTGCTTTTCATCCTGGGGTTCATAAGATATTGGATGGGGAGAATCAACCCGCCCCAGAAGAAAATCGACGGATACCTTAAAAAAATCCGCCAGCTTCTGCAAAGTTTCGGCATCGGGGGAACGCTTATTCCTTTCATACATAGCAATGGTGCTCTGACCCATGTTGAGCCGGCGGGCCATTTCGGCCTGGGTTAAGGCTTTTTCTTTACGTAAAGCTGCTAATCTTTCGCCAAGGGTTTTCATGATAGACCCCCAGTTGACTTATAAGCTAAAAGATTTAACAACAATAATTTCGTTCATGTAGTTCAGCTAACTACTGCCAATTTAACACTCTTTGTGATAGCAAACAATATTATATCACTAAACGTGATAATCAATTCATCATCCCTTGACACAAATTGCAAAACGTGATTAAATTATTACTAACAGGAGCTTTTCCTAACCATATATGGTGATCTCTATGCGAAATGAAAAAATGTACCAGTTACGCCGGGAACGCGGCCTCACCCAGAAGAAGGTGGCGATAGCTGTAGGGATAACCCAGAGCGCCTATGCCATGATTGAAAGGGGCCAGCGTTATCCCAGAAAGGACACCATGAAGAAACTGGCCGATTTTTTCGGTCTTACTGTAGATGAGCTGTTTTTTAGCAACAATAATCACGAATAGTGATAATCCCGCCTCTTTAGTCAATGGCGTACACCCAGTGTACCTCCTTTTTTGAAGCTACCTTGCTTAACTTTTAAGGTAGCTTTTCTTTTGCTGCGCTATATTAACATTGACGCTAATTCAAAAATCCGTCTCGCCATCCGGCGACATGTATTGTATAATAGATAAAGAAAAATGGTGCGGTTAAGGGGGGGTATGTCGTGGAAATAGTGAAAACTATCACAGGCAAATGTCGTATGTGTTACGCCTGCATCCGTAACTGCCCGGTCAAAGCGATAAAAGTAGTTGAAGGCCAGGCGCGGGTAGTGCCGGAGCTGTGTATAGCTTGCGGTCACTGTGTCCAGGTCTGTGCCCAACAGGCCAAGCTGGTGGAGCAGGAAATTGCCAAAGTAGAGCAATTTCTGGCCTCCGGCCGGACCATTGCTTGCCTGGCGCCTTCCTTTGTGGCCGAATTTCATCCGGCCTGGCCGGGGCAGGTTGTGGCGGCTTTGAAGCAGATGGGGTTTGCCGAAGTCCATGAAGTGGCCTTTGGCGCCCATCTGGTCACACTGGAATACCACCGCTACCTCCAGGAAGTCGGGGAACGCCAGGGCTTGATCAGTACCCCCTGCCCGGCAGTAGTTAACCTGGTCAGCAAGTATTACCCCCGCCTTTTACCCCAGCTGGTGCCTATAGTATCACCCATGATCGCCCTGGGTCGTTATCTTAAAACAAAGCTCGGGCCAGATAACCGCCTGGTCTTTATCGGCCCCTGTGTGGCTAAAAAAGGCGAGGCCGTGGACGATGAAGTGGCCGGTGCTATTGACGCCGTTCTTACCTTCCTGGAACTCAAGGAAATGCTGGCTGCGCGGCAAATCGACGTCTCTTCTTGCGGCAATCTCGATTTCGACAGTGAACCGGCCTACCTGGGCCGGTTGTACCCTGTAGGCGGTGGCCTGCTCAGGAGTGCCGGGATTGATGCCGACATCCTGGCCAACCAGGTCCTGGTGATAGAAGGCCGGGAGGACTGCCTGGAATTTTTGAAGGCCGTTAACGAGGGTAAAATGATGCCCAGGATGGTCGATATGCTCTTCTGTAAGGGCTGTATCAATGGCCCCATGCAGGAGAATAAATATTCCTCCTTCCGCCGGCGCAAAATTGTAGCCGAATTTACCCGCCAGGGATTGGAACAGGCAAAACCCCAACCCCTGAACCTGGAAGGTTTAAACTTACGCCGGGAATTCCATGATAAAACCGTATTCTTCCCCCGTCCCAGCGAGGCTGACATCCGGAGCATCCTGGCCGAACTGGGTAAACTTACACCAGAAGACGAGCTTAACTGCGGTGCCTGCGGTTATCCTTCCTGCCGGGAGAAGGCTATTGCCGTCTACCACGGCCTGGCTGAAAACCGCATGTGCCTGCCCTATCTCATTGCCCAGCTGGAAAAAAGCAATCTGCACCTGCGCCAGGAGCTCAAGGTCTTCCAGGGCCAGTTCGGCCAGCTGGTGGGTAATAGCGCCGCCATGCAGGAAGTCTATCGCCTGATTGAAAAGGTGGCCAAAACTGACGCCACCGTACTCATCCGCGGGGAAAGCGGTACCGGTAAGGAACTCGTGGCCCGGGCCATCCACTACCACAGCCGTCGTAGCGAAGCGCCCTTCATCAGCATTAATTGTGCCGCCCTGCCGGAAACTTTGCTGGAAAGCGAGCTTTTCGGCCATGCCCGGGGCGCCTTCACCGGGGCGGTGACGGCCAAAAAAGGGCTCTTTGAAGAGGCCCATGAAGGCACAATTTTCCTGGATGAAATCGGCGATATCAGCCTGGGACTACAGAGCAAACTTTTACGGGTCCTCCAGGAAGGGGAATTTTTGCGGGTAGGGGAAACGAGGCCCACCCGGGTCGACGTCCGGGTGCTCGCGGCCACCAACCGCGACCTGGAGAAGGCCGTCAAGGAAGGTTCCTTCCGGCCCGAACTTTTCTACCGTCTCAATGTAATCAGCATCTGGCTGCCGCCCTTGCGGGAACGGCGGGACGATATCCCCTTGCTCGCCAGGCATTTCCTGGAAAAGATCGGCCGGCGCCTGGGTAAAGAAGTTACCGGCTTTACCAGCGAGGCCATGGACGCCCTTGTCCGGGCCGATTGGCCGGGCAATGTCCGGGAACTGGAAAATGTCATTGAGCGGGCGGTAATTTTAACTGAAGGGAAAAAAATCGAACTCGGCGACCTGCCGCGCCAGTTCCGTAATCTGGCAAAAGGCACTTCGGGCTGGGCCTATACCAGGGGGATGAGTTTCAAAGAAGCAGTGACGGCCTATGAAACCAGCCTGATACTGCAGGCCCTGGAAGAAAGCCAGTGGGTCCAGGCCCGGGCGGCAGAAATCCTGGGCCTGAAGCGAAGCACCCTTAATGAAATGATCAAGCGTTATAACCTGCGGCCCAAGAAAAAATAGTCAATACAAAAATACGAACAGAGTACAAAAAACAGGATAGAAGCAAAGCCATATTTCCCGGTCTATTGAGCAATGTAAATTCAATAATTTGTATAGGTGCACCGAATTCCGGCTATGCAAAAAAGACGACTTTCGCAAGGCCTACCAAGGCGCGAAGGCCGTTTTTTTATTCCCTGGCACGGAATTTGCATATTGTTAAATAGTGAAGAGAAGTACAAAAAACTGTTCGGGAGGGATTTTCGACCACTGGGAAAGAAAAAACAACCTTGTAGCCGGAGGATGACGCAACTGTTAAAAAAGTGTGGTAAAATAACTCTAGCAAAAGGAATTTTTAAAGGGAGGCGTTAAAAATGGCTCAGGTTTTAGCCAAGGTGGAATACAAACGGGTACTGCCAGCCCTGACGGTTAACGAATTGAATGAGGCTTATGCCCGCCTGGATGAACGTTATAACTGCCTGCGGTCCAACTGGGAGTGGTTTGTTGGTGCTGCTTATTCACCCTATGATAAGGCTCAGAGCCGGGTGGAGCAAAACTAGAATGGCGAACTACGGAGGAGAGTTTACGCCGGGAGCGGGAAAATTTTCTGCTGCCGGCGTTTTTTATTGCCTTTCCTGGCGGTATAATATGCCTTGAGGTGGCACTATGACAAAGGTAGAACTCATGGCCCCGGCCGGGAGCCCGGAGGCTTTAAAGGCAGCAGTAAGCAATGGTGCGGACGCGGTTTACCTTGGTGGGAAGCAATTCAATGCCCGGGAGGGAGCGGCAAATTTTTCCCAGGAAGAAATCCTGGCGGCCATTGACTACGCCCATGAGCGCGATACCCGCGTTTACGTAACCGTCAATATTCTCCTGGCCGACAGGGAGCTGGCGGAAGCCCTTGATTATCTTTATTTCCTGGGTAACGCCCGGGTGGACGGTATTATTGTCCAGGACCTGGGGCTGGCAACCCTTGCCAGAAAGCTCCTGCCTGAAATTCCTCTCATTGGCAGTACCCAGATGACGGTCACCAGCGCCGCCGGGGCTAAATATTTACAGGAGCAAGGTTTCAAGCGCGTTGTCCTGGGCCGGGAGTTATCCCTGGCCGATATTAAGGCCATCAGCCGCCAGGTGGAAATAGAACTGGAGGCCTTTGTCCACGGCGCCCTCTGCTTTTCTTATTCCGGCCAGTGTTTGCTCAGCAGCATGGTGGGAGGGCGCAGCGGTAACCGCGGCCGCTGCGCCCAGCCCTGCCGTCTGGCCTATACCCTGGTGGATGAAACAGGGCGGCCTCTGGAATTAAAACCGGAACACCTTTTAAGCACCCGTGACCTCTATACCCTGGACCGGGTACCGCAGTTAATAGCTGCCGGGGTTAAGGCTTTTAAAATTGAAGGGCGGATGCGGCGTCCCGAGTATGTGGCCGTAGTTACCAGGGCCTACCGCAAGATTATTGACCGTTACCTGGCCGACCCGGAAGGCTTTCAGGTATTGCCGGAAGAGGCAATGGAAGTAGCCCAGATCTTCAACCGCGACTTTACCCCGGGTTACCTGGATGGGGACCCGGGTGCTGAGCTAATGAGCTATGGCCGGCCCAGCAACCGCGGCCTTTACCTGGGACGAGCCGGTCGGCGCCAGGGCGAGCGCTTCCTCGTTCACCTGGAAGCTCCCCTCCGCCAGGGGGACGGCCTGGAAGTCTGGGTGAGCCGGGGTGGCCATCAAGGACTGGTGGTGCACCACATCTGGCAGGGGGGAAGGGAGGTAACCTTCGCCCCGGCAGGGTCAACGGTGACCCTGGACCTGCCGCCGTCGACCAGGCCCGGGGACCGCATTTTTAAGACTAGCGACGTGGAACTCCTGAAGGAAGTCCGGCGCACCTATACTTCACCCCGGGAAGAGCGGCGCCTGCCTCTGACCATGAAAGTTGAGGCCCGGGCGGGAGAACCTTTAAAGCTGGAGGTTGTTGATCCCCAGGGGCACCGGGTCCAGGCCCGGACTTCTGTGTACGCTGAGGTGGCGGAACGCCACCCCCTGGATGAATCTGTGCTGGCAGAGCAGCTGGGCCGCCTGGGCAATACCCCTTACCGGCTGGCTGAACTCACTGCCAGCCTGGCGGGGCCGGTGATGGTGCCTTTAAGCGAGTTAAACCGTGTCCGCCGGGAGGCTATAGAAAAGTTACGCCAGGTGCGCCTGGCAGCGTGGCCCCGGCGG
Organism: Moorella sp. E308F; assembly: GCF_006538365.1. Taxonomy (NCBI): domain Bacteria; kingdom Bacillati; phylum Bacillota; class Clostridia; order Neomoorellales; family Neomoorellaceae; genus Neomoorella; species Moorella sp. E308F. The sequence continues at coordinate 1,091,647 of NZ_BJKN01000002.1, read as the reverse complement.
GTGCCGCCGGAAACAGAATTTCGGCAAGGCCTGGAAAGGCTCCTGTCCCGGAGGGGGCGGGAAAGGCAGGGGGCCAGGTCGGTGGCGGGCAAGGGACACGATCCGGGGAACGAGGGTGTATCCTCAGCCGGAAGGCAGGGCCCGCGAAGGGTGCCGCGCCTGGCAGTAGCCGTGGGCGACCTGGAAGGAGCCCGGGCCGCCCTGGCGGCCGGGGCCGGACGGGTTTATCTCACCGGCGAAGTCTGGCAGGGGAAAGAACCCCCGCAGGAGGCTCAGCTGCAGGAGCTAATGGCTGCAGCAGGAGAAAAAGGAGCGTCAGTCATCCCGGCCCTGCCGCGGATCTGGCATGAGACCGAAGCAGCAGTCGTGACCCGGCACCTTGAAAGGCTGGCTGCTGCCGGAGCCAGCCTTTTCCTCATTGCAGGACCTGGCGGCCTGCAAATTATAAAGGAATACGGTCTTGCCGGGTGGGGCGACTATCCCTTCAATGCCTTCAATACCTGGTCTCTCAAAGCCTTAGCCGGAGCAGGGCTTAAAGGCGTAACCCTTTCCCCGGAGATGAACATGGAACAGCTGTGGGAATTGGATCCTCCTTTACCGGTGGAAGCTGTTGTCCACGGGGCTTTGCCCCTTATGATTTCGGCCCACTGCGTCCTGGGGGCGCGTCTGGGGGGCAAAAGGCCTGGTCAGGCTTGCACCGCTCCCTGCCGGCGGGGACGCTACGGTTTAAAAGACCGCCTGGGCCTGATTTTTCCGGTCACTACCGACCGGCAGTGCCGGTTTTATTTATATAATGCCAGGGAAATGAGCCTCCTCGATCATCTAGAGGAAATTGCCGCCCTGGGCCTTGAATGGGTACGGATTGAAGCCCGGGAAAAGCCTCCTGGCTATATCCGGCGGGTGACGGGCCTGTATCACGAGGCCCTGGCCGCCCTGGAGAGCGGGGAAGGTGGTGAGATGCTGGCTGTTCTGGCCAGGGAAGCGGAAAACCTGGCTCCTACCGGCATCACCCGCGGCCATTATTTCCGGGGAGTAATAGAATAGACAGGTGCGGGTTTCCTGTTGACCCCGGCCGCCGACATGGTTATCATCAGGTCGGAGAAAAGAAGAGATGGGGGCAACAATGGTTGAATAAGACCTTTTTAAAATTGGAACTGGATAAAATCCTGCAGCGGTTGGAGGAGAAATGTGTTTCACCCCTGGGAGCGGAGCTGGCCCGCGCCCTGCAACCGGTACGGGACATTGAGGAGGTCCGCAACCGCATCAAGGCCACCAGCGAGGCGGAGCAGGTGCTGCGGCGTTACCCTGACATACCCTTCAGCAATATCCATGATATCCGGCCGCAAGTCGCCCGGGCGGCTGTGGGCGGGCTCCTGGAAGAGGAAGAGTTGTTGCAGGTGGCCGCCACCATGAGCGGGGGGCGGAGAGTGCGGCAGTACCTCCTGGGCCAGGACGGCAACTGGCCGGTGCTGCGGGAGACAGCTAACAGGATTGGTGATTTCCGTGACCTGGAAAAGGCCATCGGCCAGGCTATTGGTCCCGACGGCGAAGTTATGGACCAGGCAACGCCGCGGCTTCTAGCCTTGCGGCAGCAGATCCGTAAGACCCAGGAGAGGATAAAAGAACGCCTGGATGGCTACCTCCGTTCAGCGGAAATGCAGAAGTATCTCCAGGATAACCTGTATACCATCCGCAATGATCGTTACGTCCTGCCGGTCAAACAGGAGTACCGCCACCAGGTGCCGGGCTTGATTCACGACCAGTCGGCCAGCGGAGCGACGCTATTTATCGAGCCCATGGCCCTGGTAGAGCTAAATAACGAACTTCGCCGCTTGAAGATGGCCGAAGCCAGGGAAATCGAGGCCATCCTGCGGCATTTAAGCAACCTCATCGGCCGGGAGAAGGAGAGACTGGAAATTACCCTGGCTGCCCTGGGTGAACTGGACTTTACCCTCGCCAAAGGATACTTAAGCCTGGAGATGGCGGCCATAGAGCCGCGGTTGAATAATGAGGGACGCTGGCGTATCTACCGCGGCCGGCACCCTTTGCTGCAAGGAAAAGTGGTGCCCGTCAGCCTCACCCTGGGCGAAGATTTTGATACCCTGGTCATTACCGGTCCCAACACCGGCGGCAAGACGGTAACGTTAAAGACGGTGGGCCTATTTACCCTTATGGCCCAGTGCGGCCTGCACCTGCCGGCGGCCGAAGGTACGGAAGTCGACCCTACGGCCGCCGTTTATGCCGATATCGGCGACGAGCAGAGCATTGAGCAGTCCTTAAGTACCTTTTCGGCCCATATGGCGCAGATTGTCTCTATTTTAAAAGAGGTAACACCGGGGAGCCTGGTTCTCCTGGATGAACTGGGGGCTGGTACTGACCCGACCGAAGGGGCGGCCCTGGCCATGGCCATTCTGGATTACCTTACGAATGCCGGGGCCAGGACGATTGCCACCACCCACTACAGCGAACTGAAGGCCTATGCTTATGCCACCCCGCGGGTGGAAAACGCCGCCGTCGAGTTTGACAGCGAGACCCTCCAGCCCACATACAACCTGATCATCGGTACTCCGGGTGAGAGCAATGCCTTTGTCATTGCCTCCCGTTTAGGGCTTTCACCCGCCATTATTGAACGGGCCCGGAGCCTCCTTGGCGAAGAAAACCAGCGCGTCAGCCGCCTGATAGCCGGCCTGGCTGAAGATAGGCGGGTGAGTGCCCGGGAACGGGAGCAGGCCGAAATTCTGCGCCGGGAGGCTGAGATGACCAAGGCTGAACTGGAGAGGGAAAAAGAAGTATGGCAGCAGCAGGCGGCCAGGCAGATGGAAAAAGTACGCCAGGAAGCCCGGGGTATCTTAAGGCAAACCAGGGCGGAGATCAGGGAAATCATGGCCCGCCTGGAAAAGGCCCTGGCTGAAGAAAATCTGCGCGGTCAGCAACAGGCAGTAGCCAGAGCGCGGCGGCAACTGAAAGAACTGGAAGATGCCGTGGAAGCCGGGCTGAACCAGTACCAGCCTGCCGCTAGCAGCCAACCACCGGAAAACCTCCAGGTAGGCGACAAGGTTTTCCTTGCGACTCTGGGTCAGGCTGGAGAAGTTCTCAGTCCTCCTAACGAGCAGGGGGAAGTCCTGGTTCAGGTTGGTATTTTGAAAATAAATGTTAAATTAAAGGAACTGCGGCTGATAGAGACGGAAGCCAAGGCAGGGCCTGAAAGGGAAGGCATCAAGAACGGCTGGACAGTAAAGACAGTAAGCAATAACGATATCAGGCCGGAGATCGACCTGCGAGGGCTGACGGTAGAAGAAGCCTGTCACCGGGTTGATGCCTACCTGGATGATGCCGTCCTGGCGGGGTTAAACCAGGTGCGTTTAATCCACGGTAAAGGCACCGGTGCCTTAAGGGTAGCCCTGCAGGATTACCTGCGGCAGCACCCCCTGGTCAAAGGCTTTCGCCTGGGTGGGGCTGGCGAAGGTGGCAGCGGTGTCACCGTGGTGTATATTAGCCGCTAAAAAGCCCCGGGTTTTTAGCCCGGGGCTTTTACTATCGCCTGGGGATGGCGATAGTGACTTCATTTGACGGCGTACTGGACTTATTCTTCTCATCCAGGGCAATGACCCGGTAACGGTAGGTAAAGCCGGGTTTTACGCTGGTATCGGTATATGTGGTATCTTTTACTATGGCCAGGCTCTTGCGGCTGGAGCCCTGGTTGCTGCGCTCGATAGAAAAGAGGAAATCATCCTTCCAGGGAAGCTCCCAGCGCAGAATTACCCTGGGCTGGCTGACGTTGGGGCCTACTTCCAAATGAGCCGTTAGATTGGGGGCCGGCGGACCTGTCTCCTCGTTTCCCGGCCCCAATGTATCTTTACTTAGCCGGTGATCGGGCAGGTCGCAGTACCGGGTAGGAGTTTTTTCCGGGGGCAGCTGGACCTGCTTCACGTACTGGGGCGGGCAGCCCCCACCTTCCCCGGGTTTCGGGATATTGGCGAGGAAAAGTTCCGCGCCGTGGCGGGGGTCAGTACAGATGCTTACCAGCCCCGGCCTGTCACTGCCTTTGCCGCCGTGGAGGGTACAGACCTCCGTTGGCGCTTCCAGGTAGGCGTCTTCCGGTTTCACCGGGCCGTTATAGCCGTCGGGTCGCTTTAAAAAGACCCCCGTCGTTACATCCGGGCAATTGGGCGAAGCTAGCTGGCCGGTGGTGGTGCAGACCTGGACCTGGACCCAGACATCGGAGACTTTCTTGGGTAACATGCTTTGGGTAAAGACTTCTTTGACGATAAACTCCCTGGGTGTCAGGTCGCTGGGCAAGAGGCCCGACTTGGCATCGACATCGGCATAGATTATGCCGCTGGGGCGGGGGAAGTCCTGAACGGGTTGATCCTTTAAAGCAGCACCGATTACCTTCTTCCAGATTAGAGCCGGGTAACCGCCGCCAGCAACACTTTTCAAGTAGTGTTTGGGATCGGTCTTGTCATAGCCCATCCAGACGGCTCCTACTAGTTCGGGGGTATAGCCGACAAACCATGCGTCCTTTTCCCCTTTAAGGCCCCTGTATTCCGGCGTATCTGGCAGGGAGGTGGTACCTGTTTTACCCGCTGCCGGCCGGCCTATCTGGGCATTTTTACCGGTACCGGCCATAACGACGGTTTCCAGCATATCAGTCATGAGGTAGGCAACCTGCTCGCTCATGACCTCCCGTCGCTGGGGCTTGTTGACGATTAAGTCCTGGCCATTACGATCGGTAATCCTGGTCACGAAGTGAGGGGTGATGTATACCCCCTGGTTGGCAAAAGCACCGTAGGCAGCAGCCATTTGCAGGGGGGAGACGCCGGTAGTCAGGCCCCCCAGGGCCAGGGCCAGGTTACGGTCCTCCGGCTTTAAGGGCAAGCCCAGGCGGCGACCGAATTCATAGCCCGTATCGATGCCGATAGAATTAAGCATTTTAACAGCGGGAATATTGACGGACCACCGCACGGCCTCCCGCATGCTGATGAGCCCCCGGTAGCGGCCGTCGTAATTGACCGGGGTAAAGGGTTTGGGTGTACCGGGGTAGGTAACCGGCACGTCATCGATGACAAAGGCCGGGGGGTACCCCTTTTCCAGGGCCGGGGCATAGACAACCAGAGGCTTGATGGTAGAACCAGGCTGGCGTTCAGCCTGGATGGCCCGATTGAAGCCCCGCCTGGTAGTATAATCCCGGCCGCCGACCAGGCCCCGTACTTCACCGGTGCGGGGGTCCAGGACCACCATGGCGCTTTCAATCAGGCGGTCGGGACTGCTGGGAGGAAAATTGGATTTATCCTGATAAACTTTTTCCATTTCGGCCTGGATTTTGGTATCGAGGGTAGTATAAATTTTCAGGCCGCCCCGGTAAAGCTCGGCGGCTTCAATACCCTGGCTTTCCAGCAGGCGGCCGGCTTCATCAATAACGGCGTCGATAAAGTAGGGAAATTTTTCGGCCTGTGTTTTGGAGGCTTCGCGGTACTCCAGTTTTTCCGCCTTGGCCTTTTCTGCCTGTTCGGGGGTAATATAGCCGTACTTGACCATATTGTTCAGCACTTGCGCTTGGCGGTTTTTGGCAGCTTCCTCATTGCCTTTAGAACGGGGATCATAGTTGGCCGGGCTCTGAATCAGGCCGGCCAGCATGGCACACTCGGCAAGATCCAGGTCAGACACAGATTTACCAAAGTATAACCGCGCCGCCGCTTCTACCCCGTAAGTACCGGGTCCAAGGTAAACAATGTTTAGATAACTTTCCAGGATTTCTTCTTTGGTGTAGGTGCGTTCCAGTTCAATGGCCATTAAAGCTTCCTGAATCTTACGTTTCAAGGTGCGTTCAGGATTCTCAATGAAGGCATTTTTAGCCAGCTGCTGGGTAATGGTACTACCGCCCTCGCGGATGCTGCCGCTCCGCAAATTAATCCACAATGCCCGGAGAATGGCTTTTAAGTCTACACCGTGATGCTGATAAAAACGGGCGTCCTCGGTTGCGATGACAGCATTCTGCAGGTCTTTAGGAATTTTTTCCAGGGGCACAACAATGCGGTTTTGTTCACCATGCAGCTCTTCGACAAGCTGGCCGTCTTTATCGTAAATAAATGTTGTCATGGCCAGCTGGAGTTTGTCAGGTTGCCAGTCAGGCATAGTACGGATGACGCCAATGGTAAAACCAGCGCCGGCGCCCACCAGCACCACAGCCAGGACCAGCAGGGTCAGCAACAGGGCACGGAAAACGTTTAATTTGCGCTTTCGTTTTTTCGGGGGTGCCATTGTCCGTGACCTCCTTTACGGCCTCTTTATTATAACATAGCTTTACCCCCAGGGGAATGATAAGAGCTTGAAGCTCACTCATAGCTTATGTTAAACTTAAACAGGTTCGCTAATTTATAGATTATAAACGCCTGTTTTACGCAAAAAGTTGCCGAGTAAAATCCTGGGCACGAAAAGAGCAGGTTACGGAGGATGATTCGGTTGGAACGAGAAGTAGAGCGGCAGCTTAAAGTCTTGCGCCGCGGAGTGGCTGAAATTATTCCGGAGGAAGACCTAAAGGCCAAGCTAAAGAAGTCCCTCAGCACCGGGAACCCCCTGCGGGTTAAACTGGGCCTGGATCCGACGGCCCCGGACATTCATCTGGGCCATACGGTAGTGCTCCAGAAATTGCGCCAGTTCCAGGAACTGGGCCACCAGGTGATTATCATTATTGGCGACTTTACTGGGAGAATCGGCGATCCAACCGGTAAATCGGAAACCAGGCGGCAGCTCTCGGAAGCTGAAGTCCTGGCCAATGCCGAAACCTACAAGGAGCAAATTTTTAAAATCCTGGACCCGGCCCGGACCGAGGTTACTTTTAACAGCCAGTGGCTGGCCAGGCTTACCTTTGCCGATGTTATCCAGCTGGCTGCCAAGATTACCGTGGCCAGGATGCTAGAAAGGGAAGATTTTGCCCGCCGTTACCAGGATAACCGGCCCATTAGCGTCCACGAATTCTTTTACCCCCTGATGCAGGGCTACGATTCCGTGGCCCTGGGGGCTGATGTCGAGCTTGGGGGAACGGACCAAAAGTTCAATCTCCTCATGGGACGCCAGTTACAGCGGGAGTACGGCCAGGAACCCCAGGTGGCCATGATGATGCCCATCCTGCCGGGGCTGGATGGTGTGCAGAAGATGAGTAAAAGCCTGGGCAATTATATCGGTATCAACGAACCGGCTAAAGAGATGTACGGCAAGACCATGTCTCTGCCCGATGAACTTATGCTGACTTACTTCGAGCTGGTAACGGCCGTGCCCCTGGAGGAACTGGAAACCATAAGACAGGGCCTCGCCAGCGGTAGCCTGCACCCGCGGGACGTAAAGATGCGTCTGGCCCGGGAAATTGTCGGCCTCTACCACGGGGAGGCAGCTGCCCGGGAGGCGGAGAAGGAATTTCGCCAGGTTTTCCAGCTGGGCGACCTGCCGGAAGAAATGCCGGAGGTGATCGTTCAGGAGGCCAGGATGTGGTTGCCGCGTCTGATGGTCCAGGCGGGTCTGGCCCCCAGCACCAGTGAAGCCAGGCGCCTGATCCGCCAGGGAGCAGTAAAACTCAATGGCGAACGCCTGCTTGATCCAGACGCGGAAATAGCTGTACACGACGGCCAGGTTCTCCAGGCCGGCAAGCGCAAATTTGCGCGGCTGCGTGTTTCTTTTGCCCCTCACTAAAAGTATTTCACATTTTAACCTCCCCCGGAGTATACTTCTATATGGGGGTGGTTTGCCTTGCGGCGGCGGTGGCGGCGACTGGGACGGCAGCCAATGGGAGCTCTGGCGCTCGTCTTAGTAGCCGGCTTGCTGGTGCTCTTCCTGCTGGAATGGCGCCTGCACCTGGCTATGGAAACGGTAGCTTATGCCCAGGCCCGCTGGGCAGCTACCGAGGCCATGCAACAGGCAGTGCTGGATAAAATAACTGGCCAGGTAAGTTATAATAGCCTGATTCAACCCGGAAGCAGTGATGACCGGATAGTTTTCATGCAGGCCGACGCTTTGAGTATCAGCCGCCTTCAGGCCCAGGCCCAGCTGGCTGTCCAGGAGCGCCTGGCCCAGCTGAAGGGGAAAACCTATTACTTACCCTTGGGGCAAGTGCTGGGGATAAAACTCCTGGCAGCCTACGGTCCCCCGGTGCCGCTGCGTTTTATTCCCATAGGTACCGTTAACGTCAATGTAGGGGATACCTTTGAAGCCACCGGCATCAACCAGACGCGCCACCGCATTTACCTCCAGGTAGAGAGCGAAGTCCAGGTAGTTGCTCCCTTCACCAGGAAACAGGTAACGGTTACCTCAACCATTCCGGTGGCTGAGGCCATTATTGTCGGCCCCGTTCCCCAGACCTATATTTCCCTGGGGTCTGACTTTGTGAAAGGTATTTTACGAACGCCACAATTTTAATTTTTCTTGTTCACCATGCAGGAATCGGGCTTTTAAAAGCGAATATTATATTATAAAGCGGTGTGGAGACCGCGCTGGATGGAAGGCCACGAGGAGGTCGGAGTCGACACTGAAGTCGACAAGGTTCCCTGTGGCCCTTTTTACATTTTTCACCAGGGAGTGGTTTACACCTGCGGATAGCAGTGGTAGACGGGCAGGGGGGCGGCATCGGCAAGCATATTACCGTAAGGCTCAGGGAAGAACTACCGCCAGAGGTAGAAATCCTGGCCCTGGGGACTAACGCTGCCGCTACCGTAGCCATGCTCAAAGCCGGGGCCAATGAAGGGGCCACCGGTGAAAGGGCCATCATCTATAACGCCCCCCGGGTAGATGTCATCACCGGTTCCGTAGCCATCCTTATAGCCGACGCCATGCTGGGGGAACTGACGCCGGCTATGGCCGCGGCCATTGCCGCCAGCCCGGCGCGTAAATTTCTCCTGCCTATAAATAAGGCCGGCGTTGAAATAATTGGTGTTGTTCCTGAACCCTTACCCCACTTGATTGACGCCCTGGCGCGGCGTCTTAAAACCTTTTGCGAAGGAGGAACCCGGAAAGATGTGTGAAGCCAATGCTTATCTCTTGAAAGAGGGCGGGGAAGAAGAACTGGTCTTTGAAAATGTTGACAGGATTGTGCCCCGGGAAGACGGTATCCTCATGGAAGATATCTTTGGCAAAAAGAAAATCCTGCGTGCCCGCATCAAAGAAATGGCCCTGGTCGATCATAAAATTTTCCTGGAGGCCATTTAAATCCAGACATTAATGCCAGCTAAGCCACTGCATAATAGTAGAGAAGCAGTGGCTTTTTACTTGACATAATCTGTACCGGAAGTTAAAATATGATTAATTCCGATATGAAAAGTATACATTAAGGAGGAAATTAACCATGAAAGTAGCCGCCGACATAACCCAGCTAATCGGCCGGACGCCAGTAGTAAGCTTACAACGCCTGGTGGAAAATGGGGCGGCAATATATGTAAAGCTGGAATACTTTAACCCCGGGGCTAGCGTTAAAGATCGAATTGCCCTCAGTATGATTGAAGCTGCGGAAGCAGAAGGAAAACTTAAACCGGGTGCCACCATCGTGGAGCCCACCAGCGGCAATACCGGCATTGGCCTGGCTATGATTGCAGCGGCCCGCGGCTACCGCTTAATCATTGTCATGCCGGAAACCATGAGCATTGAACGTCGCAAACTCCTGGCGGCCTATGGCGCTGAATTTATCCTAACTCCAGGGCACCTGGGTATGAAGGGGGCCGTAGATAAAGCCATGGAGTTAGTCCGGGAAAACCCTGATTATTTTATGCCTCAGCAGTTTGAAAACCCGGCCAACCCTGATGTACACCGCCGTACCACAGCCCGGGAAATTTTAGAGCAAATGGGCAAAGACCTGGATGCCTTTGTGGCCGGAGTGGGTACCGGGGGTACCATTACCGGCGTCGGCGAGGTTTTAAAGCAGGAAATTCCGGGGATAAAAATAATTGCTGTGGAACCGGCAGCTTCCCCCGTCCTTTCCGGGGGCCGGCCGGGCCCCCATAAGATCCAGGGCATCGGGGCCGGCTTTATCCCGCAGGTCCTGCGCCGCGAGGTAATCGATGAGGTTATTACCGTGTCCAATGAAGACGCCCTCATGACCGCCCGGCGCCTGGCTCAGATGGAAGGCCTGCTGGTGGGTATCTCTTCCGGTGCAGCCGTCTATGCCGCCCTGCAGGTGGCCCGGCGCCTGGGTAAAGGTAAAAAAGTACTGGCTATTGCTCCGGATACCGGCGAGCGTTATCTGAGCACCGAACTTTTTAAAATAGGGTAGATTAGGTGAATAGCTGCACCCAGTAGTTACCGTACCTGCCGCCTTTGGCATGGCCGACGCCAATGGCCGTAAAATTGGGGTTTAAGATATTGCTGCGGTGGCCGGGGCTACCCATCCAGGCAGCTACCACGGCTTCGGGCGTTCGATAGCCGGCGGCGATGTTTTCACCGGCGGTACGGTAAGTAATACCGAATTTCTGTAACATGTTAAAGAAAGATCCGTAGGTAGGCGATTCGTGGCTGAAGTAATTATTATCCCGCATATCTTCAGCCTTGAGGCGTGCTACTTTTGCCAGCTGTAAATCTACAGTTAACGGCTTCAGCCCGACTTTAGCTCGCTCGGCGTTGACCAGGTCGACGACTTTTTGCTCAAACTGGTTCATCTGGTAGCTACTGGTAGCAGACTGGGATGCAGGTTGAGGGGCCGGAGTTGGAGCCGGTGCCGGTTTTGGTGCTGGAGCCGGTTGAGGTTGAGGTGCCGGTTGCGGGCGGTAATACCTGATGTAAAAATAATTTTGCGGTGCGAAATGGAAAGCATAATAGTTACCATTGTAAATTGTGTAAGTTGCTGCTTGAACAGGCGTGACCGGTACGATGGCCAGGGTGGTAACAATTAATATTACAGCCAGGGATGCGGCCAGGGTTTTGAATTTAGACCGCAAAACTAACCCCTCCTTTACAAACTAGATTACTTTAACGCTTGGCGGACCAGTAAAAAATCCCCCTCCAACGTCTGCGAGGTTAGCTGACGGGTACGGGCCAAAGGTTAGCCCTGCCACGGATTAACCCCAGAAAAATTGGTTCCCCCGCTTTCATAAAAGGAAATTCGGCGTTTCTGGTGGCCACGGCGTGAAATGAAAGTTACTAAATAGAATTTTACCATATAGGTGCCAAAAAGTTAACATAAAATTGGCCGCGTCTTCGAGGTAAAATATTACAGACATATTCGGCAGCGGGTAATGTAGATAATGAGGCTTATTGCTTAACTGCGGTTTTGTATGTTAGAATTTTAACGGCAGTTAGAGGTGAGAGGGGGGTAAAGGCATGTCCGGACATTCCAAGTGGGCCAATATAAAACATCGTAAGGCCAAGATGGATGAAAAGCGCGGCCGCCTTTTTACTAAAATCGGGCGAGAGATTATCATTGCTGCCCGGCAGGGAGGCGGTGACCCCGAAGGTAACCCGCGCTTGAAGGCAGCCATCGCCCGGGCTAAGGAAGTCAATATGCCCAATGAGAATATACAGCGGGCCATTATGCGCGGTACCGGCGAGATTGAAGGCGCAGCTTATGAAGAAATGGTTTATGAAGGCTATGGTCCCGGAGGCGTAGCCATGTTGTTAAATATTGCTACGGATAACCGTAACCGCACGGCTTCAGAAATCCGGTATATCTTTTCCCGCAATGGTGGAAATTTGGGGGAAAGCGGCTGTGTAGCCTGGATGTTTAACCCCAAGGGGGTCATTAGCGTCGAAGTTCCGGCGGGAGAAACCCGGGAAGAATTAATCCTCCAGGCTATTGAGGCCGGAGCAGAAGATGTTGATGATAGTGCCCCTGACGCCATGGAAATAAAGACTGCTCCTGAAGACCTGGAGAAGGTAAAGAAAGCCCTGCAGGAAGCCGGAGCTAATATTACTAGCGCCGAAATAGCAATGGTACCCCAGACTACAGTAACCATTGACGATCCGGAAATGGCGGCTAAAGTCATGCGCCTGGTGGACCGCCTGGAGGATCACGATGACGTCCAGGCTGTTTATACCAACGCCGACATTCCTGCTGCCGTTCTGGAGCAGCTGGAGTTATAAGCAGGTATAAAACCTTGTTGCGCCGGCAAAGCTAGAAGGTGGTAATTTCTGTTATAAGGAGGTGCCACCTTGGGCGACGCAAGCCGGCGCTTTTTTGTTCTTGGCCTTATGATTTTTCTCCTCGGGGGGCTGGTGGCTTACCAGCAAGCCAGGGTAAGTACCGGGCAAAGGCCGGTTATCTTAAAGGTGCCGGGTCTTCTGGAGCCAAGGGTACTGGAGGAACCTCACCTGGAGAGATATTATCGCTACTGTGGCCACCGGGAACCCATTCCTCTACCGGCAGGGGTCAAGTGGAACTGGGCTGATAAAGAAGAAATGAACCTTCTTTTCCCACCGGCCGAGGGTTGGCGCATAACCCGGGAGGAGGAACACCTGGTCATCATCCAGGAGGTAGATGCTCTGTGCCCTGCCGATGCACCCAGACGCCATTTGGCCGTCAAGGATGGCCTGGTAGCTATTTATCAGGGCCCGGCCGGCAGCCTGGGACCACTAATGCGGGTAACGAACCTGAAAGTTGCCTCCTTGCCGCCCAGCTGGCGGGAAAAAATAGAAAATGACCAGGCAGAATTCAATTCCGAACAAGAGGTCCTGGAAGCCCTGGATAGCCTGGACGAATTTCGCCCCTAAAGGTCGGCATTTACCCCTTTGCTCCTCATACCTCCACCTTTTAAACATGATTTCTTTTAAAAAAACCTTGTATAAACGAAGCCCCGGGTTTAAGCTTAGGGTGGAGGGATAAACATGACACAAGAAACGCTCTGCCGCCAGGGGTATTTGGATGCCCACTTACATTTATGGGAATTTGCCATCTTCAATCGCTTCGCCAACCTGGAAAAATGCTTAAGCCTTGAGGAACTGGTGGAAACCCTGAAGTCTCGTTTGGTTGAAGGGTGGGCCGTAGGGGTACGCTTTAACCAGGAAAGGTTGGCCGAAAAAATTATCCCCGGGCGGGCCTTCCTGGATCACGCCTTCGGATCAACGCCGGTGGTAATAGTCCGGACTTGCCTGCACCTGGCCGCAGCCAATACGGCCGCCATGCAGAGGCTGGGATTTTTTGCGGAAAACGGGCTCTTCCATGAGGCCGAAGCATTTAAACTCCTAAATACTTTAGTGGCTAGCCTCAACCTGGAGCCAGGAGACATCCTATCCCGGGGCTTAAGGGAATTGAAGCAACTGGGGATAATTAAAGCCATCGATATGGGAATGGACCGGGACAAGCGCCCTTTCTTTGAGGGCTTGGACCAGGTGGTCGAGGTGGATTTCTACACGGTGGATTTCGAGCTACTGGATGAAGCCCTGGGGTTTAAAGTCTTCCTGGACGGGGGTCTGGGCGCTCGTACCGCGGCCCTTACGGAAGAATATGCCGACGATCCCGGTAACTATGGCCTGCTGAATTACACTGATGAGGCCCTCCTTTCTCTGGTTGAGAAGGTACACCAAAAAGGTAAACCCGTAGCCGCTCACGCCATCGGCGACCGGGCCGTTGACCAATTCCTGCGTGTTGTGCGGCAGAGCCGCCATCCCCTGGATCGCCTGGAACACGTCCAATACGCCCGGGAGGAGCAGCTGGATACCCTGGCGGAACTCGCGATCCCGGTCTGTATCCAGCCCATTTTTTCCCGGGAAATATCATGGGCTGTGCAAAGGTTGGGCCCGGAGCGCATGAAAACAGCCTACGCCTGGGGGCTCATGAGGGATAAAGGTATCCGCTTGCTGGCCGGCTCCGACGCACCTGTGGAAGGCCACGATCCCCGGGAAGCGGCTGCTACGGTCGCTTTCCTGAAAGGCAGCCATCATCTGGATTTCGAGGAGGTTTTGGACCTTTTTGCGCGGGCCAACTGGGAGCTCTATAACGGCTAAGCAGGTGGTTGGCCCCGATCATGGTTGGGGGCTGTTCAGGGGCGGTATAGGGCCTTCCTTACCCGGCCGCTAGCAGGGCTGCCCCCAGGGCTCCAATTATTTGCGGGTCCGGGGGTATGCGGATGCTTGTGCCAAGGTATTCTTCCAGGCTTTTTACAACCCCCGGGTTTTTGGCCACCCCGCCCGTCATGGCTACCGGCTCTTCCCAGCCTGCCCGCTGGGCCATGGCCACCACCCGCTGGGCGATAGCATTATGCAGGCCTTTGATAATTTCTGCTACCGGCCGGCCTTCGGCTACCAGGGAAACGACTTCGGATTCGGCAAAGACGGTACACATGCTGCTAATGCTGGCACCCTGGCTTGCCTGTTGAGAGAGGGTCCCCATATCCTTTACCGGGACCTCCAGGGCGCTGGCCATGACTTCCAGGAAACGGCCGGTGCCGGCGGCACATTTCTCATTCATGACAAAATCCCGCACTTTGCCGCCGTCATCCAGGAGGATAACTTTGCTATCCTGGCCGCCAATATCGATGACCGTGCGTATGTCCGGCCAGAGGTGATAAATTCCCCTGGCGTGGCAGGTTATTTCGGTAACCCGGCGCTGGGCGAAGGGAACCCGGATGCGGCCGTAGCCCGTGGCGACAATGCCGTCCAGGGAATCTTCCTTAAACCCGGCTTGTTCCAGGGCCTCCTGTAAAGCCTTCCTGGCAATCTCAGCGCTGTCAACGCCGCTCTTCAGGACGGCGGCGCCCACCAACCGGCCGTCCCGGACTACAACTGCTTTGGTCGTCAGGGACCCGATATCCACTCCCGCTGTTAGGCTCAAGGATATAACCTCCCGGAGTAATTTATTCTTTATAATAACATTTCCAGAAAACCTTCCAAGCGCGTCCTGACAGCGCCTGGGGCGTATTTGCTTTGATCGACGCAGTCGCCCTCCAGGTTGAGGAAAGGTATGCCCCTTTCCCGCAAAGCATCCTGCAACATGCGCAAACCGGCTGTGCTCTGGCGGCAACCCCAGTGGGCAAAATGGATAACCCCGCCGGCCTGGTAGGCGTCGACCATGGCCAGGATAGCTTCTATCCTCCTGGTTATAGGGCCGAGGCCGTGGTGGCTTAAAACTTTACGCGCCAGGCTGTAAAAGGGCCTTTCCGGGTCCAGGGGTTCCCAATAAACATAATTCATCTCTTCGCAAACTACCACCGCTCCGGCCTCCTGTTCTAAAATCTGGAAAATGGCGTTGGGGTAATAGGGCCGCAGGTGCAACCATACCAAACGCGCCTTTTCTTCCGGCACGGCCCGGCGCTGGTCCCGGTAACGCTGAGCCAGTTCCGTCAATAGTTCCCCGTAAACCTCCACCGAGGTTGCGGCGCCAAAACCCGCTAGCATGAGGTAAATAAAGCTGTGGGCTTCTTCCCCCCGGATGCAGGCCGGGCGCTGCTGGCGCAGGCGGTTTATTGCCAGCAGGCGTTCCCGGGCTGCGTTGGAGTTAACAAGGGCCGCTTGAAAACGGTCCTCGTCCCACGCCAGGTTTAAGGTTTCTACCAGGGAAAAGGTTATGCTTTTGAGCTGGCGGGCGACATATTCCAGGGCGGTATCGTCCTGCTGATGGGGTACGTCTAAAAGGTAAAAAGGCACCCCGTGGTAAGCTGCCGTGGCCGCCAGGGACTGGGGAGCAGTGTCGCACAGGTGAGAGCTGCATACTACCGCTCCTGGCGGCGGGAAGTAACCTTCCCGGTCGCAACCGTGGGCCAGGCGGTGGAAGGAGCAGGCCTCGCTGCTTACCCAATCACCTTCAGCCCGCTGCAAGGCCCTCTCGGCTATTCCCAAACCTGTAGCCACCACAGCGGCTGCTTCCGGGGCGAAGGGAACTGTTCCCAGACCATAAAGGACCTCGGTGGGGAAGAAAACATTGTGCCAGATCACCGGCCCTTTTTGTAAAAAAGCTGCTGCTGCCTGGTCGATGGTATTGAGAAGCAGCCGGTGGGCCGCCTGCCAGGGATAATGTCTTTTTTGGGCTGCCACGGCCTGCTTCAGTAGTCTATATGTCCAGGGAGATCTTATGGCGCGCTGGCGCAAAGTCGATCCCAGATAAGAGCGCAATAACTGATAGATATCCATTACCGTACCTCCAGCATTTCTAGAAAGGCTTCTATCCGCGTCTGCCACTGGCCCCGGTTACCACCGCTGAAATCCCCATCGAGGCGAAGGAGGGGTAACCCCCTCTTTTCACAAAAGCTCTTCAGGGCCAGGAAGTCGTACATGGCGGCATCGCAAAACTTCATGGCATGGTAAATGACTCCCTGGATATGGAATCGATCTACTGCTTCGGCCCAGTACCGGCAGCGTTTCTCGCGGTCGTTTACCATCCTGGGACAGGGGGGGCCTCCCAGGTAGAGCCTGGCCAGATAAAGGTAGGGGTCACCTTCTGCCCCGACGGCGGGGGCTAATAAAAGGCGCCGGGCATTGCAGCTGTCTTCGAAAACAGATAAACCGCCGCATGCTTCTACCATGGCAATCAATTCTTGCGGCAGGATGCTTCCGGAAAGCAGCAAGCGCGGCCGCCGGGCGGATTTTCTACAGGGTTGCCTGGCTAACCGATTAATAACCGTCTCCCATTTTTCTGCCTCTCTTTGGTTAAGGGGCGTTTGCCACCTGGCCAGCCCGTCCATGATTTCCTCCCCACCCGGAGGGTCTTCGCCTGCGGCCCGGCAGGTTAAAAGCTTACGCCAGGCGGCCCTTTGTTCTTCCCACCAGCTAATGGCCGCCCACAAGCGTTCTTCATTTAATTGCCGCTCCCCGGAATGAGCGAGCTCTGACGCCAGCCGGCGTAAATTCTGGCTGAAATAGAAAACTGCGTTGTCATCAAGGCGGCGGGGCACCTCGAGGATGAGGATCTTACCTTTTAATCCATAGCGTGGCCATACGTTAGCCAGGTGGATCATGGCGTTGCAGGAGCGGGCGATTACGACGCCGGCCAGGGGTGGCAACTCCTGCTTGATCGCTGCCTCGAGGCAGCTCTGGACATAAGGGCAGAGGTTCCCCGGCAGATATGTAGCGGCGCGCGGGTTATTGCCTTTTCGTCCCAGCAGCCGGTATGGGGTGTACCCTAGAGCCGTTAAAATTTCCACCGGCGTATAGTGGCACAGCCAGCCCATCAATTTGCTCATTTCTTGCTCCCCTCGATTCAAACCTGGCAGGTCTTGCCGGTATCCAGATATATTATAACTCTTTCGAGCCGGTAAGATATAGAAAATTGGCCTGAAATATTAGTTTGCATGGTACAAAAAAAGGAACTACTATCTTTGACGTCGAATAATTGCCAGGGAGGAATAAAAGGATGTTGATCCTGGGAATCGACCCTGGTACCGCCATTGTTGGCTATGGCCTGATAGAGGCGAGGAATGCCGGGCCGCTGCAGGCCTTTGCTTATGGCTGCATCCGGACGCCGGCAGGGGAAAAAGCAAGCCGGCGCCTGGTCATGATTTACGATCACCTCCAGGAAATAATAGAAAATCACCACCCGGATATTATGGCCATTGAAGAACTTTTTTTTAATAAAAATAGCCGTACGGCCCTGGCGGTAGGCCAGGCCCGGGGGGTAGCGTTGCTCGCGGCGGCCCATGCGGGCCTTCCCGTTGCCGAGTACACGCCCCTGGAAGTCAAACAGGCAGTTACCGGTTACGGCCGGGCACCCAAGGAGCAGGTGCAGCGGATGGTTCAGACCCTGCTGGGCCTGAAAAGCCGGCCGGAACCCGATGATGTGGCCGATGCCCTGGCCGTGGCCATTTGCCACGCAAGTATAGCTCCCTGGCGCCGGCGGGAAGCCGGGGTGTTGCAGCAGTGATTGGTTACCTGCGCGGGCGGTTACTCCAGGTAATGCCGGAAGGCATTTTGCTGGAAACCGGGGGCATTGGCTGGTTTGTCCGCACACCGCCCGCGGAAGTTTGGCCGCCCGCGGGAACAGAGATTGCCGTCTATACCCACCTGGTAGTCAGGGAAGACGCCCTTGAGCTATACGGCTTTACCCGGCCCGAGGGGCTAAGATTCTTTGTCCTTTTACTTGGGGTGGCCGGCATTGGACCCCGCGGGGCCCTTCAAATCCTCGCGGCGGCGTCTCCGGAAAAGCTGGCGCAGGCTATTGTTGCCGAAGATACCGCTTTCCTAACCGCCCTCCCCGGCATCGGGGCCAAGAAGGCTAAACGCCTGCTCCTGGAATTAAAAGATGCAATTTTAAAATCGGGTCTCGCCGGTGAGACGGCGGCAACAGCCGGGGTGTCCGGGGATAACGGGGCCGGCGATAATGATGAAGCCCTGGCCGCCCTCCTGGCCCTGGGCTACAGCCGCGATGAGATAAGCCAGGTCCTGACCAGGGTTAAAGCAGAACTGGGGCCGGAGGCTGATACGGCGGCCGTTCTCCAGGGAGTGTTGAAAACCATAGGCCGGAGGGGTGGTGCTGATTGACGGCAGAGCGCTTGCTGGCCGGGAACCTGCATCGGGAAGACGAAGAACTGGAAGTGAGCCTGCGCCCACGCCGCCTGGCCGAATATATCGGCCAGGAGCATGTCAAGGAAACCTTAAGCATCTTTATCCAGGCGGCCCGGGAGCGGGGGGATGCTCTGGACCATGTCCTGCTCTACGGTCCTCCCGGGCTGGGGAAGACCACCCTTGCTGGAATAATTGCCAACGAGCTGGGGGTAAGTTTAAGGGTTACCTCGGGCCCGGCCCTGGAACGAGCCGGGGATCTGGCGGCCATCCTTACCAATTTGGAGCCCCGGGACGTTCTCTTTATAGATGAAATCCATCGCCTGCCCCGCCAGGTAGAGGAGGTCCTGTACCCGGCCATGGAAGATTTTGCCCTGGATATTATTCTGGGCAAAGGCCCTGGTGCCCGCTCTATCCGCCTGGATTTACCCCCTTTTACCCTGGTGGGGGCTACCACCAGAGCCGGGTTGTTGTCTTCGCCTTTAAGGGATCGTTTTGGAATTAATTCTCGCTTGGAGTTTTACCGGATAGAGGAACTAGAGCAAATTATTCTCCGGGCGGCAGCCATCCTGCAGGTAGGCATTGAGCCTGAAGGGGCCAGGGAGATTGCCTGCCGTTCTCGGGGAACACCCCGGGTGGCCAACCGCCTGCTGAAAAGGGTACGGGATTACGCTGAAGTCCGGGCCGGGGGGACAATTACCCGGCAGGTAGCCAGGGAAGCTTTGGAACTCTTGCAGGTTGACTCCTTAGGCCTGGACAATTCCGACCGCCGCCTGTTGTTAACCCTTATCAAGAAATTTAACGGCGGCCCGGTGGGCCTGGACACCCTGGCGGCGGCCATCAGCGAAGAACCGGATACCATTGAGGATGTCTATGAGCCATTTTTGCTCCAGCACGGTTTTATCCAGCGCACTCCCCGGGGCCGCATGGCTACAGCCAGGGCCTACGAGCACCTGGGGATATCCCGGATGGACAGTTTGTTTTAATTAAATTGGAGGAACTACCATGGGCGACTGGAGTTTTTTCGGCAAAATGCTGCTGGGGATGGGACTGCTACTTGCCCTGATGGGTCTCATCCTCCTGGGGATAGGGAAAATCTTTTCTATCGGGCGCCTGCCGGGGGACATTTATATCCAGAGGGGCAACTTCACTTTCTATTTTCCCCTGCTGAGTTCCCTCCTCTTGAGCCTCATCTTAACCATCGTCTTAAACTTAATCTTTCGTCGTTAGGGGCTGGTAGCCGGAAAACGACAGGGTCGGGCGAATACTATGTGAGGTGAGGCTAAAAGTGCCATTGGAAGCAGACCCCAGCCAGTTACTGCTCCGGGCAAGGAACGGGGATGCCGGGGCCAGGGAGGAATTAATCCGCCGTTTTACCCCCTTTATCCTGGCCGTCGTTTCTCGGGCAACGGGTCATTTTATCCGCCTGGGAGAAGATGACGAGGCCAGTGTCGGCCTGATAGCCTTTAACGAAGCTATCGACAGTTTCCGGCCGGGCGGTGGTTCCAACTTTTTAACCCTCGCCGAGACTATTATCCGCCGCCGTCTAGTTGATTATTTCCGCCGGGAGGGGCGCCACCGGCGGGTGCTGTCTTTACAGGCTCTGGATAACGAAACGGCAGCCGCCGCCGATCCTCTGGGCGGGGAAGAGATAAACCTGGTCAACGAGCTGGCTGACCGGCGCCGGGAAATTGAGCGCTACCGGGAAGAGCTGGCCAGCTTTGGCATAACCTTTAAGGACCTGGTCAAGGCCAGCCCTCAGCACCGGGACGCCCGTGACCGGGCCCTGGCAGCCGCCCGCGTAGTGGCGGCCAATCCCCTCTTCAGACAGTATCTTCAGGAACGTAAAGCCTTGCCCCTGAAAGCCCTGGAAAAGTCCGTGGAAACCAGCCGCAAAACCCTGGAACGCCACCGCAAATATATTATCGCCGCAGCACTTATGCTGATGGGTGATTATGATTACCTGGCAGAATACATAGGTCAAGGCAAAAGGGGTGGTCAGGATGCTTAACGCCGAGCGGGGTCTGGTAGTGGCCAGGCAGGGAAAAGAGGTCATTGTTTTGACCCCGGAGGGGGAGTGGCGTACCCTCCACCTGACCGGCTCGGTGCCGGAAGTAGGGGAAGAGGTGATGTTGCCTCCGGTAAAAAAGAGGCCCCCCTGGCAGGCTGCGATGGCGGTAGCGGCAGTAATCCTGTTGCTTTTTCTGGCTCCACCCTTGGCCCGCCGGGCCACGGTCACGCCAGCTCCCCGTCAACCGGCCTATTATATTAATATCGACATCAATCCCAGCATTGAACTGGCGGTGGATGAGCGGGAAAAGGTGCTCAGTGCGCGGGGATTAAATGACGATGGGGAAAAGCTTCTGGCCGGCGTTGCCCTTAAGGATGAAAAAGCAGCTACTGCCATCGAGATCCTGACCAGGGAGGCCGTGCGCCAGGGTTACTACCTCCCCGACAGCCAGGGAGCTATGGTGATAACAGTGAGCCCTGCTGTCAGTGGCGGTCAGGAAAAACTGGCGGCCGGCGTTGAACTGGGTCAGAAGTTAACCAGCCAGGCGCGGAATATCCTTCAACAGGCCAGGGTCCGGGCGGTAGTAGAGGCAGCCGCCGTCCAGCCGGAAATTCGCCAGCATGCAGAAGCCGCCGGCCTTTCGCCAGGAAAGTACGGTATCCTCCTGGAAGCCCTGGATGCAGGACTGCCGGTTACGGCGGCCGACCTGCAAAGAGAGAGCGTGGCCAGGGTGCTGGCGAGATTTGACAGCAACTGGGAGCAGCTGCTGCAAAAGCTGCATCAGGATAAAGATCTTTTGCAGAAAGAGCAGCAGCTGGGCGCCACCCTCAAGAAGGCCCTGGGGCAACAAGTTGCAGGTGGTAATAGTGCTGGTAACCATCGTGATGACGACGGGGGGCAGGGCGAGAAACAGAAAAATAATACCAATTACAAGGAGCGACCGGGGCAGGTAAAAGAAAAGGACCAGAAAACCGGTGAAGGTAATCCCCGGGAAAAACCAAAGGCTGCCAGGCAGGTGAAAGAGCCCGCCCCGGGCCACGTTAACCCGGGCGGCAGTAAAGGCTTGAAGGCAGTTCCGGAAGGTAAAGGGATACCAGGGTACCAGAAAACCAGATAAACTGACCGGATTTATCGTTTCTTTAAACTATCGCTGCAAGAAGCTTCTTTTGTATGGGCTTCAATTTTTACCTTAAATAAAATACGGCACTAAAGGGAGAGGAGAAAACTTGAAAAATAAAGCCTGCAGGAGAGGGGGGGCAATCGTTCTCCTGGCGAGTTTGCTCCTGGTTCTAGTAACGATACCGGCAGGTGCCGCCCCTAAAGGAGACGTACCAATAATCCGGGTCTTGCTCGCTGGCGATCTGGAGCAGGTTGATTTCCAGGTTGACCAGGGCAGCTACAAGTTAATTGATGGCTCCAGCGGCAAGGAGATCAGCCCTGTGAAAGAAGGAGAAAAGTGGACGGTTAAAAATACCGGGGCCGGCTATCAGTTACTCCGGGAGGGCACGCCTTTCCCGGGTACAATCCCTGGCCCCATCCAGCTTAAAGCGCAGGATACCGGGGCTTTGAATCTTTTCCGCTACCAGGGGCAGCGTTACCGGGGTAATTTGCATATTTTCAAGGGAGACAGCGGCCTGATGGCTGTTAATGTCCTGGATCTGGAACAATACCTCTATGGCGTGGTGGGCAGGGAGATGCCGGCCAGTGCCGGCATAGAGGCCCTCAAGGCCCAGGCTGTGATTGCTCGTTCTTATGCCGTTACGAGGTTGAAACCGGCTGCCTTATATGATGTCACCGATGATACCATGACGCAGGTCTATGGCGGTTATGAAGCCGAGGTCAACTATGGCCCTAACCGCGATAAAGTCATTCAAGCCGTCGATGCCACCCGCGGGCAGGTAATTTACTATGACGGCAGGGTAATCGAGGCCTACTTTCATGCCAATGCGGGCGGCTATACCGAGGACAGCGAGAATGTCTGGAGCAACCCCCTGCCCTACTTGCGCGGGGTGCCTTCTCCGGAAGATGAGTGGGCTTTAAAGTATCCCCATCAGACGCCGGGCGGCTACCCGGCCAACACCTACACCTGGACGGTAACCATGACCCGGCAACAGGTCCAGGAAAAGTTCAATGCCTGGCTGGCGGGGCAGGGCCAGGTGGCAGCCGGGGATGTGGTTGACCTGGTGCTTTCCCGCCAGCGCAGGGACGGCCAGGGGGAAACGGTCTCCGGCCGTGTTACCAGGATGGATATTCGGACAACCACCGGGACTGCCTCGGCCTTCCGGGACGGCATCCGGGCCGTCTTCGGGAAGGATATCCTGAAAAGCACCTTGTTTACCGTGCAGATGGATTCCACTGTTAACATCCTGGACGGCACCGGCGAGCAGCGGGCCGTAAATTACGGTGCCGAGCTGGTGGCCCTGGGGGCCGGCGGGGTGATGAACGCTCCCAACGGCGCCGCCGGTGAGTATACGGTAGCCGGCCGGGATGGTACCCGCAGTATACCGAAGATGTTTCGGCAGGTAGTATTCCAGGGCCGGGGTAACGGCCATGGTTTGGGCTTAAGCCAGTGGGGCGCCATGGGGATGGCAGAAAAAGGGTATACTTACCAGCAAATTATTGAACACTATTATAACCAGGACCGCTTTGACGGCCGCTTAAAAATTGCTTCTTACCGCAGGTGAAAGGTGTTTTGCGCCTGGAAGAATTCGACTATGATCTGCCGCCGGAATTGATTGCCCAGACACCGGTGGAGCCGCGGGATGCCTCGCGCCTCCTTGTCCTTAATCGGGAAAGGGGCTATCTGGAACACCGTCATTTCTACGACCTGCCTGATTATCTCAAAGAGGGGGATGTCCTGGTTTTAAATGAGACCAGGGTGATACCGGCCCGTCTTTGGGGCCGCCGGGCCGGTACCGGGGCCAGGATTGAAGTTCTTTTACTAACCCGGCGCGACCGGGATACCTGGGAGGCCCTGGTACGGCCGGGGCGACGGGTGCCGGTCGGTACGGAGATAATCTTTGGTCAAGGGGAATTGAAGGCACGGGCCACGGCTACGACTAGCGCCGGGGGACGATTACTGCAGTTTTTTTACCAGGAAGGGCCCTTTGAAACCCTCCTGGACCGTCTGGGGGCGATGCCCCTGCCGCCGTATATTAAAGAAAAGCCGGAGGACCCCGGGCGCTACCAGACGGTTTATGCCCGGGTTGAAGGCTCCGTGGCAGCGCCGACGGCTGGTCTACATTTTACCCCCCGCCTCCTGGAACAGCTTCGGGGGCAGGGGGTGCAAATAGTCTACCTCCTTCTCCATGTTGGCCTGGGCACTTTTCGCCCCGTTAAGGTGCAAAATATTGAAGAACACCATATGCATGCCGAGTACTACGAAGTAACCCCAGAGGCGGCGGCGGCCATTAATGCCGCCCGCGCCCGGGGAGGGCGGATAGTGGCCGTGGGCACGACGGTAGTTCGCACCCTGGAGACGGTAGCTACTGAAGAAGGCCTTATCCAGCCAGGGAACGGCTGGACGGATATCTTTATTTACCCCGGCTACCGTTTCAAGGCCGTTGACTGCCTCATCACCAACTTCCACCTGCCCAAATCAACCCTCATTATGCTCGTCAGTGCCTTTGCCGGACGGGAAAAAATCCTGGCCGCCTACAGGACTGCTGTGGCAGAGGGCTACCGTTTCTTCAGCTTCGGGGATGCGATGCTGATCTTGTAGGAAAGAGTTTCGGTTGCTTGTCAGTGACCACCCCCGGAGGGTAAACTATGTAGATGAGTGCTGGCTTTGTTTTCGAGTTATTTTCGGATTATTAGTTAGGAGGAAATATTCATTTGCCCGCTGTAACCTTTACCGTGCTCAAACGTGATCGGGCCACCGGCGCCCGCCTGGGGCGACTAAAAACGCCCCATGGCACCGTCGAAACGCCGGTCTTCATGCCCGTCGGCACCCAGGCCACCGTCAAAACCATGACACCGGAAGAAGTGGCCGGAGTGGGAGCCGAAATTATCCTGGCTAATACCTATCACCTTTACCTCCGCCCCGGCGCCGATATTATCCGGGAAGCCGGGGGCCTGCATAAATTCATGCACTGGGACAAACCCATTCTTACCGACAGCGGCGGCTTTCAAGTCTTTAGCCTGGCCGATTTGCGGGAAATCAGTGATGCTGGGGTGACCTTTCGTTCCCACCTGGACGGCTCCACCCACTTTATGGGACCGGCGGAATCTATGGCTGTCCAGGAAGCCCTGGGTTCCGATATTGCCATGGCCTTTGATGAGTGTGTCGCCTACCCGGCCAGCCGGGAAGAAGTAGAAGCAGGAGTAGAGCGCACCAGCCGCTGGGCGGAAATTTGCCTGGAGGTCCACCGCCGGGAGGACCAGGCGGTGTTTGGCATTATTCAGGGCGGGGTAATTCCCGAATTGCGTCGCCGCAGCGCCCGGGAGATTACAGCCCTGGACTTCCCCGGTTACGGTATAGGGGGCTTAAGCGTCGGTGAACCCAAGGAATTGATGTACAGCATCCTGGAGGACCTGCAAGGATATCTTCCCGAAGGCAAACCCCGCTATCTCATGGGTGTGGGTTCGCCGGACTGCCTGATTGAAGGGGTAAAAAGAGGGGTGGATATGTTTGACTGCGTCCTGCCCACCCGCATTGCCCGTAACGGCACCGTAATGACTACCTACGGCAAGCTGGTGGTGCGCAACGCCGCCTATGCCCGGGATTTTCGCCCCTTGGACCCGGAGTGCGAATGCTATACCTGCCGCCACTACACCCGGGCCTACATCCGGCACCTCCTCAAGGCCGATGAGATTCTGGGGCTCAGGCTGACCACCATTCACAATTTATATTTCCTACTGAAGTTGATGCACCAGATTCGCCAGGCCATCGCTAACAATGACCTGGAAGCAATGGCAGCCGAGTTTTATGCTAAATATAATTCGGGAAAAATCTAGAACAGGGCAGGTATTTTCCAAAGGTACGTCGAATGATAAGCAAGTCCAGACTAAATTTAAGAAAGAATGGAGGTTGTTTCATGCAACAGTGGGCAGGAACCATTTTTTACATGGTGGTTTTCTTTGCAATCCTGTATTTCTTAATGATCCGGCCCCAGCAAAAGCAACAAAAACGGCGCCAGGAAATGCTGAACAGCTTGAAGGTGGATGATCGGGTGGTCCTGGCTGGAGGGCTGCATGGCCGAATAACGAAAATCAAAGATAGAACTTTGATGGTCCGCATTGCTGATCGGGTTGAGGTCGAAGTGGACAAGGCGGGGGTGGCCTATGTCCCGGGACAGGAGGAATAATAAGGATTGGATCCGGTGACCCTGGAAGATGTTAAAAGGGATCCCGAAGTAGATGCGCTGATTGTTAAAGGTAATGAACACCTGGGGGCCATGGGATTTACTGAACATAGCCACCGCCATTTGAACCTGGTGGCCAAGATCAGCTATAACGTGCTTGAACACCTGGGCTATGACCGGAGGCTGGCCGAACTGGCGGCTATAGCCGGGTACCTGCATGATATCGGTAATGTCATAAGCCGGCAGGATCACGGCCAGACAGGGGCCTTGCTGGCTTACCGCATCCTAACCCGCATGGGTATGCCTATCCCTGAGGTAGCTACCATTGCAGGCGCCATCGGTAACCATGAAGAAGAGTATGGCCAGGCCGTCAATATCGTTGGGGCAGCCCTCATCCTGGCGGATAAATCTGATGTCCACCGTTCCCGGGTGCGCAATAATGATATCAGTACCTTTGATATCCACGACCGGGTTAATTACGCCGTTCAGCACTCCTTTTTACGGGTAGATGCTACCAGGCGTACCATTACCCTGGAACTGACCATTGACCTTTCAATCAGCACGCCCATGGAGTATTTTGAGATCTTCCTGACGCGGATGATGATGTGCCGGCGGGCCGCCGCTTTCCTCGATTGCCATTTTGGGCTGGTGGCCAATGAAGCCCGGTTGCTGTAAAATAGTAAAAACTGGTAGGAGTGGTATTGGCAGCAATTGACGGGTAACTCCTGCTGGAGTTATAATAGGTTGTCCTACAATCGCATTCTGTCAAGGGAGGCAGGAGAATTTTGGCAGGGGGAAAAGGAACAGGCGGCTTCTTTAAGCTCGCCATTGTTTTGGTTGCCATCCTGGCGCTAGGCATAGGAGCCTTTCAACCTTTAATACGGGCCATGAAACTCGGACTGGATCTGCGCGGCGGTGTTTATATCCTCATCCAGGCCCAGAGCACACCGGAACATACGGTGACCAGTGAGGATATGGCTGCTCTGGAACGGATTATGCGCGACCGGGTCGACCAGCTGGGGATAGCTGAACCGGTGATCCAGCGGGAAGGTAGTGACCGCCTGATTATTCAGCTGGCCGGGGTCAACAACCCGGAGGAAGCCGTTAAAATGATCGGTAAAACAGCCTTACTGGAGTTTAAGACCAGTGACGGCCAGGTAGTAGTATCCGGGAAAGACTTGAAAGACGCCAGGGCCGTTATTGACCAGCAAACCCGGGAGCCGGAAATTACCCTGAAATTTAATGCCGAAGGCACCAAAAAGTTTGCCGAAACGACCCAGAAGCTGGTCAGCAGCTACAGCAGGGGTGACCCCAAGCGGCATATAGCCATCTACCTGGATAACCAGCTGCTGACAAACCCCCATGTTGACGAAGCCATTCCCAGCGGCGAGGCGGTCATCAGGGGCGGCTTTGCTTCCTTCCAGGAGGCAGCCAACCTGGCAGCCCTCTTACGCGGCGGCGCCCTCCCGGTACCAGTGCAGATTATTGAGCGCCGAGCCGTGGGTCCGACCCTGGGAGCTGATTCCCTGGCTAAGAGTAAGACGGCGATCATTGCCGGCCTGGTTTTAATTGCCCTGTTTATGCTTGTTGTTTACCGCCTGCCGGGATTAGTAGCCGATTTTTCCCTGATTATTTACGCCTTGATTGTCCTTGTCGTCCTGTGGGCTTTAAAGGCTACCCTGACACTACCGGGCATAGCCGGCCTCTTGCTGTCGGTGGGTATGGCCGTCGACGCCAATATTATTATCTACGAGCGCCTCAAAGAGGAACTGCGTAATGGCAAAACTTTACGTGCGGCTGTTGATGCCGGCTTTAAGCGCGCCTTCACCACCATCTTTGACGCTAACGCCACGACGGTGCTGGCGGCACTGGTCCTTTATTTCTTGGGCAGCGGCACGGTGCGTGGCTTTGCCGTCACCCTCTCTTTAGGTATTGTCGCCAGCATGTTCACAGCCATAACCCTGACTCGTTTCCTCTTACACCAGGTCATTAGCGTACCAGCCTTCCAAAAACTGTGGCTCTATGGGGTCAAAGAAGGACAAATACCGGTAGCGGCGAGGGGTGAGATTTAATGAACTTAAACTTTAATTTTATCGGCAGGCGCAAATGGTGGTATGCCCTTTCGCTGCTTATAATTATACCGGGCCTTATAGCCATGGTCCTGAACTGGCCATCCCCCCTGAATTTTGGCATTGATTTCACCGGCGGGAATATTGTTCAGATCCAGTTCCAGCAACCGGTTAGTGCCAGCCAGGTCAGGGAGGTTCTCGGCGGTCTCAACCTGGGTAACAGCTCCATTCAAGCAGCGGGCAATAATGAGTTTCTGGTCCGGACAACAGAACTCAGTGAAGAACAAAC
The DNA here is from genome assembly GCF_006538365.1 of Moorella sp. E308F. Classification (NCBI taxonomy): domain Bacteria; kingdom Bacillati; phylum Bacillota; class Clostridia; order Neomoorellales; family Neomoorellaceae; genus Neomoorella; species Moorella sp. E308F. Next base: position 1,063,576 of record NZ_BJKN01000002.1, on the reverse strand, counting down.
CGACCAGGTAATTAGTGCCCTGCGCGATAAATTGGGGCAACTCGATTTAAAGCGAAATGAAAAGGTTGGCGCCACCATTGGCCGGGAACTGACCATAAAAGGTATTGAAGCCATGGCCATTGCCTGGGTCCTGATGATTATCTATATCACAATCCGCTTTGAATTTTTATCCGGCCTGGCGGCTATCCTGGCTCTGATTCATGATGTCCTGGTTACTATAGGATTATTTGCCATTTTCCGCTGGGAAGTAGACAGTACCTTTGTGGCGGCCATCCTGACTATTATCGGTTATTCTATAAATGACACCATTGTTATTTTTGACCGCATCCGGGAAAACTTGCGGCTACGCAAGAAGGAAACTATAGAGGAACTGGTCAATCGCAGTATTAACCAGACCCTGACCCGGTCTATTAATACCGTCTTGACTGTCGTCATCGCCCTACTGGCTTTGATGCTCCTGGGCGGTGAGACCACCAGGACCTTTGCCCTGGCCATGCTCATCGGTACTATCAGCGGTGCTTACTCCTCAATCTTTACCGCCAGTCCCCTGTGGATCGATTTGCGTAATTTTAGCCGGGAACGCCACCGGCAGGCGGCGGTGACCAAGTCAGCGACCAAAGCCAAGACGCGCAAGGCTACTTCCCATTAAATAAAGTTTGGCTATAAAAGGGTTTACCAGGAGATAGCCTGTTAGGAAGTTTGACAGGCTATCTTTTATGTGCGCTGGCCATGGGCAGTGATCGAATGTTACAATGAGCCTGTCCGTATAGTCAAAAGCCACCTTACTCTTTCATAAAGAATAAGGCGGCTTTTTTTGCGGTTTATACCCGAATGAAGACAATAATATCCTTGTCCCTACATTATGATATTGGCTCTAGAACTTATTTGGTAATTAAAATGGCATAGTGGGATAGGTTGACAGGTGACAATCTAAGTTATAATATAGAGTTGGCGGTAAGGAGAGACTAAAAATGGACTATACAAGCAACGAAGATCTGGCCCGTTATGAACAAATTGCGCTAATGATTGCCAGCGAAATTCTCCGGGGAACTTACAAGGAAGGTGAAAGAGTATCGGGCCGGACTAGTTTAGCCGGGCAGTACGGGGTTTCGCCAGAAACAGTAAGAAAAGCCCTGGCGCTCCTGCAGGCACGACAGGTGGTTGAAGTAGTTCCGGGGAGTGGGGTAATTATCCTTTCCCGTCAGGCTGCCCGGGACTTTATAGATGATTTTCACGAACACAACTCCCTTGAGGTCTTGGAGCGCCGGCTGGAGACCCTTATAAGACAGCGTAATAAGCTAAACACAGAAATCGATAAACTGGTTAAAGAAATTGTGCACTTTAAAACCGGCATGCTAAAAAACATGCAGAATGCTGAAGAGGTCCTGGTTTCACCGGGTTCACCCCTTGTAGGAAAGAGTGTGCAAGAGGCCCAATTGAGGACACTTACGGGTGTTACCGTTACCGCTGTGCGGCGCCGGGGCCGCTGGTACGCCTCTCCGGGGACAGAGCTGCGCTTAAACGCAGGGGACTTGCTTCTTGTGGTAGGAAGCCAGAACGCGGTGGATCGGCTCCGTCAGCTGGCTGAAGTTAAACCAGCACCTCATGACAGTTAATACCAGGTGTTTTTGGCCCGAAACAGCACTGTTGAAAGGAGGACGCCATGCTTACCTTCGAACACGTCTCAAAAGTATATGACGGTAACCGAATAGCCGTAGCCGATTTTAACCTGGACGTCAAAGCAGGAGAATTTATTGTGTTAATCGGCCCCAGCGGTTGTGGCAAGACCACCACCTTAAAAATGGTTAACCGCCTTATCGAACCCACCGCCGGGGCTATCTACCTTAACGGCAAGGACATCCGGGAACAAAATCCCGTAGCGTTACGGCGGCAGGTTGGCTACGTTATCCAGCAGATCGCCCTGTTTCCCAACATGACTATTGCTCAAAACGTAGATGTGGTACCCCGTCTACTGGGATGGCCGGCAGAACGCCGTCGCCAGCGCGTCCGCGAATTACTGGAACTGGTGGGGATGGATCCTGATGAATACTCTGACCGTTACCCTTCAGAGCTAAGCGGGGGGCAGCAACAGCGTATCGGGGTGTTGCGTGCCCTGGCGGCAGAACCGCCGCTCATCCTTATGGATGAGCCCTTTGGTGCCCTTGACCCCATTACACGGGAAAACCTGCAGGAGGAATTGAAGGCCTTGCAGGCCAAGCTGCGCAAGACCATTCTCTTTGTTACCCACGATATGGACGAAGCCCTGAAGCTTGCTGATCGGATTGTGGTAATGAAAGACGGCCACATTGTTCAAGTCGCTGCGCCTGAAGAACTGTTGCGGCACCCAGCCAACGAGTTCGTAGCGTCGTTCATCGGCAAAGATCGGCTGGCCCCCGGACTGGAATTGCGCACCGTAGAACAGGTTATGATTGGTGAACCGGTGACGGTGCGGCCTCATACGGGTGTTGCCGAAGGAGTTGCTACCATGCGTCGTAAAAAGGTAGATACGCTGCTGGTTACCGATGAATCTGGCCGGCTGTTAGGCGCCGTATCTATCGAGGAATTGAATCGCAACTACCAGCGGGCTCACCAGGTGCAGGACTTAATGGCGCGTGATGTTCCTGTAGTGTTTGAGGGAACCCCAGCACGGGAAGCTTTTGATCTGATCATCCAGGAGAAGTTGGAATATCTGCCGGTAATGGACAGGGAAGGCCGCTTGAAGGGACTGGTCACCAGGACCAGTATAGTCAATGCCCTGGCTTCCGTGGTATGGGGAGATGAAGCAAGTGCTTAGCTGGACGGAGTTTCTGGCTGCCAGAGGTTCAAGTATCCTATCTGCTACCGGGGAACACCTGCTGCTTTCGCTAGGTGCGGTGTTGCTGGGAACCCTTATCGCCGTGCCGTTGGGTATTCTACTCGCCCGCCATGAGCGAGTAGCGTCGGTGGTGCTCGGTATTTCTGGTACTATTCAAACCATTCCCAGCCTGGCGTTTTTTGGATTTGTTCTGCCTTTTCTAGGTATTGGTGTAGTTCCGGCCATGACTGTATTGTTCCTTTACTCGATTCTCCCTATCCTACGCAACACCTATACCGGCATTCGCGAAGTAAGCCCTGCCTACCTGGAAGCTGGCGTAGGTATGGGAATGAACCGACGGCAGCTTTTAACCTGGATACAGTTCCCCTTGGCCTTCCCGGTTATTATGTCTGGCATCCGTGTTTCGACTGTCTATATTATCAGCTGGGCTACCCTTTCGGCCTTAATTGGCGCCGGTGGATTGGGCGATCCAATTCTTGCTGGCATCCACACCTATGATGCCAAGCTCATCATAGCCGGTGCGTTACCCGCTGCCATGTTGGCCCTACTGGCCAGCTGGTTACTAGGGCTTGTGGAGCGGGCGGTAACCCCACGGGGGCTGCAGCAGCGATAACCCGCCCGTTTAAAAACCAAATGAGAGGAGGCGAAAGATGGATAGGGTGCTGGCTCTGAGTTGGCAACACCTCAGCCTATCGGTAATAGGAGTAGCGCTGGCCGCGGCGGGCGGCATTCCGCTGGGAATACTGTTGACCCGGTACCGGTGGTTAGCCAAGCCTGTAATGGCAGCCACTGAAGTGATCCAAACTATTCCCAGCTTGGCCATGTTAGCTCTGTTGATGATGCTGTTCGGACTGGGGGATACTACCCTCGTTGTATCGTTGTTCCTTTATTCCCTGCTGCCTATTGTCCGCAATACCTATACCGGGCTATTAGGGGTAGAACCCGGCCTGCTGGAGGCAGGTAAAGGCATGGGGATGACCAGGAGCCAACTAATATGGCGGGTGCAGGTGCCAATTGCCCTGCCGGTGATCCTGGCCGGCTTGCGTGTAGCTCTTGTCACGGCCATTGGCATTGCGACCATCGGCGTACTCATTGGGGCAGGTGGACTGGGGACGCTAATCTGGCGCGGCATTCAAACGAGGAACAACACCATGGTACTGATGGGGGCCGTACCTGCGGCGCTGCTGGCTATTTTGACCGACGCCGGACTGGCCCTGCTTGAACAAGCATTGGTCCCGCGGGGGCTCAAAAAGAAGGCTGTCTCAGCATTATAAAGTAAGTTAAGGAGGAGATATTTTGCGTCAGAAATGCAAACGAGTGTGGAAGCTGATCGCGCTAGTTACAGGCATTGCTATGTTGCTTTTGGTGGCAGCTGGATGCGGTGGAACAAGGGCTAACGGCGTGGTGGTTGTAGGTTCCAAAGACTTTACCGAAAACATTCTCCTTGGCGAGATGATGGCCCAGCTCATTGAGGCCCATACGGACCTGAAGGTTGAACGCAAATTAAACCTTGGCGGCACTCTGGTTAACTTTAACGCCCTTAAAAAAGGTGACTTAGACCTTTACGCTGACTACACCGGTACCGGCCTGGTGGCAATCTTGAAAAGGGAGGTTATTAATGACCCCCAGAAGGCCTACGATACCGTCCAAAAGGCGTATAACGAGCAGTTCAAGCTGAAATGGCTGCAACCCTTTGGCTTTAATAACACCTACACCCTGGCGGTACCGGAGGAGGTTGCGGAGCAGTATAACTTACAAAAAATTTCCGACCTGAAAAGCGTGGCCAGTGAGATGGTACTTGGGGCCGAGCAGGAATTTTTTAACCGCCCGGACGGCTATGACGGCTTAATTGCCACTTACGGGCTAAATTTCAAAAGCACCAAGCAGATGGAAACCGGCCTAAAATACGAAGCCGTTCGCAACAAAATGGTAGATGTGATCGACGCCTTCGCCACCGACGGCCAATTGATTACCTATAAGCTAAAGATCCTGGAAGATGATAAACAGTTCTTCCCGCCTTACTTTGCTGCACCGTTGGTACGTATGGATACCCTTGAGAAGTATCCGCAACTGGAAGAAATCCTGAACAAGCTGGCAGGCCAGCTCAATGATGATGAAATGCGTCAGCTGAATTATCAGGTAGACGAGGAAAAAAAGGAAGTGGCCCAGGTGGCAAGAGATTTCCTGCTGAAAAAAGGCCTGATCGATTAACATGCGGGTATAAAGCTTACGAAGAGTTTATCTGTACCAAGAACGAGATACTATAGTCGATCTAAAAGGGAACCACCAGTACGACGGAGCCCACCGGTTTCCTACCGGTGGGCAAAATATTTTCCTATCGTATTGATAATCGGGCGCCAGGGGAAATGGCGGCCATGACTGCCCTCAATTCGAACACCATCGCCCGTGCACCAGAAAATGGAGCGACCGGGCCTGGCGCCGGGCAGCATAGTTAACGTCAACAAGGGTATGCTAAACGTAAAAAACTGCAGGCGAATTATACTTATGGATATTCGTTTAGCTATTCCCTTCCTGGGCGGTTTAACCTTTATCCTGGCCCTGGCAGCAGGAGTGGTCCGGCCCTGGCGGGGGTTATTGTTTCTATGGGCTACCGGGGTAATTTTTGGCGTCACCGGCCTGGTCCCGGGGCTGGCTGCCTCTTATGCTACCCTGGCTACAGTCGGGGGAACCGTTGCTCTGATGGCAGCCGAAGGAATTGCCCGGCACTGGTACCGGGGGCATAAAGAAGCTGTCCTGGCAGGAAAACAGTTGCTAACAGGGAGTCTAGCGGTTCTACTCCTGGCCGGGATCTTTCTCGGCTCCCTGTGGGGATTGCTCCTGGCAGGGGGCACCGGCAGCCTGGGAGCGGCTTATTTCGCGCGCCGGCATTCACTATCTGAATTAGCCGTGGGATTATTTTTATCATGCTTACGAGTGGGCGCTTTATTTTTACCGGCTGTGCTGCTGGGCGGGCGCCTGCTTGGACTTTTTTAGACCGGCAGCTTGCGGAAGGCCAACCGGCGTTGTACAATGAATAAAAGGCCTGGTGCTAGGGACTTCATCGCTCCCGCATGAAGTCCAATTTTTACTTTTATAAGGGTGCAGGGGGCCTTAAGGAATGGATTTACGGACCAGAGCTGCCAGGGTATCCATTTTTTCCAATTTTATCCTGGTACTGAGCAAACTAGGGATCGGTTACTGGATGCATTCGGTCAGCGTCATGTCGGAAGCCATCCACTCCGGCCTGGACCTGGTGGCAGCGGCAATAGCCTATTTTTCCGTCCGGGAAGCCAGTAAGCCGGCTGATGCCGAGCACCGCTACGGCCATGGTAAAATTGAAAATATTGCGGGTACCATTGAAGCCCTGCTGATTTTCCTGGCAGCCCTCTGGATTATCTATGAAGCCATAAAAAGGCTTATTAGCGGCGGTCATGCTGTAAACCAACCCCTGACCGGCGTTCTCGTCATGGGCGGGGCCGGCCTCATCAACTACCTGGTTTCCCGCTATCTCTTCCAGGTGGCAAAGGCTACGGAGTCCATCGCCCTGGAGGCCGATGCCTGGCACCTGCGCACCGATGTTTATACTTCCGCTGGCGTGATGCTGGGCCTGGTAGCTCTTTATTTTACCGGTTTCTACTGGGTGGACCCCCTGGTGGCCCTGGTGGTGGCTGCCATGATCATTAGGGCAGCCTATCATTTAACCAGGGAAGCCATGTTGCCCCTGATGGATGTCAGCCTGCCGGCTGAAGAAGAAGAGGTAATTAAAGAAATTATCGCTCGCCATGCCCATGAATATGTTGAATTCCATAAATTACGCACCCGCAAGGCTGGCCGGGACCGCCAGGTAGACCTGCACCTGGTGGTGCCGCGTTACAAGCATATCGATTACGTCCATGACCTCTGCGAGCATATTGGCGATGAGATAAAAGCGGCCCTGCCTTATACCGAGGTTTTAATTCATGCTGAACCCTGTACTTCACCGGTTGATTGCCCGGTGTGCGCCGCCTGCCCGGAGAAGGAAAACGTTCCTCAAAGGCGAATTGATTAGAGGCGAACGGTGTCTATTTTTCGGGGGTGGACCACGGTGCAGATTTATTCCCTTCTCTCCATTTTTTTTGCCTTGCTGGTGGCTATCTTTGCCGTCCAGAATGCAGGTCCGGTAGAAATTAAATTTTTGGCCTGGCAATTTAGCAATATTTCCCTGGTCCTGGTTATCCTGGGGTCGGCAGCCTTTGGTGCCCTGGTGGTATTTTTGCTGGGCGCTGTCAGGCAGGTACGCCAGGCACGGGAAATAAGAGAATTAAAAAGCCAACTTAAAAGACTGCAGGAAACCATATCCAGCCTCGAGCAAGCAGCAGCGGGATCGGGAACAGGGGAAGGCCGGCAGGAAAGGACGAGGCAAGCTTGACGGGTATGCGGTGGGCCATGCCTCCAGTAAACTTGCCGGAGAGACTCGCCCTGGCCCGGGAGTTACATATCTCACCTGTAACGGCGCAAATTCTCCTCAACCGGGGCATTACTACGGCGGCAGCGGCCAGGACTTTTTTCCAGCCGGATCCGGCCAATCTTATCCCGCCGGAAAAAATTCCCGGCCTGCCGGCGGCCCGGGAGCGCCTGGTCCAGGCTATAGTAAACGGGGAAAAAATCATGGTCCATGGTGACTATGATGTCGACGGCCTGGCGGCCACGGCCATTATGCTGGAAACCCTGGCGCGCCTGGGGGTTGAGGCGGAAGTTTACCTGCCCGACCGTCTAACGGAGGGTTACGGTTTAAAAAAGAAGGGTCTCATTAAAGCCCTGGAGTTAAATTGTCAGCTGGTCATAACGGTAGACTGCGGCATTACTTCCCTGGAGGAGGCCATCTTCGCCCGTGAACAGGGGCTGGACCTGATTATTACCGACCACCACCGACCCGGGACAGGCCTGCCCCAGGCTAAGGCTGTCGTCAACCCCCTGCTGGCACCGGGCCTGCCCCCCCTCTGCGGGGCCGGGGTGGCCTTTAAACTGGCTCAGTCCCTGGCGACCCATTTTGGTCTGGTACCCCAGAAAGGTGTGGCCGCTGGCTGGGCTCTTGACCTGGTAGCCCTGGCAACTATCGCTGACGCCGTACCCCTCCTGGGAGAAAACCGCCTCCTGGTCCAGCTGGGTTTAAAGGCCCTGGCCGGAGGCGCGCGGCCCGGCCTGAAGGCTCTGGGAGAGGTGGCAGGCCTGCCAGCCAGGGAGTGGACGTCCCGGGAGGTGGCCTTTGGCCTTGTTCCCCGCTTGAATGCCTGCGGCCGCCTGGGAAGTGCGATGCCAGCCCTGGAAATTTTACTAACTACTTCTCCCCAGCGAGCTCTGGAACTGGCCCAGCACCTGCAGAAGGAAAACCAGGCCCGGAGACACCTGGAGGAGAGCATTGCCGCCGAGGCCGAAGCCATGGCCGTGACGGCTTTAGCTGCAGGAGCAAAAGGCCTGGTCCTGGCGGCCGAGGGCTGGCACCCGGGAGTAACCGGCATTATTGCCGCCCGCCTGGTGGAAAAATATAACTGCCCGGTTGTTTTAATTACTGTGATGGGCGATAGGGGCCGAGGTTCGGGCCGTAGCCTTCCGGGTATCAATCTCCATGAAATCTTAGCCAGGTGCCGTTCCTACCTCCTGTCCTTTGGCGGCCATGCCCAGGCAGCAGGGCTGGAGATCGCTACTAAAGAAATTCCGGCCTTCCGGGCCGCCTTTAATGAAGTAGTAAAGTCACTCATGGCTGAGGTTCAACCTGCTCCGGAAATATCACCTGAGGCGGAAGTCCTTTTCAACCAGCTGGACTGGGATTTACTGGCGGAGCTGGAGGGCCTGGCTCCCTTTGGCGAAGGCAATCCCCGCCCCCTCCTGGTCTACAGTAACGCCCGGTTAAAGGCGGCCCGCCAGGTTGGTAGCAATGGTGCTCATTTAAAATTGACGCTAGCCGGGGAAGGCAGGCAACTGGAGGCCATTGGCTTTAACCTGCAATTACCGCCGGAACTGTCTCCCGGAGACCTGTTGGACCTGGCCTTTTATCTGGAACGGGACAACTACCAGGGAAGGGAGGAGCTGCAGCTCTCCCTGGCAGCCCTCCGGCCGGCCGGCCGGGTACCGGTACTGCCGGTTATAAACAAGGATCTGGTGGCGGCAACCGGCGCGGCAGGTGCCAGTTCAATCTGGTGCCGACAACTGCAAAGAGCCTTAAGTAACAACCGCCCGATCGCGGGTCTGTTATTCGCCACCAGTCTTGCCATCCGCCAGAGCTATTACGGTTTAAAGCGCTGTTTCAAGAATCCAGTATTTTTACGCCCCCTGGGCCCCTGGCTGGGACAGGCGGGTTTAAGCAGGATTTTAACCCGGGAAGGGACGCTCATCACCTGTCACCCCTTCTGGGCAGCAGAAGCAGAGGCCGGGGAAGGTTCTTTCCTCGTATCTGCCCTGGTCACCGGGGAACAGGCGGCAGGGCACCTGTTACGTCCTGTTGGCGGCCCGGCAACGTGGCAGGTATTCCCGGAACTGTTGCCCCTCTTAACAGAACTGCTGGCCAGGGGACAAAACGTTCTCATATATGAAAGGGACGCTGCGCAGACGTTACAGCTGGGTGCCCGGTTGCAGCGGGAGCTGCCCGGGGTGCGGCTGGCCGTAGATACTTATCTTGATGCCCGGCACCTCTGGCTGGTTCGGGAAACGGCTTTGAGCGGCCGCCTGCCGTTGCTGGTAGCCAGCCGGGAGATGCCGGCATGGTTTTACCCCGCCGATGCCGTAATCTTTAATTACCCTCCCGGCAGCCAGGAGGAAATAGAGCTGGCCCTGCCGTTGGCTGAACAGGTACCGGAAGTATATATCAGCCTCCGGGAAGGCGACAGGCAGCCGGAAAACCTGCGCCGGGAACTGGCGGTATTTTACCGCCAGCTGCAAAAAGGGACTAACAACGGCAGCAGACTTTACATAATTAATAATAAAGGTTATCATCAACGATGGTACCTGGCGATTTTTGAAGAACTTGGGCTCATCCGGGTCGAAAGCCGGGGGCGGGAGCTGGCCATCCATCTCCAGGAGGTAGCTGCCAGGTGCAATTTAATGGCTTCCCGGCGTTACCGCCAGCTTTTGGCTGAAACAGAAATGGCCCGGCAATTTTACCGGCAAATTGCAGGCGGGAGGTGATGTCCTGTGGACCTGAAGGAACTGGAGCGACAGGTTAAAAGTTACCAGCCGGGAGCGGACCTGAAACTCCTGGATGACGCCTATCAGTTTGCTGCTGCCGCCCACCAGGGACAGAAACGGCGCTCCGGGGAAGATTTTATTACTCACCCCTTAAATGTAGCTGCTATCCTGGCGGAATTGCAGCTGGACGTGGTGACCATAGCAGCGGCCCTCCTCCATGATGTGGTGGAAGATACACCCATCAGTCTGGATACTATCAGGGAAATTTTTGGCGATGAAGTGGCCCTTCTGGTCGACGGCGTCACAAAGCTCAGCCGCCTGGAATACAAGACCAAGGAAGAACAGCAGGCGGAAACTTTACGCAAGATGTTCCTGGCTATGGCCCAGGATATCCGGGTCATCCTGATTAAACTGGCCGACCGCCTGCATAACATGCGCACCTTGAAGCACCACCCGCCGGAAAAGCAGCAGGAGATCGCCCGGGAGACCCTGGAAATCTTCGCGCCCCTGGCCCACCGCCTGGGTATTTTTCGCCTGAAGTGGGAGCTGGAAGACCAGTCCCTGCGCTATCTCGAGCCTGAACGCTATTATGAGCTGGTCAACAGCATCAACATGAAGCGCCGGGAACGGGAAGAATATATCCAGCAAGTGGTCAAGATCCTGGGGGAGAAATTAGCTGAAGGTGGGATTAAAGCCGACATCCAGGGGCGGCCGAAGCATTTTTACAGTATTTACAATAAAATGATGAAGCAGGGCAAGGAGTTAAGCGAGATATACGACCTTATTGCCGTGCGGGTGATTGTTGATAGTGTAAAGGATTGTTATGCCGTTCTGGGCCTGGTCCACGCCCTGTGGAAACCCATCCCCGGGCGCTTTAAGGACTACATTGCCATGCCCAAACCTAATATGTACCAGTCCCTGCATACAACCGTTATCGGGCCTAACGGGGACCCCTTTGAGATCCAGATCCGCACCTGGGAGATGCACCGCACGGCCGAATACGGCATTGCCGCCCACTGGCGCTATAAAGAAGACGGGGGTAACTCGGACCCGGATTTTGAGAAAAAACTGACCTGGCTGCGGCAGCTCCTGGACTGGCAGCGCGAGATGCGCGATCCCCGGGAGTTCATGGAATCCTTAAAGATCGATCTCTTTTCCGATCGCGTCTACGTCTTTACCCCCAAGGGGGATGTGGTGGAACTGCCGGCCGGTTCGGTACCCATAGACTTCGCCTACCGCGTGCATACCGATGTGGGCCACCGCTGTACCGGGGCCCGGGTTAACGGCCGCATTGTACCCCTGGATTATAAGTTAAAAACAGGGGATATTGTTGAAGTTTTAACCACCAAGGGCAGCCGCCCCAGCCGGGACTGGTTGCACATCGTCAAGACTTCCCAGGCCAAAAACCGCATCCGCCAGTGGTTTAGAAAGGAAGAGCGGGAGAAAAACCTGGCCAGGGGCCGGGAAATGCTGGAAAAAGAATGCCAGAAGCAGGGCTTAGATCCGGAAGAAATCTTAAAACCGGCTCTGCTCCAGGAAGCGGCCCGTAAATTCAATGTGGCCACCAACGAAGACCTGTATGTAATGGTGGGCGATGGGGTCATACCCCCATCCCAGGTACTCGGCCGGCTGAAGGGTGAAGAAGAAGTACCCCCTCCTGCGGAAGTTGCTAAAACAGCAGTTAAGCCCTGGAGCGGCTACGGTAAACCTTCCCATGGTATCCGAATTAAGGGATTGGATAACCTGGATATCCGCCTGGCCCACTGCTGCAATCCCCTGCCGGGGGATGCCATCCTTGGTTATATAACCCGGGGACGGGGTATCAGCGTCCACCGGATCGATTGTCCCAATATCAACCACCACCGGGAAACGGAAAAGGAGCGAATCATTGAGGTGGCCTGGGGGGATACCTCCGATGCCACCTACCAGGTGCATATTGAGGCCCTGGCCCTGGACCGGCCCAATCTGGCCATGGATATTATGGCCGCTGTGGCGGATACCAAAACCATTATTAACTCCGTCCACGCCCGGGCCACCAGAAATGACCAGGCTCTGGTAGACTTAAAGATTGAAATCAGGAGTCTAGAGCACCTGAACTACATTATGGATAAAATCCGCCGTATCCGCGATGTGATGGAGGTCAAAAGGGTAATTCCCGGTTAAATGGATAACGGCTTTGTTTTCATCTCTTTTTGTGTTAAACTGGAAGGCAGGTGACAATTATTAGGGCGGTAGTGCAGCGGGTCAAAAGGGCGCGGGTGACGGTAGAAGGGCAGGAAGTGGGCGCTATTGGCCCAGGGCTCCTGGTTTTCATCGGCGTAGGCCAGGGTGATGATGACCATGACGTTGCCTACCTGGCCGACAAGGTGGCCAATTTGCGGATTTTCGCTGATAACCAAGGTAAAATGAACTTATCGGTCCGGGATGTCGGCGGTGAGGTACTGGCTGTTTCCCAGTTTACCCTTTATGGCGACTGCCGCAAAGGACGGCGGCCAAGTTTTACCGCCGCGGCGCCGCCGGAATTAGCCAGGGAGCTGTACCGGCAATTTGTTGTCGCCCTTGAAGATTATGGCATCAAGGTGGCCACCGGCCACTTCCAGGCCGAGATGCTGGTGGCCCTGGAAAACGACGGCCCGGTGACCATGCTGCTGGATAGTAAGAAGTTGTTTTAAGTTTGGAGTTATTTTTTGGGGATGGGGTTGCTTTATGTATTTAAAAAACCTTGTGGTAGGACCAATTGGCACCAACTGCTACCTTGTGGGTTGCCAGGAAACGAAAGAGGGGGCTATCATTGACCCGGGCGCAGAAGGCGAGCGAATTCTCGCGGTAGCCAGGGAAGCGGGATTAAAAATCCGCTATATCATCAATACCCATGGTCATATTGACCATATTGGGGCCAACGGGACCATAAAAAACGCCACTGGTGCCGCCATCCTGATCCATAACAATGATGCTCCCTGTCTTACCGATCCCGGGCGCAATCTTTCCGTGCTCATGGGTGCCAGGGAAAGGAGCCCCGCCGCCGATCGCCTTTTACAAGAGGGGGATACTATCACCATCGGCCGGACCATTACCCTGACGGTGATCCATACCCCCGGGCATACCCCGGGCGGTATTTGCCTGAAAGGCGAGGGATTAATATTTACGGGCGATACCCTTTTCGCCGGTTCCATTGGCCGTACTGATTTTCCCGGCGGTTCCTTTAACCAGCTCCTTAATTCCATCAAAGAAAAACTTTTTGTCCTGGAGGATAATCTAAAAATTTATCCCGGCCACGGCCCGGCCTCTACCATTGGTGCCGAGCGGGCCGAGAATCCCTTTTTTAGTTAATGGAGGCCTGAGATGCTGACCAGTAGACCACGGGGTACGGAAGACATCCTGCCGGAAGAGGTGGGCCGCTGGTATTTAATGGAAGCCACTGCCAGGCAGGTGAGCCGGCTGTACGGCTACCGGGAAATCCGTACGCCCGTTTTTGAACATACCGAGCTTTTTAACCGCGGTGTGGGGGATACCACCGATATTGTGGAGAAGGAAATGTATACCTTCACCGATCGTGGCGGGCGCAGCTTGACCTTGCGGCCGGAAGGCACGGCGCCGGTGGTGCGGGCCTTCCTGGAACACCACCTGGAGGCCGGGGGATTGCCGGTAAAGCTCTTTTACCTTGGTCCCATGTTCCGTTACGGCCGCCCCCAGGCCGGCCGGCTGCGCCAGTTCCACCAGTTTGGGGTGGAAGCCTTTGGTTCCCGTGACCCGGCCCTGGACGCCGAGGTTATCGCCCTGGCCATGGATTTTTATAACCACCTGGCGTTGAAGGACCTGGAACTGCATTTAAACAGCGTCGGCTGCCCGGCCTGCCGGCCCCGGCACCGGGAGAAACTGCAGGATTACCTGCGGCCGCACCTTGCCGATCTATGCCCCACGTGCCAAGGACGTTTTGAGCGTAATCCTTTGCGCATCTTTGACTGCAAGAGCCCGGTCTGCCAGGAAATAATTGTCGGGGCGCCGACGATTGCCGCCTCCCTGTGTCCGGACTGCGGTGAGCATTTCGAGCGCGTTCAGGAGTACCTGCAAGAACTGGGGATTGACTTTATCCTGGACGAGCACCTGGTGCGCGGCCTGGATTACTACACCAATACAGCCTTTGAAATAATGGTCAAAGGTATCGGGGCCCAGAGTTCCATTGGCGGCGGCGGTCGCTATGATGGCCTGGTGGAGGCCCTGGGTGGTAAACCGATGCCGGGCATTGGCTTTGGCCTGGGCCTGGAACGGGTCTTACTCGCCCTGAAAGCCCAGGACGGGGAATTGACGCCCGATGAAGGGATAGATGTTCTGGTAGTGACGGCTGGTGCCGGGGTAGAGAGGATGGCTGTCCGCCTGCTGGCCAGTTTAAGGGCGGCTGGGTTGAAGGCCGATAAAGACTACCTGGGCCGCAGCCTCAAGGCCCAGATGAAGTATGCCAATCGCTACCCGGCTAAACTGGTAGTAATCCTCGGGGAGGAGGAACTCTCCCGGGGGCAGGTCCTGGTCCGCCGCCTGGATAGTGGTGTCCAGGAAGAAATACCTTTAGACGCAGCAGTTGCTTACTGCCGGCAGGAAAAGGAGCGTGGATTTTAGTGCTTGAGTCTATAGCCGGGCTGCACCGCACTCATGGTTGCGGTGAGCTCAGAGCAACAGATACAGGTAAAGAAGTAACCCTTATGGGCTGGGTGCACCGCCGCCGCGACCACGGCGGCCTCATCTTTATCGACTTGCGCGACCGTTCCGGCCTGGTACAGGTTGTCTGCGACCCGGAGGCAGGACCGGCCTTTAAGAAAGCCGAAGAGGTACGCAATGAATATGTGGTGGCGGTGACGGGTAATGTACGGCCGCGACCGGAAGGGACGGCCAATCCCAGGCTCGCCACCGGCACCATTGAAGTCGAGGCGCGGGAACTGCGCATCCTCAACCGGGCCAAAACACCGCCCTTTTACATTGAGGACAACATTGCTGTCGACGAAGCCTTGCGCCTGCGTTACCGCTACCTGGACCTGCGCCGCCCGGAAATGCAGGACATTATGCACCTGCGTTACCGGACGACCAGGGCTATCCGCGATTTCCTGGACAGCCGGGGTTTCTGGGAAATTGAAACACCTATGCTCACCCGCAGCACCCCGGAAGGGGCGCGGGATTTCCTGGTACCCAGCCGCCTGCGGCCGGGGGAATTCTTTGCCCTGCCCCAGTCACCCCAACTCTTTAAACAAATTCTCATGGTGGCCGGTATAGAACGTTATTTCCAGATTGTCCGCTGTTTCCGGGATGAAGACTTAAGGGCCGACCGCCAGCCGGAGTTTACCCAGCTGGATATGGAGATGTCATTTGTCCAGCGGGAAGATGTTTTAAACCTGGTGGAAGAATTAATGGCCCATGTTTTCCGGGAAACCCTGGGGGTAGAACTTACCCTTCCCTTGCCCCGGCTGACCTATCAAGAAGCCATGGCCCGCTTTGGTACTGACAAACCTGATCTTCGCTTCGGCCTGGAGATTACCGATGTGTCTGACCTGGTTAGAGATTGCGGCTTTAAGGTTTTTGCCGACGCAGTAGCCCGGGGCGGAGTCGTACGGGGTCTGTGCGTCCCTGGCGGCGCCAGTTTCTCCCGCCGGGAACTGGATGAATTGACGCAAGCTGCAGCCGCCTATGGGGCCAAAGGCCTGGCCTGGATGGCCGTTACGGCCGGAGGTGTCCGCTCTCCCATTGCCAAGTTCTTTACCGGCGAGGAGCTCCAGGAACTGGTGGCCAGGATGGGCGGCCGGGAAGGGGATCTGCTCCTGTTTGTTGCCGATAACGAGATGGTTGCGGCCAGCGTCCTGGGAGCTTTACGCCTGGAGCTGGGCCGGCGGTTACACCTCTATGATCCGGAGCAACTGGCTTTTACCTGGGTAACGGATTTCCCCTTACTGGAATACAGCCCGGAAGAAAAGCGTTATGTGGCCGTCCACCACCCATTTACCATGCCCATGGAGGAGGATTGGCCCTTGCTGGATACCGAGCCCCTGAAGGTGCGCGCCCTGGCCTACGACCTGGTTTTAAACGGCGTCGAGCTGGGCGGGGGCAGCATCCGTATTCACCGCCGCGATATCCAGGAAAAAATGTTCAGCCTCCTGGGCTTTTCCCCGGAAGAGGCCCGGGAGAAATTTGGTTTCCTGCTGGAGGCCTTTGAATACGGCACTCCGCCCCATGGCGGCATTGCCTTTGGCCTGGACCGGATGATCATGCTCATGGCCCGGCGGGATACTATCCGGGACTGCATCGCCTTCCCCAAGACCCAGAGCGGTACCTGCCTGATGACGGCGGCACCTTCGACAGTCGCGCCGGAACAGCTCCTGGAGCTGCATCTCAAAACTACCGCCCGTCCGGAAGGGAAACAAAGCAGAGCTGGTAAAGCATAGCACTTGCAAACCCTTTAAGTTTATGTTAAGATTATGCTTGCAACAGGAGGAATAAAAAATTTTACCCTGCGATGTTCGTGTCGCACCGTGGAGTTTTGAGCCAACACCTATACAAAGGGAGCCCCACCTCTGGGCGTGGCTTGCAGGCCCCCTTGGAGGGGAAGCAAAAAGCGTCCAGGGAGGCACCCACCTGCTGAGAGCGGGTTCATTAAACACACGGTGAGCACGGCATTTGTGGGGTTTTATTTTTTGGGTGGGCAAGGTGGAGAGTTTCTGGTCCCGAACGGAAATGCTCATTGGGCCTGAAGGGCGGGCCCGCCTGGCGGCATCCCGAGTAGCAGTAATTGGTACCGGCGGAGTCGGTTCCTTTGCTGTGGAGGGCCTGGTACGGGCAGGTATAGGCTACCTGGAACTGGTGGATCCGGATGTAGTACGACCCAGCAATATCAACCGCCAGGTGCCGGCCCTCCATTCAACTTTAGGACAGCCCAAGGTTGAAGTCCTGGCCCGGCGCTGCCGGGAGGTTAACCCGGAGGCAGTAATTGTTGCCCGGCACGAAGCGTACAGCCCGGCAACGGGTTCTAAATTTGTCCGGCCCGACCTGGATTACATAGTTGATGCCATTGACAGCGTGGGAGCCAAAATTGACCTCCTGGCTACGGCCCTGCAGGCGGGGGTACCTGTGGTCAGCAGTATGGGAGCCGGCAATCGCCTGGACCCCACCAGTTTAAAGGTGGCCGACATCAGTGCCACCCGGGGGTGCCCCCTGGCCCGGGCCGTGCGGCGGGGTCTAAAATCTCTGGGTATCACCACGGGCCTGACGGTGGTCTATTCGGAAGAGCCGCCGCTGCCGGCCCGGCCCAACCCGGAACTGGCGGCAGGTGAGCGACATCCTCCCGGCAGTATGGTTTTTGTCCCGGCCGTGGCCGGCATGATACTGGCCAGCCTGGTGGTACGATACCTCCTTTCCCAAACCAATTGTTAGTTGCCGTGGCTGCAATTATGCTGTATACTGGATAAGGGTATCCCCGGGGAAGGAGGTTCAGTGAAATGAGCAGGAGGCCGGGCGAAGAGAGTTCCTATGCCCCCCAGCGGGATGATTTACTGCTCCGCCTGCGAAAGATCGAGGGCCAGGTTAAAGGTATCCACCGCATGATTGAAGAGGACAAGTACTGTGTTGATATTCTCATTCAGATTGCCGCTGCGCGGGCAGCCTTGAAAAAGGTCGGGACCATGATTTTTGAAGCCCATGTCCGGGGTTGCGTCCGGACGGCCATTGTCAATCAAGAAGATGGAGAAATAATTAATGAATTAATCGATGTTTTAAACCGTTTTATTAGTTAATGGGAAAAGCGAAGGGAGAGAATGGGTTTGGCAGCGCCAAATATCGTTACCCTCACGGATGCCAATTTTAAAGAAGAAGTGCTCGCCGCGCAGCTCCCGGTTTTGGTAGACTTCTGGGCTGTGTGGTGTGGTCCCTGCCGGATGATTGCTCCCCTTGTGGATGAACTGGCGGAGGAATACAAGGGTCGAATCAAGGTGGCCAAGCTGAATGTAGATGAGTATCAAGGACTGGCAGCGGAATATGGCATTATGAGTATTCCTACCCTCTTGCTATTTAAAAACGGCGAAGTTGTCTCCCGGCTCGTAGGGTACCAGGCTAAAGACAAACTGGTCCAGGTGTTGGAGAAGCATTTATAAACCACGGGGATAGCCCACCGGGTAAAGAATCACGTCGCACCCGGTGGGCTATGATGTTATTAGGCATGGTTATTCACAATTTAACCCTTGCTATTATCCCTGTTACGCCTGCGCTGCTGCCACGCTGTTTTTAATTGCCCTTCCCGGCCGTAGTCGCTGGGGTGGTAAAAAACCTTCTCCAGGAGGTTGTCCGGCAGGTACTGTTGTTCCACCCAGCCGCCGGGGTAATCATGGGGGTACTTATAGCCCTTCCCATGGCCAAAGGCGGCTGCACCCCGGTAATTGGCATCCCGCAGGTGGATGGGTACCGGCCCGGCCGTTTCTTTTTCCACTGCTGCCAGCGCAGCGTCAATGGCCTTGATGACCGAGTTGCTCTTGGGGGCCAGGGCAATATAGATGGTGGCTTCGGCTAGGATTATGCGGCCTTCCGGCAGGCCTACCCGTTCCACAGCCTGAGCGGCGGCACTGGCCACCACCAGGGCCTGGGGATCGGCCAGGCCCACGTCTTCGGCGGCATGGATGAGGAGCCGGCGGGCCAGGAAGGCCGGGTCTTCCCCGGCGTAAATCATCCGGGCCAGCCAGTAAAGGGCGGCGTCGGGGTCTGAACCGCGCATACTTTTAATCCAGGCCGAGACGCAGTCGTAGTGCTGGTCACCATCCCGGTCATAGAGGACGGCCCGCTGCTGGATGGCTTCTTCAGCAACCTTGAGGGTAAGGAGGCGCCGGCCCTTTTCGTCCGGTGGGGTGGTGAGGACGGCAAACTCCAGGGCGTTCAAAGCCACCCGGGCATCGCCGTTGGCTACCCTGGCCAGGTGTTCCAGAGCCTCCGGCTCGACTACGACGCTAAATTTACCCAGGCCCCGCTCGGGATCTTGTAAGGCCCGCCGGAGGAGGGTTAGGATGGCTTGGTCGGACAAAGCCTCCAGGCGGAAGATTCTGGAACGAGAACGGATGGCGGCATTAACGGTAAACATGGGATTCTCAACGGTGGCGCCGATAAGGGTGAGTAACCCTTCCTCAACGCAGGGGAGAAGGGCATCCTGAATGTTCCTGGCCCAGCGGTGAATCTCGTCGACAAAGATTACCGTCTTTTGCTGGTAATATTTTTCCCGCTCCCGGGCGGCGGCTATGACCCGGCGAATATCGTTAACGCCGTCCAAAACGGCATTTAAAGATTCAAAGTGGGCCCTGGTCATGCGGGCGATAATCCGGGCCAGGGTTGTTTTACCGCTTCCCGGAGGTCCCCAGAGGATAATGGAAGTCAGGCTGTCGTTCTCAATGGCCCGGCGCAGCAGGGTACCGGGCCCGACGATCTTTTCCTGGCCGACAAATTCATCTAAAGTACGCGGCCGCATCCTTACGGCCAGGGGCGCTCGTGCCTCACGGCTTTCCTCGCTGGCCTGCTCGAAAAGGTCCATTCATTACACCTCAATAGGGAATGGGCTTTTTACCTCCATTTTAGCATTTTGCAACTGGATGTAAAATAGCCGTTATTTTTTAATTGACATATGACCGCAAAAGAGTATAATTATTACGAGGTGAAAAACATTGGCTACAGGAGCTTGCGAAACCTGCAACCCGGCAACCTGCAGTTCTACGACCTGTGAGGCCAAAGGGCCGAGCCGCATCCCGCCTCATGAGCTGAGCAACATCAAACACGTTATCGGCATCATGAGCGGCAAGGGCGGCGTCGGCAAGTCTTCAGTAACGGCTTTGCTGGCGGTGGCCTTGCAACAGGCCGGTTACCAGGTGGGCATCCTGGATGCCGACATTACCGGCCCCAGCATCCCCAGGATGTTCGGCGTCCGCCGGCCGCCGGAAGGCACCGGCCACGGCATGATCCCGCCCCAAAGTCACGGAGGTACCCGGATCATGTCCCTTAACCTTTTGCTGCCCCATGAAGATGACCCGGTCATCTGGCGCGGCCCCCTGATCGGCGGGGCTGTCAAGCAATTCTGGACCGATGTCATCTGGGGCGACCTGGATTACCTCCTGGTTGACTTGCCGCCGGGAACCGGGGATGCCCCCCTGACAGTGCTCCAGTCTTTACCCCTGGACGGCCTGGTCATTGTCAGCTCACCCCAGGAACTGGCCCAGATGGTGGTCCGCAAAGCTGTAAAGATGGCGGCCCTGATGAACGTTAAGATCCTGGGTCTGGTGGAAAATATGAGCTATGCCGTCTGCCCGGACTGCGGTAAGGAGATTTATCTCTTTGGTCCCAGCCGCGCCGGAGAAGCGGCAGCAGAAGCCGGTATCACTCTACTGGGCACCCTGCCCCTGGATCCGGACCTGACGGCCCTGTGCGACCACGGCCGGGTGGAAGATTACCGCGGGCCCTTGCTGGAACGGGCCAGGGAGTTTATCAGGAAGATCGCCGGGTAGGATTGACTTTCCTGCCAAGGTAAATGGTTTTAAAAGCCAGGGCCGCCTTTAGCGACCCCCTGGAGGACTTCTTATGGTTTTCTGGCCCCGGAAAAATCCGGGGCCAGTCATATTTTTATTTAACGCATAACCCTTACCACCTCTTCCAGGGAACGGCGCGGCCGCGGTGCCGGCGTCTGGTCGGGGTAACCCACCGGTATGATGGCTACCGGCCGCAGGTTGGGTGGTAAAGAAAGGACGCGGCTTACCTCAGCTTCACTGAAAGCCCCTACCCAGCAGGTCCCCAGGCCGTAGCCGGTGGCGGCCAGCATGAGGTTGGTGACAGCTGCAGCCGTGTCTTGCAGGCAATATAGATTGCGGCCCCGTTCGCCATAAGCGGTGGCGGCCCTTTCCGGGTCGGCGCATACTACAATGACGACCGGCGCCTGGGCAACGAACTTCTGGCCCAGGGCTGCCCTGGCTAGGGCTTGTTTTAGATCGTCCTTATAGATGCAATAGAAAAACCAGGGCTGTACGTTACCGGCCGAAGGCGCGGCGCAGGCTGCTTCCAGCAGGCGGCCAATGGTAGCTTCGGGAACGGGGTCGGGCTTGAAACGGCGGATGCTCCGCCGTTCTTTAATGCAATCGATTACGTCTTTAGTCAAGGTCCAGGCCTGGTTCAAAAAACCTAACAATTCTTGACACATTATGTCAATCATTATTAGGCGGCCTCCCCATGACCAGGCTTTTCGCTCCTTTCGGATTTGATTTGCCTGCCCCTGGGAGCAGGCTGCGCGACAGGGAGACCTCGGCCCCGGGAGTCTCACCCGGACGGGAGAACGGCACTTCACGGGCGCAAGGCGCGGCCTTAAGGAGAACCGTAAAAGTTCCCGCCTTGCGTCGACCGTCAAGCGGTCCAGCACTTTATTCTTTCAAGCGCCGGACGCCTCCGCGCGATCTGTTAGATGCGGCCTACCGGTTTCTCCGATACCGGCTAACGGGGTCACCTACTCGATAAAGCGAGCTGCTTCAAGTCGTGCCAGACTGAATAAAAGGCTTCCTGTTTATAGCGGTCTAAACCGTTGTGAACGGGAACCTTTTCGTCCAGCCGCATGATTTGCCGCTTCACCTTTCGGGTCATCCCTTTTCCTTCCCCAGGCAAGGAATTCTCCTTTTGGTTCAGCGACTCAATGACAGCTTGGATCTTTTGTTTTAACTCTTTTGTTATGCGTTCTTTAAAACCTATTGCCCGGCGGGCGATTGCCAATGCGGCGGCATGGTGGATAGTTACCCCGTACCGCTCCATGTATTTCCAATAGCCGATGGTGGAAGTGTGGGCCGGCCGGACCGGCTTTACGCCGACGCCTTCTTTGTAGGCTTTACGGATAATAGCTTCGGTTATCTTCCGGTAAGGAAAATTGGCCGCCATGCGATTGAACTTTTTATCGGTGTCCAGCCGGTCTTTGCCGAAGCCCAGGTCTTCTATAGCGATAGATTTGCCTAAAACTTTGGCGATGTTCACCACTACCTGGGCCAGAACGCCGATGAGGTAAGTACGTCTAAAACTGCGGCTGTAAGCCAGTTCCGGTATCTTGAGGTAAAGGAAACCGTTCGGGTGTACTATCGTCTGAAACTCTCCGGCAAATTTGTGCAAGGCTTTGGGATAAGGAACAGTGAAGCCTTCCGGCCAGGGCTCGGGCTGGCCAAAATAATTAACGTTAGCCAGAGCTACCCCATCTGGGTTGGTGTCTATCCCAAGGTAGCCGCGGTTGGGGTCGGTCGCCAATTCAGGCGCCGTCATGGTGAAGGCGATATGGACCCTGTACCGGCCATCCCGGCCTCTAATTAATTCAACGTTATAGGGTGCGCCGGAAAGAAGCAACCCCCATACCTTGAGCCGGTGTTTTTCCGGCAGCCAGAGCTCTCCTTCCACCCGCGGTGCCCTGGTCATTATGGGCCTTCCTTTGCTGTCAGTACCTTTCTGCTCGGATAGATGGGAAATAGTGACTGCCAGGGTAAATCTCCCCTCCTGGTAAGCTACCTTCATGTTGGGGTTGCCGCCTTTAGTTTCGTCGCCCCGGGCGTATAACCGGTTCTGCCGGGTGTGGCGCCATTCTTCCCGGCCGGCCTTGCCCCGGCAGACCTGCCGCCATAAAGAACGGCCCCCGAATACTACCTTGGGAATAGTGCCGTCGGCTTCATGCTTCTGGAGTTCGGCCAGTTTAGCGGCAAGCTTTTGGACCCGGGCCTTACGGCCGTGGAATGCCCGTTTGGCTTTTTCTATTTTTGCAGGATCATTAACCTTAATCGCTTTGTCCAGATCTTTTTCAGCCCAGCGGAGTTTCTTTTTAGCCCGGCTCAGTTTGGTTTCTGTTTCCTCGATTTCCAGCGCCAGGAGTTCCTTTTGCGTTTCTATGACAGCCCTCGCTTTCAGTATGGCATCGTCACAGTAGCGGGAATTTAAGCCGAATAACCGCTGGCCTTCTTGTTTGAGTTCTTCCCGGGAACGGCCTTCCATAAGCCGGTTGAAGGCCCAACGCTCGCAGGCGCAGAAAAGCCGCATCTCAGTATCCAGCGGGTCTTCATCTCCCCGGCTCCATTTCTTAGACCGAAAAGCAGGGTAAGCTTCCGGAAACCACTCGCCGCAGATGGTATACTTGATGTCGCCATTAAGTTCAATCATCCTCTTTTTGTTCTTTCGTCGTTTCTTCATCTGACTCCACATCCGCGATTAGTTCCTGAAACCCCTGCCTCACTTTTTTGCCGCCCCTGGCCCCGTATAACCTGGCAGTAAATGACGTGACTATGGCCAGCAAATCTTTCACCAGTTCGCTTTGAGCGTCTTCCGGCTCTTTTTCCGCTATGGCGATTATTTCTACGCCACAGTATTTTAAATGACGCTCAATGTACGAATATCCGAAACGGGCCAGCCGGTCGGGGTACTCGATAATAAGTTTCTTATACTCACCCTGCTCGGCTAACTTGAGTGCGTTGGCCAGGCCACGGCGCTTCTGGTTCAAGCCGCTGGCCACGTCCGCAAATTCCGCCCTCACAATAAAGCCGTTTTCTTTGGCATACTGGCGCAGCCGTTCCATCTGCCGTTCCAGGTTGCCGGCGTCGG
Organism: Moorella sp. E308F; assembly: GCF_006538365.1. Lineage (NCBI taxonomy): Bacteria > Bacillati > Bacillota > Clostridia > Neomoorellales > Neomoorellaceae > Neomoorella > Moorella sp. E308F. Next base: position 1,039,992 of record NZ_BJKN01000002.1, on the reverse strand, counting down.
CCTGCTTTTTGGTGGACACCCGGGCGTACAGCACGACTGCCTCACGTCCGCCAGTCAATTGGCCGGACTGTAGAAGCTTATTGAGTTCATCCATAGAGTACCGGCGCTGGCCTCCAGGCAAACGCACGGGCTTGATTAAGCCCCGCTTTTCCCAGTTGCGCAGGCTGTTAGGATGGACGCCCAGTTTCTTTGCCGCTTTGCTGATGGTTAATAGTTCCATGACTTTATGGTGCGCTTTTTGTTATGTTTTGTCAATATTTATTAATCTGTTGGTAGCTGCTACTAACCTCCTCTGGGCTGTATTTCCAGCAAGAATAAAAGTAGCATACCTTGCCAGGAAGTGCAAGTCTTGGGCAGGAAAGATGCAGTTCCTGCTCTAAAAGCTTTTCGGGGTATTATTACTGCAACAGACCAGCTGATAAAATGGGCCTGAATAAAGATTACCTTGTATTTCGCTAAATAATATTGACGGCGAATAACAAAGACCGTATTATAGTAATTGGAATTATAAAGGGGAGAGTGAGAACCATACATGAACAGGCGTGAATTTCTAAAACGCACCGCCGTGGCCGGTATTGCCGGCGGGATAGCCCTCACCGGATTGAACAAGCTTGAAACCGCCTGGGCAGCTACAACACCGGTAGGTACGCTGATTGATTTGACCAAATGTGATGGCTGCGCTGATAAAAAATTGCCTGCCTGTGTGGCAGCCTGCCGGGAAACTAACCGCGACCGTTTTCCTCAACCGCGACCCGAAGACATCCGGCCCTACTGGCCCCAGAAAAAATTTGAAGACTGGTCCAAAAAGCAGGATGTAACCAACCGCCTGACTCCTTATAACTGGACTTTTGTCCAAAAAGTTGAAGTAGAATACCAGGGTAAAAAGGCAACTGTGTTTATCCCCAGGCGGTGTATGCATTGCGATAATCCCCCCTGTGCCAACCTGTGCCCTTTCAGCGCCCAGGAAAAAACGCCCGAAGGGCCAGTGCTGATAGATCCCAATATCTGCTTTGGTGGGGCCAAGTGCCGTGAAGTCTGCCCCTGGCATATTCCCCAGCGGCAGGCGGGGGTAGGTTTATACTTAAAAGTAGCCCCCAAGTTTGCGGGCGGGGGAGTGATGTATAAATGCGATCTCTGTTACAGCAGGATTACCAGGGGAGCCCTGCCGGCCTGCGTAGAGGCTTGTCCCCGGGAAGCCATAGCCTTTGGGCCCAAGGAAGAAATGCGTAAAAAAGCCCGCGCCAGGGCAGCCGCCATTAACGGCCATATATATGGGGAAAAAGAAAATGGCGGTACTTCTACCTTTTATGTTTCGGCAGTACCCTTTACAGTCCTGCACCGGGCTTTAATGGAGCAAAAACAGAGCCCCGGTTTACCTGTGGAAGTAGAAAACTATCTCGAAACTGCCAATGGGCTGGCCCAGGGGTTGCTGCTGGCGCCGGTAGCCGGTGTCCTGGCAGCTGGCCTGGCAGTATATAAAGGCATGAAAGGTGATGGGAATAATGAATAAAAGCGGGCGCATTAAAAGGCATAGCCTCGCGGTACGGTTCGTGCACTGGTCGGTAGCCATTTCTACCTTTCTCCTGATCTTCAGCGGCCTGGGGCAATTACCCCTTTACCAGCGCTATATGGTTGATAAGATTCCGGGCTTAACCTGGTCCTCTAATTTCCACATTACCCTTACCCTGCATTATGTGGCGGCTGTCTGGCTGGTATTTGCGGCTGCTTTTCATATCGTTTATCACAGCTTGCGCCGCGAGTTTACTATCCTGCCCCGTCGCGGCGATGTCAGAGAGTCTATAATCGTTATCAAAGCCATGCTGGGGCTAGGTGAAGAACCTCCTGCCGATAAGTACCTGGCTGAGCAACGTGTGGCCTATGCTTTTATTGCCTTTAACCTGCTCTTGCTTATTGTTACCGGATTCATTAAAGTGATTAAAAATTTCCCGGGCATCACTTTTTCTGATACTCTTCTTGACTGGGCTACCAACCTGCATAACCTGGGAATGGTAATGATTATAGTCGGCATTATTGCCCACCTGGCGGCCTTTATCTTTAAAGCCAACCGGCCCCTTTTGCCCGGTATGTTTACCGGCTACGTGGATGAGGAGTATGTCCGTAAGAGGCATTCTTTATGGTATGAAAAATTACAAAAGAAGTTAAGCAGTTAAACATTAAATACCTTTGGCGATTAATACCGCCCTGGCCCCGGAAGTAACCTCCGGGGCTATTTTTTATGCGGCCTGCTATGGTAAAATGAGGAAGGAAACTAATATCAGTATATTTTCTTTCTATCCGGGATAATTTAAAAAGCAGAGTAAAAAAGTCAACTTTAGCGTTGACAATACCCGAGTTAGTTGCTAAGATATTATTACCGAGCAAACCACTAGGGATTGGAGGTGGTGGGGTGAAACTCTCAACGCGGGGCGAATATGGCCTGCGGGCCATGTTTGACCTGGCCCAGCATTACGGCGAAGGCCCCATCCCTATTAAAAGTGTGGCCGAAAGGCAGGATATATCCGAGCACTACCTGGAACAGCTTATTGCCGTTTTGCGTAAGGCCGGCCTGGTGAAAAGTGTCCGGGGCGCCCAGGGCGGATATATCTTGAGCCGTGACCCGGAAGAAATTACCGTGGGGGATATCATCCGTGTGCTGGAAGGCCCCATTGCCCCGGTAGATTGCCTGAATGCCGGCGAAGGCGAGGGCTGCGAGCGGGCAGAAACCTGTGTCACCAGGGACATCTGGGAAAAGGTGCGCGACAGCATCAGCGACGTCCTGGACAGCTTTACCCTGGCCGACATGGTAGCCAGAGCCAGTAAAATGCAGCAAGACGACAAATACTATATGTACTATATCTAGCGAAAGAAAAGGGTGTAATTATGCGCAGGGTTTACCTTGATCACAGTGCCACCACACCGGTCCGTCCTGAAGTACTGGATGCTATGTTGCCCTTTCTTAAGGAGGATGCCTTTGGCAATCCTTCCACCATTTACAGCTACGGCCGGGAGGCGAAAAAGGCCCTGGACGAGGCCCGGGAAAAGGTAGCCGGCCTGATTGGCGCCCGGCCGGAGGAGATTTTCTTTACCAGCGGTGGTACTGAGGCCGATAACCTGGCCCTCATCGGCACGGCGACGGCCAACGAAAAAAAAGGCCGCCATATTATAACCTCCAGTATCGAGCACCATGCCGTCCTGCACACGGCGCAGTATTTAATGCGCCTGGGCTTTAAAGTAACATTCCTGCCGGTAACCCCGGAAGGCCTGGTGCGGGTAGAGGATGTGGAAGAAGCCATTACCCCTGAAACCATCCTCATCAGCGTCATGCACGTCAACAATGAAGTGGGTACCATCCAGCCTATTAAAGAGATAGGGCAGCTTGCCCGGGAGCGGGGGATTATCTTTCATACTGACGCCGTCCAGAGCGTGGGCAAAATCCCCGTTAATGTCGATGAGCTGAATGTCGACCTGCTCTCGGCTTCCGGCCATAAGATATACGGGCCCAAGGGCGTTGGATGTCTTTATATCCGTAAAGGCACCAGGATTAACCCCCTCCTCCACGGCGGGGCCCAGGAACGTAAGCGCCGGCCGGGCACGGAAAACATGCCGGGTATTGTCGGCTTTGGCCGGGCGGCGGAACTGGCCGGCCAGGAACTGCCTCAGGAAATGAAACGCCTGCAGGCCTTGAGGGACAAGCTGATTGACGGTATTCTGAACCGGATTGAGGATGTACAGTTAAACGGCGACAGAGAAAAACGGGTAGCCACCAATGCCAACTTCAGCTTCCGCTATGTAGAAGGCGAATCCCTGCTTCTGAGCCTGGACATGAAGGGCATCTGTGCTTCCAGCGGTTCGGCCTGTACTTCCGGTTCCCTGGACCCGTCCCATGTCCTGCTGGCCATGGGAATTCCCCATGAAGTGGCCCACGGCTCGGTACGTATGACCCTGGGCCGTGATAATACGGAAGCAGATATTGACTACGTCCTGGAAGTTATGCCGGAGATAGTGGCCCGGTTGCGTGCCATGTCGCCCCTGTACAACAGGTAAAAAAAGGAGAAACAAAGGAGTGAGCAGGGTGTATTCGGAAAAGGTTATGGACCATTTTACCAATCCCCGCAATGTGGGCGAGATTGAAAATCCCAGCGGTGTCGGTGAAGTGGGTAACCCCGTTTGCGGCGATATCATGCGCCTGTACATCCAGGTGGAAGATGGTATAATCAAGGATTGTAAGTTCAAAACCTTTGGCTGCGGTGCCGCCATTGCCACGAGCAGCATGGTAACGGAAATGGTCAAAGGAAAAACAATAGAAGAAGCACTGCAAATAACTAATAAGGCGGTAGCCGAGGCCCTTGACGGCCTGCCAGCCCAGAAGATGCACTGTTCCAACCTGGCTGCTGATGCCCTGCATAAAGCCATCGAAGATTACCGGAATAGGAATAAGAAAGCCTCTTGAGTGGATAAAACTAAATTCAGGGGGTGGCCAAAGCGGCCCGCAAGGAAAAAGTTATGGTGGCCATGAGCGGCGGCGTGGACAGTTCTACGGCCGCCGCTTTATTGAAGGAAGCCGGCTATGAAGTAATCGGCGTTACCCTGGACCAGTGGCCCGAGGGTACGCCTCCTCCGGCAGGGGAAACCGGCTGTTGCAGTCTTGCTGCCGTCGACGATGCCCGCCGGGTGGCCGGTATCCTGGATATACCTTATTATGTCTTAAACTTTCGCGAGCTTTTTGAGCGTGAAGTTATTGATTACTTCATTACATCTTACTTGAAAGGGGAAACTCCCAATCCCTGTATAGCCTGCAACCGAAAGGTGCGGTTTGATGCCCTTTTAAAAAAGGCCAGGGCCCTGGGTATGGATTATCTTGCCACCGGCCATTATGCCCGGCGCCTTTACGATGCCAGGCGCGGCCGGTATCTCCTGGCCAAAGGGCGGGATACCGATAAAGACCAGAGCTATGTCCTTTATTCCTTTACCCAGGAACAGCTGGCCCATACCCTGCTACCCCTGGGGGATTATACTAAAAAAGAAGTGCGCCAGATTGCCAAAAGTTATGGCCTGCCGGTAGCTGAAAAGGCCGAATCCCAGGATATTTGTTTTATCACCGAGGGTGATTATCGTGATTACCTCCGGAGCAGGGTGGCGCAGGCTATAAAACCTGGTCCCATCCTGGATGTCAAAGGTCGGGTGGTTGGCCAGCATCAGGGACTCCCTTATTACACCATCGGCCAGCGCAAAGGCCTGGGCCTGGCCCTGGGCAAGCCCTGCTTTGTGGTAGCCCTGGATCCAGAACGCAATGCTGTTATTGTCGGCGGCAAAGAAGACCTGGAGCGACGCGTTCTCTATGCCCGGGACAACAATTACATTCTGTGGGGGGAACTGCCATCCCACGCCCGGGTAACGGCGAAAATCCGTTACCGGGCCCCTGAGGCGGCAGCTACCGTGTACCCCATGGAGGACGGCCGCGCCAGGCTGGAGTTTGACGAGCCCCAGCGGGCCATTACCCCGGGCCAGGCCGTCGTCTACTACCAGGGCGACCTGGTGGTAGGCGGCGGTACTATCGAGGCTACCTTTGCTCATGATTGAGGGCGCATGCTGTTAACCTTCCCTGGTTATACTAGAGGAAGGTTATCTTTTTTAGTGGAGGTTTGACTATGCCCAAGGGGAGGGAACTGGTTGGTTTACCGGTCATCAGCCAGGACCGGGGGGAAGAATTGGGCCGGGTCCAGGACCTCCTCTATGACGAGAAAACCGGCCTTTTAAAGGCCTTGGTCCTGGCCGACGGCAGCTGGTTGCAGCAGCCCCAGGTGGTATCCTTTGAGGAATTGCAGGCCCGGGGACCCAAAACCTTTACCGTTGCCGGTGCAGAGGCCATCGGCCATGAACTGCCAGCAGGGTTAAGGCGCTGGCAGGAGATTAAAGGCCTGCGCCTTTTAAGCCGGGATGGCCAGGAATTAGGCCTGGTGGAAGATCTGGTTGTTGACCTTCCTTCCGGCCAGGTGAAAGCCTTAGAGATATCTACGGGCCTGGTTAACGACCTCCTGGAAGGGCGCCAGGAAGTTCCCCTCAGCGGGGAGATTAAGTGGGATACGCAGGCAGTAATTATGGGTTAATTTTTTAGGGAGTGAGCTAAATGTTAAATTGCCCCCATTGCGGGAGTAAATCCATCGGGAAAATCGGGACCGATCAATACTACTGCTGGGATTGTTTCGTAGAATTTAACAACCGCCGGGAAATTTTTAACGTTGCTGAGGACGGAACCTTAATATCCCTGGAAGGGTAGGGGGCAAGGTGGGCTTGAGCTTCTGGCGTGGTTTTATCGCTGGCAGTATCATGGGGGCCATAATCAGCAGTACCTTAAAATGGCCCCGGGAAACACCCCCATTCCAACAGGAAATAGTACCCCCTGCGCCGCCAGAGGAGCAGTTCCCGGCGCGATGCAGGGGAGTTGTCCACCGTCGCCCTCAGGTTAGGCCTTAGGTTGGGAAAAGCATGACGGTAAAGCGGGCTTTAAAAATCTGGCGCCTGGCCGGGGCCGGGCTTTTCCTGGCTGGGGCCTTATTTTTCCTGTACCGCGTGCGTGGGGTTTTGACACCCTTCTTTCTGGCGGCCTTCCTGGCCTACCTTTTGAAGCCAGCCATGATGAAGCTAGAGAAAAAGGGTGTAAAGCGACCCCTGGCCATTTTACTTCTCTACCTGCTTATCCTGGCCCTTTCCCTGCCGGTATTTTTCTTTATTCTACCCAGGCTAATCCGGGAATTAAATGAATTTCTTATCCGGCTACCTGCCTTCACGGCCGAGGTTGAAGGCCTGCTTCAGGATTTCTACCAGCGGTACAATCAAGTAGCCATACCTGCCGGCCTGCGCCGGCTCTTGGATGAATCCCTCACCAGTATAAGCACCACCTTCCAGCAGGGCGCTCGCCAGGCCCTCCAGGCCCTCCTCGATCTCCTGACTGGGGCTACCAGCTTCCTCCTGGCGCCAATTTTAGCCTACTACCTTTTACGCGACAGTGAACAAATCGGCCGGGCAGCCAGCCACCTGCTACCCATCCAGATGAAAGAGGATGCTTTGGGCCTGTGGCTGGAGATCGACCGGGTATTGACCAGTTTCATCCGCGGCCACCTGCTGGTGTCCCTGATTGTGGGTCTCCTAACCGGCCTGGGCCTGGCCCTGGTCGGTTCCCGGTACGCAGTCCTCCTGGGCATAGTAGTGGGCCTGGCCGATTTAATTCCCTATTTTGGACCGGTAATCGGTGCTGTTCCCGTCCTGGCCCTGACCTTGCTGGAATCGAAAAAAACGGCCCTTTACGCCCTGGTAGTCATGGGTATTGTCCAGCAGGTAGAAAGCAGTTTACTGGCTCCGCGTATTTTAAGTGAAAGTGTCGGCCTCCATCCCCTGGTAATTATCTTTGCTCTCCTGGCCGGCGGCGAACTCTGGGGTGTGACCGGCCTGCTCCTGGCCGTACCCCTGACGGCTATTGGTTGCATTGTGGTAAAATTTATCTGGGCGCGCCTGGTTGGCAGTTAATTTGGAGTTAAAATTTTACTAACCGGCAGGAATTCTGCTCTCAACGTGGAAATAAATTAACTATAAGTTAAAAATGCTAGCTCGATTAAAGTCAAGTTAAGCCGTGCTAAAAGGAGGAAAATCAGATGCACGAGGAAATTATTAAAAAGATTAAGGCGGAAGTAGAGAGGCACCGCGAGGACATAATCCAGTTTTTACGGGACATAGTAGCCATTCCTAGCCCCAACGGGGACATCAAAGCAGTGGCCGAGCGCATTGGCCGGGAAATGAAAAAGCTGGATTTTGACGAGGTCTTCCTGGACAGTATGGGCAACATCGTCGGTCGTATTGGTAACGGCCCGAAGGTCCTGCTTTACGACAGCCATATCGACACGGTTGATATAGCCGATTCTGACCAGTGGCAGTGGGACCCTTATAAGGGCAAAATAGAGAACGGCATCTTCTACGGCCTGGGTGCCGGTGATGAGAAGAATTCCACCCCGGGGATGGTGTACGGCCTCAAGATTATGAAGGACCTGGGCCTGACCCACGACTTCACCCTTTATTACTTCGGCAATATCGAAGAGATCTGCGATGGGGTGGCCCCCAACTCCCTGGTGGTCACGGACAAGATCAAGCCCGACTTTGTTGTCATCGGCGAGCCGACGAAAATGAATATCTACCGTGGCCATCGCGGCCGGGTGGAGATGAAGGTCACCACCAAGGGCCGTACCTGCCACGCCAGCGCCCCCGAGCGCGGGATCAATGCTGTTTATAAGATGGCGGAAATTATCAAGGGTATCAGCCAGATGGGGGACGAGTTTATTGAGGACCCCTTCCTGGGAAAGGGCTCCATTGCCGTTACTGATATTCATTGCAAGACGCCTTCCATCAATGCCCTACCCGATGAGTGCTTTATTTACATCGACCGCCGTCTTACCTTCGGGGAAACCCAGGAAATGGCCGTGGAGCAGGTGCGCAAAGTGGCGGAACCCCACGGCGGTGTGGTGGAAGTGCTGGAATTTGATGAACCCAGCTACACCGGCTTTGTCTTTAAAGTAGATAAATACTTCCCGGCCTGGGCCTTACCCGAGGATCACCTCCTGGTGAAGGCCGGCCTCAAAACCTATGAGCAGCTTTTTGGTCAACCGACAGGCGTAGGCAAGTGGGTCTTCAGCACCAATGGTACCTACTGGATGGGCAAAGCCGGTATCCCTGCCATCGGCTTCGGACCGGGCGATGAGGTATATGCCCACTCCGTCCTAGACCAGGTACCTATTGAGGATGTCGTCCGCTCTACCGAGTTTTACGCCTTCTTCCCAACAGTCTTGAGCGAGATGCTGGCGAAATAAGCTTTACATGGTGGTTTTAAAAGCCCCCGTCCCCGGTTACTCCGGACAAGGCAGAGGGGCTTTAATTTTCCATCTGGAAAAATAACGACAGAGGGATAAAATAGGGGCAGAGGTGATTATTGATGGTTACTACGGAGTTACCCCTATTTCAGCGGGCCGATTTCTGGGAAGAGTCCTGGCAGGAGGAGCGCCGGCAGTCCCTCTACGGCCGGCGCCGGCCGGATCGCGATGGTACCGGCTACTGGAACCGGCGCGCCGGCCATTTTGCCCGCCAGACCGGTGGGGAAGAGGGGAAGCAGAGGGTAGCCCGGATCCTCCACTGGCTGGGCCACCACGGCGGTTTGGACCGGGACCTGGAGATCCTGGATATCGGTTGCGGTACGGGCAACTATGCTTTGCCCCTGGCCCGCCGGGCGCGGCGGGTGGTGGCTCTGGACCCGGCAGAGGAAATGCTGGCCATTTTAAAGGAGCGGGCCGGAGAAGAGGGCATAACCAATATTGAGCCGGTCCAGATGACCTGGGAGGAGGTGGACCTGGATAAACAGGGCTGGCGGGGAAGCTTTGACCTGGTCCTGGCCTTCATGAGCCCGGGGATTAAGGATGCGGCCACTTTAAGAAAAATGATCGCCGCTTCCCGGGGGGCCTGTTTCCTGGCCGGCCACTTGCGCCAGGAAATCAGCGGCCGTAAGGAGTTGTGGCAGCAGCTCATTGGCGGAGAAATGCCAGGGATACCGGCGGATGTCCTCTATATTTTCCATCTCCTCTATGCCTGGGGATATAACCCATCCCTGGAGCTGGAGCAATGGGTAAGCACCAGGGAACTGGAGCCTGACCAGGCCATTGAGGAAATGGAGATTTTCTTTTATCCCCACCTGGAACTGACGCCGGCAGTCCGCCGGGCCATTGTCGATTATGTCCAGGGCCACCTGGTGAACGGCCGCTACCTTTCCCGCCGGGAAATGACGGCCGGATACCTTTTCTGGAGCGTGAACCTTCATTGACAACCTTCGCCGCTTCAGGTATAATGTAGAAAAATTTAGCAGGGAGAACCTCGTTCACCGCCCCGGGGCGGGGGCGAGGTTTAGTTTTGACGAGGAGTTGACGTTTTTTGACGGGGAATGAGCTCCGGGAGAAATTTTTAAGCTTTTTCGCCGGTAAGGGTCATACCATTGTCCACAGTTCTTCCCTGGTACCGGTAAACGATCCGACGCTGCTTTTTACCAATGCCGGTATGGTACAGTTTAAAGACGTTTTCCTGGGCCTGGACCGGCGCCCTTTTAAACGGGCGACGACGGCCCAGAAGTGTGTTCGTGCCGGGGGCAAACATAACGATCTGGATACCGTCGGGCGTACCGCCCGTCACCATACTTTTTTTGAAATGCTGGGTAATTTCTCCTTTGGTGATTACTTCAAGCGCGAGGCCATTTCTTATGCCTGGGAATTTTTAACGCGGATCCTGGAATTGCCGCCGGAACGCCTCTGGATTACAGTCTACAAGGAAGACGATGAAGCCTACCGGCTGTGGCAGGAAGTAGCCGGCGTGCCGGCAGAACGGATAGTGCGCATGGGGGAAAAAGATAACTTCTGGGCCATGGGCGATACCGGCCCCTGCGGTCCCTGCAGCGAGATTATCTACGACCGCGGGCCGGAGCATGCCTGCAGCTCCAACCCCTGCGCCCTGGGGGCCTGCGACTGTGACCGCTGGCTGGAGATCTGGAATCTGGTTTTTATGCAGTATGAACGGGATGCCGGCGGTAATTTAACGCCTTTACCTCGCCCCAGCATTGATACCGGTATGGGACTGGAACGGATGGCATCAATTTTACAGGGCGTGGACAGCAATTTTGATACCGACCTCCTGCAGCCTTTAATCAAGGCCATGGAAGGCTTAAGCGGCCGGGCCTACGATCGCGGGGAGGCCGGCTTCCCCTTCCGAGTTATTGCCGATCATGCCCGGGCCTGTACCTTCCTCATTGCCGACGGCGTTTTACCGGGGAATGAGGGCCGCAGCTATGTCCTGCGCCGGATTTTACGCCGGGCGGCCCGATTTGGCAAGGCCCTGGGGGTGGAGGAGCCCTTCCTGTACCGCCTGGTGGATACGGTGGTCAATATTATGGGGCAGGCCTACCCGGAAGTAGCGGAGCAGCAGGAGTACATCGCACGGGTAATACGCCAGGAAGAAGAGCGTTTCCATGAAACTTTAAATGATGGCATGCGGGTCTTAAACGGCATCATGGAGCAGGCCGGGCGGGAAGGCCGGGATACCATCAGCGGCCACGAAGCTTTTACCCTCTATGATACCTATGGTTTTCCCGTCGACTTGACGGAGGAAATTGCCGGCGAAAAGGGTTTCAAAGTAGACCGGGCCGGCTTTGAAGAGGCCATGGCGGCCCAGCGGGAACGAGCTCGGGCGGCACGCGAAGATATAAAGGCTTTTGAATTTGCCATGGCCTTTGCCGGCAACCTGGACGACATCGGCGGCACAGAATTTACCGGTTACGAGCGGCTGGAAGACACCGGTAAAGTCCTGGCCCTGATCCGACAAAGCGAGCGAGTTCCTTATCTGGACGAGGGGGAAAGCGGCTATGTCGTCCTGGACCGGACACCCTGCTACCCGGAGGGTGGCGGCCAGGTGGGGGACCAGGGTAGTTTGGCCTGGCCCGGCGGTGAGGCGCGTGTGCAGGATACCCGGCGCCTGCCCGGCGGGAAGATTGTCCACCAGGTGGCTGTAACTGCCGGGAAGCTAGCTGCCGGACAGGAAGTAAAGCTCATGGTGGACAGGGAGCGTCGTCTGGCCACGGCCAGGAATCACACCGCGACCCACCTGTTGCACCGGGCCTTAAAGAATGTCCTGGGTGAACACGCCAACCAGGCCGGCTCCCTGGTAACACCGGAAAGGCTGCGTTTTGACTTTACCCATTTTGCTCCCTTAACCGAAGAAGAACTCAAGGCTATAGAGAAGGAGGTCAATGCCAGGGTTTTAGCCGGTTTACCGGTAACGACCCTGGAGACTTCCCTCCGGGAAGCAAAGGCTATGGGGGCAATGGCCCTCTTTGGCGAGAAATACGGCGAACGGGTGCGGGTAGTAAAGATGGGTGATTATAGCCTGGAACTGTGCGGCGGTACCCACCTGCGTTCCACCAGCGAAGTAGGTCTTTTCCGGCTTACGAGTGAGAGCAGCATTGGTGCCGGCGTGCGCCGGGTAGAAGCAGTAACGGGTGCGGCCGCCCTGGACCTGATAAGCCGGGAGTACCAGGAACTGGCCTCTGTCGCTGGTTTGCTCAAAGTACCACCCTTCCAGGTAGCCGGGCGGGTGCAGCAGCTCCTGGAGAAAGGCAAGGAAATGGAGCGGGAAATCGCCCGCTTGCGTAACCAGCTGGCCACCTACACCGTCAAAGATTTGCTGAACCAGGTGCGAGAAGTAGCCGGGGTACCGGTATTGCAGGCCCGGGTAGATATAACCGATTCCGAAGCTTTACGAGAGCTGGCCGATAAAGTGCGGGACAAAATGGGTTCAGGCGTAGTGGTCCTGGGTTCCCAGCATGACGGTCGTGTTAATTTTGTTGCTATGGTAAGTAAAGACCTGGTGAAGCGGGGCGTCCATGCCGGGAATTTATTACGCGAGGTGGCCCGAATTGCTGCCGGCGGCGGCGGGGGCCGGGCGGATATGGCCCAGGCCGGCGGCAAGGATCCGAGCAAGCTGGACCAGGCCCTGGCTTATAGCCTTAAGGTAGTGGCCCAGCAGGTTCGCTAAGAGAAGCGGGAAACCGCAAGGAGGGTGAAGGCAATGTCCGGGGACATGCAGGAAACAATGATGTTTAAAGTAGAGAAAGAGGAGAAAGTTAAGGTCCGGGATGTGCTGGTGGAAGTACAGGCAGCTTTAAAGGAAAAGGGGTACGATCCCATAAACCAGTTGATAGGCTACCTCCTCTCAGGGGACCCGGCTTACATTACCAGCCATAAAGGGGCCCGCAACTTGATTCGCCGTGTGGAGCGCGATGAGATCATCGCTGAGTTGCTGAAGAACTATTTAACCTAATAAGGGGAGGATGATACCCATGGCCCTGTCGGATGTGGAGCTGACGGTCAACCTCTATACCGAAGGTGATAAGTTATTTGACCTCCTGAAGGCTGCGGTGCGTGACTGGCAGGGGGGCTGGGGGCATGAGCGGGAACGAGCGGCCTATGCCCTGGAGCTTTACCAGCGCTGCCTCCAAACTATGCGCGCCCACCTGGAGGAAGCCAGGGCGAAGGCCGAAGGAGGTTTCTTTACTGAACAGGATCGGCGGATTTTGAACCGTACCGAAGAAAAGCTGGCTTACTGGGAGAAAAAGCTGGATGAAATACGGAAATAGATATTCAGGAAGTTAGCACCGTGTTATACACCACCCTTGGAGCCAGCGGGATCAGGGTCTCCCGCCTGTGTTTTGGTTCCTTGACCATAGGCCCGCTCCAGGCGAGCCTGAGTATTGCTGCCGGGGCCAGCCTCCTCCGCCGTGCCCTGGAACTGGGTGTCAACTTTATTGATACGGCCCAGTGTTATGCCACTTACTCCCATATCCGGGCCGCCCTGCAGGGGTGGCAGGAACCGGTGGTGGTGGCTACCAAATCCTATGACTACACGGCAGAAGGTATGGCCCGGAGCCTGGAGGAGGCCCGGCGGGAGCTGGACCGGGATGTTATTGATATCTTTTTGCTCCACGAGCAGGAAACGCCCCTGACCCTGGCCGGCCACCGGCCGGCCCTGGAATACCTCCTGGAAGCCAAAGCGCGCGGCCTGGTACGGGCCGTGGGTATATCCTCCCATGCTGTAGCAGCGGTGCGGGCGGCAGCTGTAATGCCGGAAATCGATATTATCCATCCCCTGTACAATCAGGCGGGGCTGGGAATACTAGACGGCAGCAGGGAAGAGATGCTGGCCGCCATTACCCTGGCCCACGATAACGGCAAGGGGATCTATGCCATGAAGGCCCTGGGCGGCGGCCACCTGGTAACACAAGCGCGGCAGGCCCTGGAGTTTGTCCTGGCCACCCCGGTCATTGATGCCGTAGCTGTTGGCATGCAATCCCTGGAGGAAGTAGAGGTGAATGTCGCCTGGTTTAACGGTCGGGAACCGGCGGCGGAACTGCTGGCGCGGCTTCAGGCGAGGAGCCGCCGGCTACTGGTTGAAGACTGGTGCCGGGGTTGCGGGTCATGCGTCAAACGTTGTCCCCAGGGAGCCCTGGAACTTAAAGGCGGGCGGGCGGTAGTTGATCCGGATAAGTGCATTCTCTGCGGTTATTGTGCCGGCGCCTGCCGCGATTTTTGCCTTAAGGTGATTTGAAGTGCGCATTATGGGACTGGATGTCGGCAGCAAAACCATTGGCGTGGCTGTTAGCGACCCTTTAGGCTGGACGGCCCAGGGCGTGACCACCATTCGCCGGAAAAACAAGGCTGCCGATGTGGACGCCCTTAAGCAATTAGTTGCCAGGTACGGCGTCGAAGAGGTGGTGGTCGGGCTCCCCCGCAATATGAACGGCACCTTCGGGCCCCGTGCTGGAGAAGCCCGCGCCTTTGCCGCCAGGCTAGAGGCGGAACTGGGAGTGCCGGTGCATCTCTATGACGAGCGCCTCTCCACCGTAGCGGCTGATAAAATCCTCCTGGAGGCCGACCTGTCCCGCCGCCGCCGGCGGGCCGTTGTCGACCAGGTAGCGGCCAGTATAATTTTACAGGGATACCTTGACCGGCGGGGGCAAAATAGGGTATGATAGGCCTATCCTGGAAAAAGGAGTGAGGACATGGCCGACCAGGAAAACACCATCGTCCTGACAGATGATGAAGGGCAGGAGCATGAGTTTGTTGTCGTAGATATCCTCAATGTCGAAGATGACGAGTATGCCATCCTGTTACCAGTGGGAACCAGTGATACCGAGGCAGCAGAAGCTATTGTGCTAAAAATCGGTTTGGATGAAGATGGCAACGAGGTCCTCTATGAGATTGAGGATGAAGATGAATGGCAACGCGTGGCTGAGGCCTGGGCAGATGCCGTGGACGAAGGAGAGGAATAGGGAAGCTAAAAAGCCCGCCAGGAAGACTGGCGGGCTTTGCCTTAAATTTACTTTGTATCTCCAGTCGGCAGGAAGCATATTATGTTTTAAAAGTGTTTACGGGAAGTGGGCCCATGGTCAGGTGGAAACTGGCAGCATTTTTAATTTTTCTGCTGGGAGCGGCCGGCCTGACCGTAAGGGGAATGTATTTTTCCGGCCGCATTTTCCCGGGCGTAACCGTAGCCGGCTGGCCAATCGGAGGGATGACGCCGGGTGCTGCCCGTTTAAAAATAATGGAGATGGCTACGGAAATTCTGGACCGGGAAATTAAATTGCGCCTGGGCGAAAGGTTGGTAACAACTACTCCCCGGACCCTGGGGATGAAAATTGATATTGAGGCTACCCTGTCCCGGGCCTGGGCCATGGGCCGGACCGGAAATTTAAAGCAACGCCTGTCTGTTTTCGCATCAAACCGGCGCCGGCTGGAGCCGGTATATCAGTGGGAACAGGAGCGACTCCTGGCAGAATTAAAGCGCCTGGGCACTGATATCTTGAAAGAGCCAGTAGATGCGCGCCTGGAAATAGATAGTAACGGTAAACCCTACTTAATACCCGGGCAGGCCGGCTGGCAAGTGGATACCATGACCTTCATGAGACGCCTGGCAGAGCGATCACGGGGAGAAGTAATCGACATTCCCTTGAACCGTGTTGAACCACAACTGACTACAGATGCACTGGCAGCCCGGAAAATTGAAAAAGCAACCGGGTCTTTTACTACCGTTTTTAATCCATCCGATACCGGCCGTACCCACAACATCCGGCTGGCGTCCAGCACGCTGGATGGTACCTGGATACCGCCGGGGGGCGAGTTCTCCTTTAACCAGGCAGTGGGGCCGCGGACCATAGAACGTGGCTACCGGGAAGCCCTGGTTATTGAAGATCGTAACTTTGTACCCGGCATTGGCGGTGGTGTCTGCCAGGTGTCGTCAACCCTTTATAATGCCGCCCTGGCTGCCGGGTTAACCGTCGTCGAGCGCCAGCCCCATGGTCTGGCCATAGGTTATGTGCCGCCGGGGCGGGATGCCACCGTCGCCTATGGCCTGATTGATCTTAAAATCCGCAATGATACTCCCTTCTGGTACTGGTTGAAGGCCCGGGTGGATAATGATAAGCTGACAATGACCTTTTATGCCGCCGAGGAAGCCCCTGCCGCTGAGGTGGTGAGCCAGGTAATTGAAAAAATCCCCCCACCGGAAGAAGTGGAAATAGTCCCCAACTGGCCCCCCGAAAAGGTGGAAGTTAAACAGGAAGGAAAATCGGGTTTCCGGACCAGGGTTATCAGGATTCTCCACCAGCAGGGAAAAGAAGGGCGGCAAGAGGTTGTCTCCCAGGATTTATACCCTCCGCTACCACGGGTCGTCCGCCGCGGGCAACCAGAGGAAACTGTTGTGCATTTCACCGGATCTTGATATAATGAAAAAAATAATTAGGGAGAGAAAAAAGGGCTATTATGGGGGAAGAGCTGGAAACAAGCTATAATCTAGCTTTCTGGCAGACCTGGCGCCGCCGGTTAATTTTTTCCCTGGTGCTAATTATTTTGTTCCTGGGCGGGAGCGGGTATTTTTTCATGACCCTGCTGGCCCCGGTGCAGCCCGGCGCCCCGGCCATAGAGGTATACATTGCGCCAGGATCAAGTTCGGCCACCATCGCCAGCACTCTTACCAGCCTGGGGATAATCAAGAGCCCACTGGCCTTCCGGTTGGTAACCATGGCTACCGGCCTGGACACGCACCTAAAACCAGGTTACTATTTAATATCCCCCGGCCTTTCCCTGCCGGAAATCATCCGGCTGCTGGCTGCGGGCAAGGTCCAGGAGATTGAATTTACCATTCCCGAAGGATATACTGTACGGCAAATAGCCTCCTTGCTACAGCAGAAAGGTTTGGCCCGGAAGGAGGATTTCCTGCAGGCTGCAGCTCGGGATTATCCCTTTGATTTTTTGCATGGCTTGCCTTCTGGCCCGGAACACGTCCAGGGTTTTTTGTTTCCTGACACCTACCGGGTAGCCATGGGGACGCCGCCAGAGGAGATAGTGCTGATGATGCTCAAACGCTTTAACGAGGTTTACCAGGAAATTAGCCAGGAGAAAGACCCGGCCCTGGACTTAAATACCAGGCAGATCGTTACTTTGGCTTCCATCGTAGAAAAGGAAGCCAGGGTTGATGCTGAACGGCCTATCATTGCTGGTGTATATGTTAACCGCCTCAAACGGGGTATGCGCCTGGAGGCAGATCCCACGGTACAATATTTATTACCTGAACCCAAGCCCGTACTTACTTACCGGGACCTGGAGATCGATTCCCCTTATAATACCTACCGGGTTAATGGCCTGCCGCCAGGACCCATTGCCAATCCGGGCCGGGCCTCGCTCCTTGCGGCCTTAAAACCGGCTAAAACAGATTATCTATACTTTGTCGCTAAACCGGACGGTTCCCATTATTTTAGTCGTACCCTGGCCGAACACAACCAGGCAGTAGCCCGCTACCAGGCCAGGTAATTAATGCTATAATCAACCCCAGATGAAGAAAAGCGAGGGAGGAGACAATGCCTTTTCGGATTAAAATACCTCGGTCAACTATTGACCGTTTACCCCTTTATTACCGTTGCCTCAATTTAATTGAAGAGCACGGGATAGAAGAAATTTCTTCCCAGGTACTGGGAGTCAGGGTGGGAGTCGACCCTTCGGTAATCCGTAAAGACCTGGCCTGGTTTGGCGAGCTGGGTAAACGCGGCGTGGGTTATAACGTAACCTACCTGAAAGAAGCAATCGCTCGCATCCTCGGTCTGGACAAGGAGTGGCCCTTTATCCTGGTCGGGGCTGGTAAACTGGGTATGGCCCTGGCTGAGCACAACCGGAAATATGGCCGGCATTTTAACCTGGTAGGCGTCTTTGACCGGGACCCGGAGAAAATCGGCAAGAAGGTCGGGGGACGGCAAGTGAGCCCCATGGAGGATATGCCGGGGGTTATTAAAGAGTATGGGATAAAAATCGCCATGCTGGCCGTACCGGCAGAAGAAGCCCAGAAAGTGGCCCATGAACTGGTTAAATGCGGTATTAAGGGCATTCTCAGTTACGCGCCCATTACTTTGAGCGTCCCGGAAGATGTACTGGTCTACAACGCTGACTATAACCTGGACCTCCAGCGCCTGGCTTATTATATCAAAAACGACGGTAATATCTCCTGGGGAGAATAGCGGCGGCTGTTCGTTATTACTGGCACCCGAATTCAGTGGGTGCTCTTTTTTTATTTTTAACTTAAAAAATCTTTTCTGCCAGCAGGAAAATGCTCAATGCTGGCGAAATATAATTTAATAATAGCTAATGATAAAGAGAATGTTAGAACAAGGATGATCTACATAATAAGACTATTGTAGGTGTTAAGTTTTAGTATATTACTTTGCAATAGATAAATATAATTTATAACACAAGAGGTATTGTTTTCTCTTTTAAAGATGGTCTTGTTAACGCGTGGAGGGGGGTGAAAGCAAGAATAAGTGAAGGTGAGAATGAGCGCTAGGAGGTGATACATAAGGAGCTAAGGAAAGCAAGGGGTGGATTATTGCAAACAGATTAAAGAAAACAATTTTTTAGGGGGGAATAAGATGTCTCAAGAGGCTAAAGGGGCGCGCTCCCCACTTTTAAAAAGCGAAGACTGGTGGGCAGTATGGCTTGGGTTGTTTATCTTTTTACTGGGACTACTAAAATTAACTGGCTCCGATGTGCTTGGTTGGGTCGTCAAAACAAATGTCTGGCTAGATTTCTCCAAAGCCCTCACGCCTGTGGCAGCTAAAGGTCTTTCCGGTTTTGCCTCATTGATTCTTACTTATCTATTTTTAACTATTGTCCTGAGCATCGGCATTTCAGCAATGGGGGGCAATGTTAGGCGCTTCATTGCAGGGTTCACCATTATCTTTTGGATTACGTATGTTTGTTGGATAATTGGCCATTATGCTTACATTGCCGCAACACCGGACCAATTCGAGAAGTATAAAATTGGCTGGGCATTAAGATTGACCGGTGAAGCAGGTTTTATTGTGGCACTAATTGTTGGGTTAATCATTGGCAACTTCTTCCCGGGATTTACAAGATTTCTTCAAGAAGCTACCAAACCTGAATGGTATATTAAAACGGCGATCGTTATTCTTGGCGCCAAAATTGGGCTTGCTGCCCTGCAATCAACCGGGCTGGCAGCCCAGGTGGTTTTCCGGGGGCTCTGCGCCATCATCGAAGCCTACCTGATTTATTGGCCCTTGGTTTACTTTATCGCCAGGAAATACTTTAAGTTTACCCCCGAATGGGCCGCCCCCTTGGCATCAGGTATTTCCATCTGCGGTGTTTCCGCTGCTATTGCCACCGGTGGCGCCATTAAGGCCCGCCCGGTAGTCCCCATTATTGTTTCTTCCCTGGTCATTATTTTTGCAGTCGTTGAGCTCATCATCCTGCCCTTTGCCGCCCAGGCCTGGCTCTACAAGGAACCCATGGTAGCCGGCGCCTGGATGGGCCTGGCCGTTAAGACGGACGGCGCAGCGGCGGCAAGCGGTGCCATGGTGGATGCACTTATCAGGAGCAAAGCTATTAGCGTGCTGGGGACCAAGTGGCAGGAAGGCTGGATGCTGATGACCACCACTACGGTAAAGGTCTTCATCGATATTTTTATTGCCATTTGGGCCTTTATCCTGGCAATTGTATGGTCTGTCAAGATTGACCGGCGTGAAGGCGAAAAGGTGAACGCAGGCGAAATCTGGCTGCGGTTCCCGAAATTCGTCCTGGGTTACGCGGGGCTCTTTATCATCGTCCTGCTTATCGGCGCCAGCGCTAGCGGCGATACGTTAAAACTGTTAAAGGCTGGGGTCGGCCAGGCGGACGCTTTCCGCGGTATTTTCTTCGCCCTGACGTTCTTCACCATCGGCTTAATGTCTAATTTCAGGAAACTGCGGGAAGAAGGTATGGGCAAGCTGGCTGTAGTGTATGTTGTTTGCCTGTTTGGCTTTATTATCTGGATTGGTCTCGTGATTTCCTGGCTTTTCTTCCACGGTATAACTCCCCCGACCGTAGCATAAGCATAGCCCTGAAAAGGAGGTAACAGAAATGGCCGAACAGGAACGCTTGATGCAACAGGAAGAAGAATGGTTCGATTTAATGCCGATTGAAAAAAGGCTAATCTCTTACAGCCTTGGTTTAGGGATTGTCTTGTTACTAGTTCTTTTGTGGATAAGCCATACCATTGTCTAAGGGTAGATTAGATCTATCTGGTAATTGGAAAAAAATTTAAGCTCAAGGTCCGGGAATGCCGGGGCCTTGAGCTCTTTTTATAAATACCAAAAATTTTTTTGCCGGCAGCAGGAAAACTGCCCTCAATAGCGAAATAAATAGCATAATAACTAACGTAGTTTTATAAATATCATAGTCGTACTTGCGTGAACGTAGACATGCAGGGTAGCAAGATTTTTAAGGAGGGCAGTTTATGGATTTCTGGCAATCATTCATCGGAGGTTTTTTACCGTATATAGCTGTCGCCACCCTGGTTTTTGGCCTGGGTTATAAAGTAACCTGCTGGCTTAAAGCTCCGGTAAACCTGCACTGGGAACTTTTTCCTTACCCGCATACCCTCGGGGGTCAACTAAGCGAGCTTTTGGCAGAGGTTTTCACCCTTCGCAGCCTTTTCCACCATAACCTTAAATTGTGGTTTCCTTCCCTGGTGATGCACTGGGGTATTTACGCAGTAGTTTTCTGGCTGTTTTTCCTGCTGGTGGGGGCGCCAGTCGCCATTTATCTTGGTGTGGCAGGCGGTATATTGACCCTGACCGGTTCCTGCCTGTTGTTTTTATTCCGGTTATTTGTTCCCGGACTGCGTCAGATATCAACGCCGGTGGAATACTTGAACCTGCTTTTTATCTTCCTGCTAGCCCTTGCTGCTCTGGCCAGTGGTGCACTAGGTGATTTTGCTTTCAGGAATTATTTTATCAGCTTATTAACCTTCAAACCCCACTTACCCTTGCCGGGAAGCTATCTTGTCTTTCTATTATTGTTGTGGCTTTTTATGATCTACCTCCCCTTTACCCGTATGGCTCACTTTGCCGTCAAGTATTTTACCTATCATAAGGTTAAGTGGGGTGAAGTGGAATAATGCGTAAAGTTTTTGACGACTACCGGGTACTTTCCGATGAAACTCTGCGACCTGACGAGCCGCGGGTAGAAAAATTCCTGCAGGCCATGAAGAAATCCCTCCAACAAAGGGATAACTGGACCTTTTGGTTGCCCTATACTTTATCCCTGGATACCTGCATGAAGTGTGGCACCTGCGCCGAGGTCTGCCCGGTTTATCTGGCCAGTGGGAAGAAAGATATCTACCATCCGGTTTACCGTTCCGATATGTTGCGCAAGGTCTACAAGCGTTACTTTACCCTGCCTGGCAGGCTTTTTCCCGGATTAGTAGGAGCGGAGGACTTGACGGAAGAAAAGCTCAATGCCATGGCCGAAAACGTTTACCGCTGCACCATTTGCCGGCGCTGTGCCTACGTCTGCCCGGTAGCCATTGATAACGGCGTGATTGTCCGGGAGGCCAGAAAGATCTTTGACGCTATTGATATTGCTCCTGACGAGCTCAAGAAAAACGGGACCCAGAAACAGATAAAGTTCGGTAATGCCACCGGTACACCGGCCAACGCCTTTTTGGATATGATTGAATTTCTTGAGGAAGAAATTGAGGATACAAAGGGTTATAAAGTTAAAATACCCGTTGATAAAGAGGGCGCCGAATATCTGCTCATGCATAATGCCGGTGACTATCTGGCCTTTGCCGAGACGGTTATGGGTGCGGCTGAGGTTATGGATGCCGCCGGCGTTGACTGGACCTTAAATTCACCGGCGAAAGGTGTTAACGATGCGGTTAATTATGGAGTATTCTATAGCGATGCGGAGTTTACTACAATTGTTAAAGCCCATGTAGAAACAGCAAAGAAACTGGGTATAAAGACCCTGGTGGTGGGCGAGTGCGGCCATGCCTTTGAAGCGCTGAAGTATTTAATGTTAAGGCTCATTCCTCCAGAGGAAAGGCCCTTTGAGGTCAAGAGCATCCTGGAGCTGGAAGATGAATGGATCCGGGAAGGGCGGATTAAGGTTGATCCGGAGAAAAACCCGGAACCAGTTACCTACCATGATTCTTGCAAGCTGGGCCGCCTGGGGGGGATGTATGAAGAGCCGCGGCGGATCCTTAAAGCGTGCTGCAAGGATTTTCGTGAACTGACGCCCAACAGGGAAATGAGTATTTGCTGCGGTGGCGGCAGCGGTTTTGCTATCATGGAAAAGGGTGATTTCCGCAAATTCCGTATGGAAACCTACGGCAAGCTCAAGGCCGAGCAGCTAAAGGCTTCAGGGGCCAGTATCATCGCCCTGGCCTGTTCCAACTGCAAGGGCCAGTTTCGCGAGATCATCAATTACTATCAGCTGCCGGTACGTTTCGCCGGCGTTAGCGAACTGGTCGCCAACGCCCTGGTGCGTTAAAACCTGCCGTTTTTCTTACAAACATGGGGTTATTAGCCTGTAGCCTAAATACAAAGGTACAGGTATAATAAAATCTAGCAGGAGGTGTTGGCCATGCCAGCAATTAATGTTGGTGGCATCGAAATTGAAGTTGATGAGGACGGTTTCATTGCCGATCCCAGCAAGTGGAATGAGGCCGTAGCCAAAGCCCTGGCCGAAACCGAAGGGGTAACCGAGCTGACTGAGAACCACTGGAAGGTAGTTAACTACCTGCGCCAGTATTACCAGCAGTTTGGCATTGCCCCCATGATCCGCAAGCTTTGCAAAGAAACAGGTTTCAGCCTGAAAGAGATCTACGATCTCTTCCCCAGCGGCCCGGCCAAAGGGGCCTGTAAGATTGCCGGTTTGCCCAAGCCGACCGGTTGCGTGTAAAGCAAGCATAATCAGAGAAGGCCAGCGCGCCAGTGCTGGCCTTTATATCAATCCGGGGAGGATGGTAGAAGGTGCTGCCGCCAGACGATAAAAAAAGAGAAATTGCTGCCCGGGCCAGGGAGAGGGGTATTATTTTAAATGAAGACCATTGGAAATTGATCGCTATTAGCTATGAGTATTATGATCAGCATCGAACCATCTGTACCTTGCGTAACCTGATTAAACTGAGCGGCCTGGATAAAAAGCAGATTTATAAACTTTTCCCGGGTAATCCCATTGGCGAAATCAGCCAGATTACCGGCCTGCCCATGCCAAAGGAGTGTTAAATTTTGCCCGAGGTCAGCCAGGAGTTTCCCTTTTGCCGCCAGCTTTTAAACGGGTGTTCCCCCAGCCATGTCCGGGAATTAAGCACTAGTCACTATCCACTGGCCATGTATGAACACGGTCTTGCCACAGGGGAATCTGCTTTCGGCCATGGCGGGTACATTAACATACCGGAATTACCTTCCGGTGTAGGGGTACGTAACAGTAGCCGGCCGGATATAATTGAGGAATCGGCCTATCTTCGCATCCTGCAGCCGGCAGGAGGGTGGCTATCGGCGGAGACTTTGGAAAAATTAGCTGCTTGTGCGGAAACCTACGGTAAAGGCCTTATCCACTTTACCAGCGGCGGTACCATTGAAATTTATACCACAAGAGAACAAATGGTTCCCATGGTCGGGGAATTGAACGCTGCCGGCCTGGATGTCGGTTCTACTGGCAATGATCTGCGCTGCTTAACAGCCTGCTGCGGCCCGGCCAGGTGCGATATGGCCCTGGTTGATGCTCCGGCCCTGGCAACCTACCTGGGACAGCGTTTTATTGATGAACAGCAATACCCTGGTTACCCTCAAAAGGTGAAAAGTGGAGTGGCAGGTTGCCCCAATGACTGCATCCGGGCCATGATGCAAAAGGACCACTCCTTTATTGGCGTGTACCGTGATTTGCCGCAAATAAACAGCGAAGTCCTGGCTACCTGGCAGGAGGCCGGTGGTGACTTGACCGGGCTACTTTCGGCCTGCCCGGCGGGAGCCTTGAGATGGACGGGCTCCACCCTGGCGATAGACCCGGACAAATGCTGGCATTGTATGGTTTGCATCAACCTCTGCCCGGCCATCCGTCCCGGCCGGGAACGAGGTGTGGCCTGGGTGGCAGGGGGTAAGTATGGTCACCGGGGTCCCCAAGGTCCTATGGTGGGTTATGTCCTAGTGCCCTTTATCCCTATCAAGGATGACGATTATACAACCATTGGCGATCTCTTTGGTGCCTTCCTGGAACTCTGGGCCGATAATGCCCGGAAGAAAGAACGGGTAGGTGATTTTATCTCCCGTGTGGGTCCCCTCTGGGTTATCAAGGAACTGGGACTGAAGGCTGAGCCCCAGATCCTTTTAAGTCCCAGAAGAAATGGATTTTAAACTACGAACTAAAGGAGGCTGACGGGGTGAACGCACCTGATCTGCCGGCCGGCATCATGCCCGACTACCGCCGGGAAATACCCGCCGGGTTGCTGGCCCGCCAGGGCAGCTGGGTGTGGCATGAAATGTTACAACCAGGCGTTATCCGTCACCTGGCGGCAGATGGCAGCGCCCTGTTAACGGTACGCATCCTGTTGCCCCCCAATGGTCTCTTAAGCGCTACCACCTTGCGGCAGCTGGCGCGCTGGATCCGGGAGTATGCTTTAACCGGCCGCCGGACGAGCCGCCAGGGATTTGAGTTTGTAGGTGTCAGGCCCGAAAAACTGGAAAAATTCCTGGCCGAATTGCGAGCCGCCGGCTTCCCAGCAGGAGGTACGGGCAAGTCCCTGCACCAGGTAAAATGCTGTACCTCCTTTGTCCATTGCCAGAATGCCGCCGTTGATGCCCCCAGTATAGCCAAGGCTATAACTGATCACTTTTACCGGGACTTTTTCCAACAAGAACTGCCTGCTCCTTTAAAGATTTCTATTGGTGGTTGTCCCAACCAGTGCGGCGGCGGTGTGGAAGCCGATATTGGTATTTTAGGCCTGTATGAATCCGTACCCGAAGTTGATGAGGCACGCTTCCTGGCCGCCAATATCGACATTGGCCTCCTAATATCCTGGTGTCCTACGGGAGCCATCCGGGCCTGGCAAGCTGAGAAGGGAACTCTGGTAACCATTGATGCTGATCGTTGCGTGCGTTGCACTTCCTGTGTCCAGGTGGCCCCAGAAGGCATTATTTTGAAGAAAAGAAGCTACGTGGCCATTGCTGTAGGAGGTCATGGCGGCAATGGCTACAGGGGGCCCGAAATGGCGGCTGTCGTTTTTTCCCGGATACCGGCCCGGCCCCTGGAATATAGTGCCATTATTGATCGTATTGAGGACATCATCAACTACTGGCGCCGGGCAGGAAAACCGGGCGAAAGGCTGGCCGGGTTTATAGAACGTATAGGTTGGAGTAAATTTTTGGAAACCATTGGCGCCGATGCAGTCGAGGAACTGGGAGACAAACGGTTCCCCCAAACAAATTTCCGCCGCGACCTGCATTTTCGCTATTAGGGGGAGGTAAGGGAGGCGTGCGCCTGGTAATAGCAGCGCCTCACGGGCGCTCAGGAAAAACAACCATTACCCTGGGGTTAATTGTTGCTTTGCGGCAAAGGGGTCTGGTGGTGCAGCCCTTTAAAAAAGGGCCGGATTTCATCGACCCGAGCTGGCTGACCCTGGCCGCTGGCCGTCCCTGCCGCAACCTGGATTTATATTTTCTCCCGCCGGAAAAGCTGGAGCAACATTTCAGCGTCAGCTGCCGGGAGGCCGACCTGGGGTTAATAGAAGGGGCTATGGGGCTCTTTGACGGCCTGGACCTGGAAGGGAGCAACAGCACGGCGGCCATTGCCCGTACCCTTAGATGCCCGGTTGTTTTAGTTATCGATGCCGCCCGCATGACCAGGAGTGCGGCAGCCATGGTACAAGGTTTTCAAAATTTTGATCCCCGGGTAAAAATAGCGGGTGTTATTTTAAACCAGGTAGCCCGCCCCCGTCATGAAGACATGTTGCGGCGCTCCATTGAACACTATACCGGCTTACCCGTGTTGGGAGCCCTATCTAAAAAAAGGGATTTTGTTATTCCTGACCGCCACCTGGGGCTGATACCGGCCGCAGAAAACGAGAGCATCCATGCCGCTTTGGCGGCTACAGGGGCGGCCATAGCTGCAAACGTTGACCTGGACGCCCTACTGGCCATTGCCAGCCAGGTTCCGGACCTACCTCCCGGCCCGGAGCGGCAGCAGCCGCCTTTACGGCGGGTACGCCTGGGTATTTTTCGCGACCGCGCCTTTACCTTTTATTATCCGGAAAACCTGGAGGCCCTGGAGCAGGCCGGCGCGGAAGTGGTGCCTGTAAATAGCCTGGAGGATGAAAAGCTCCCGAGCATTGAAGGGCTGTATATAGGGGGCGGGTTTCCCGAAATTTTTGCCGCCCGGCTGGAGGCCAACGTATCTCTGCGCCAGGCAGTAAAAAGGGCCATAGCCGAAGGAATGCCCGTGTATGCCGAGTGTGGCGGGCTGATGTACCTGGCCAGGCGTCTTAATTACCAGGGGCGCTGGTATGAAATGAGCGGCGCATTACCCTTTGATGTTACCATGTCCTCCCGGCCTCAGGGACATGGCTACACAACAATGCTGGTGGAAGGGGAAAATCCCTTCTTTAGCCGGGGCAGCATCATTAAAGGTCATGAGTTCCATCATTCCCGGGTAATAAATTTGGACCGCCAGGCCGTGGGTTTCCTTTACCGGGTCCAGCGCGGCTTTGGTATTGACGGCCGGGTGGACGGCATCCTTTATAACAGGGTCCTGGCCGGATACAACCATCTCTATGCTCCCACCCACCCCGAGTGGGCCGCCAATCTGGTAGGCCTGGCAGCAGGTAGCAGGTAAAAAGAAAAATAAACGGTAGCATTGCGAGGGAAATAAGGAGGAGCATTTGGATGACGATAGGGGAAAGGTTAAAGAAGTTAAGGGAAGAGCGGGGCATATCCTTGGAAGAGTTGGCCGACCGGCTGGATATTGCCCCGGACTGTATGGCCGAGGTAGAAAAGGGGACCAGGCGTCTCTCCATGGCCACCCTGACAGAAGTAGCCGGTATTTTCGATGTTGATATTAGTTACTTTACAGAGGAAAATGGGAATAAGGATAAAAATACCGTGGGGGCCAGGCTAAGGCGCCTGCGAGAGCAGAAAGGGATAACCTTGAGCGAATTAAGCCGCCGGTCCGGCGTCTCCCTGGCCCATATCAGCGAGATCGAGCGCTCGCGTTCGACAGCCTCTTTAAAAACTTTAGAGAAACTGGCTGCCGTCCTGGAGGTTTCACCCAGTTCCCTTTTGCGTTCCAGCCAGGAGGATACCCTGGGTAATAAATTAAAGCGCCTGCGGGAAAAGATGGGCCTGACCCAGAAGGAACTGGCCCAGCAGATAGGCATTTCCCACAGCCTTATCGGCCAGATCGAGACGGACCGCATTCAGCCCTCCCTGGCAACTTTAAGCAGCCTGGCCGAAGCCCTGGGAGTATCAACCTGCTATTTCCTCATGGAAGAAGAAGAGGAAGATTTATACCTAGGTTATCGCCTGCCGGCCGACGTCCGGGAGGCCCTGCGACGCCCGGTTCTCCAGGAAGTTGTCCGCGCCCTGGCCGACTGGGGCGAAGTGGAGATCCGGGGTCTCCTTGATTTCCTACATTCATTGAACGAAAACCGGCGTCCTTTAAGTACGGCTGCCGAAGACCAGTATCAAGAAATACGTCGCTTTTTGAGCCGTAGTACAGAAGAAGAGCGCAATCTTGTGCTCAACCTCATCAGGCTCCTGCAGGGCAACTCACGGGAGGAAGAGTCTTAGTGGCCCGGAAAGTACTTGATTGCCGGGGTATGAACTGTACCGGCCCGTTGATGGCCACGGCCAAACAAATGCAAAAACTTAAACCCGGGGACATGCTGGAAGTATGGGTAGATGATCTGGCCTCGGAATTCGATTTACCAGCCTGGTGCCAGCAGGCCGGGCATACTATTGTCAGGAAAGAAATAAGAGACGATTATTACAGCTACCTGATTCGGAAAAAAGGTTCTAGAGCATAGGTGTATTTGCTTTCCCCCTGACCTTGACTACGTTCACCTTACTGCGCCCATAAGGGCCTTTTTATTATGCCTTTTTGTCATACATGGCACGTCTGAAAGCTGATAAAATAAGAGAAGAAAGGAGGGCGAAATAATGGGACAAGCTGATAAAGCTTGCGGGTTGAGCCCCAGGATAGAAAATCCCAAGTTGACCCAGCTTTCCTGCAGTTCCGGGTGAGCGGCCAAAATGGGTCCGGGGACCCTGAATCAAGTACTGCAGTACCTGCCAGTGATGGATGATCCCAACCTCCTGGTGGGAATGAATAGCGTTGACGACGCCGGCGTTTACCGCTTAACGGGCGACCTTGCCATTATCCAGACCATTGACTTTTTTACACCCATTGTCGACGACCCTTATCTCTACGGCCAGATAGCTGCGGCCAATGCTCTGAGCGACGTCTATGCCATGGGCGGTACACCCCTTACGGCCATGAATATCGTAGCCTTCCCCAGCAAGAAGGTGGATATTGCCGTCCTGGCGGAGATCCTGCGGGGCGGGGCCGACAAGGTGTTGGAGGCCGGGGCCGTCCTGGTAGGCGGCCACAGCATCGACGATGAGGAACCCAAGTACGGGCTGGCTGTAACCGGCGTTGTCCACCCCGACAGGATAGTTACCAACTGTGGTGCCCGGCCGGGGGATAAACTAATTCTCACCAAGCCCCTGGGTACAGGAATTATTACTACCGCCATTAAAGCGGAAATGGCAACACCGGAAGTGGCGCAAGAGGTCAGCCGCTGGATGGCCACCCTGAACCGGGAAGCTGCGGCGGCCATGGTGGCTGTCGGGGTCCACGCCTGCACCGATATTACCGGTTTTGGCCTCCTGGGACATGGCATGGAAATGGCCCGGGGGAGCCGTGTTAACCTGGTTTTCCATGCTCATGCCATCCCGGTCTTACCGCAGGCCAGGGAATTTGCCGCGATGGGACTGGTGCCGGGCGGTGCCTATAATAACCGCCATTATGTTGAAAAGGATGTAAGGATAGCTCCCGGCGTACCGGAAGCACTTCAGGACATTCTCTACGATCCCCAGACATCAGGCGGGTTGTTAATTGCCGTAGCTGCAGATAAGGCGGGGGACCTGATGGCGGCTTTAATGGAGCGCGGCGTCACGGCGGCCGGGATTATCGGGGAAGTGGAAGCCGGGCCGGGCCAGATAACAGTCTTGCCATGACCTGTATCGTCATGGGTAATAACCTAATCGCCGGGACCAGTAACCCTCCTCAGCCCGGGTGATAAATAGGAAAGTGGTCATGACTAAAACCGAACTAACCTCTATACTTACCAGCTGTAGCAGGTTAATACCTGGCGGCAGGCTTTTAGCCTGCCTTTTTTGCTTCTAGTTAGGAATGAAGAAAAAATTTCGGCCGGCAGCAGGAATTTTAAGAGAAATAGCGAACTAAATTTATAAATAGCAAAAATGGTTCCTTCGGCCAGATAGGAGTTTAGCATTCTTGCGAAGAAAGGGGCAAAGGTGCGACGGGAGGAGTATCCTTTCCTGGTGTAAAAACGCCCAAAAAGGCATTTTAAAAATAGACTTGGGATTGTGTTAACTATTCTTTGCAGTCTCGGCCGGGGAACGCTAACGATATAATTAACACTTTGCCCCCTCGAGTTCTATCAAATGCATTGCCAGGAAGGAGGCGAAGTTAGATCCCTGCCAATTAGTATTGTCCCTACTTAAAACCTGGCTCCCGCAGCGGGCACGGATTAAAACAAACCAATAAAGGGGGTATTGCTAATGGATTTTAAACCAAAGCAGCCACAAAAAGAACTGAAATATGAAGAGTTACGCATCTATACGGACGAAGAACTGCATAACTACTCGGAAGAAGAGCTTAAGGATTTCAAAATCAAACATGACATTCCTATGTTAGAAGAGCTGGAGAAGGGGCCGTGGCCCAGCTTTGTCACCGACGCTAAACGGGAAGCCCTGCGCCGCAAGAAACTCCCTAAAGATCGTATGATGATTGACCAGGACGTAGTGGACGACTTGCTTGGTCAATTGGAATTATCTTTTGTAGACGGGGAAACCCACTGGAAACACGGCGGCATTGTAGGCGTTTTTGGTTATGGTGGCGGCGTTATCGGGCGCTACTCCGATGTTCCCGAAAAATATCCTTCCGTCGCCCATTTCCATACCTTACGCGTCAATCAACCGGCCAGCAAATTTTATAAAACTGACTTTTTACGAGCCCTTTGCGATCTCTGGGAATTCCGCGGCAGCGGTATTTTTAATATGCACGGGTCCACCGGTGACATCATCCTGCTGGGTACCACCACCGAACAGTTAGAACCCCTCTTTTACGACCTGACTCATGAACTGGACCAGGATCTCGGCGGCTCGGGCTCGAATCTGCGCACGCCTTCCTGCTGTATCGGCAAAGCCCGCTGCGAATTCGCCTGCATCGATACCCAGAATTTGTGCTATGAGCTGACCACCCATTACCAGGATGAGCTGCACCGTCCGGCTTTCCCATATAAATTCAAGATCAAGATTGATGGCTGTCCCAACGGCTGTGTGGCTTCCATCGCCCGTTCTGACATGGCCTTGATTGGTACCTGGCGGGACAACATCCGCATCGACCAGGAAGCAGTCCAGGCTTATATCAGGGGTGAAATTCAGCCCAACGGCGGCGCCCACAGCGGTCGCGACTGGGGAAAGTTCGATATCCAGAAGGAAGTTATTGACCTCTGTCCGACCGGCTGTATGGCCATGGAGGACGGCAAGCTGGTAATCAATAACCAGGAATGCAACCGCTGCATGCACTGCATCAATGTCATGCCCAGGGCTTTAAGGCCCGGCGTCGACACGGGCGTCAGCGTCCTCTTTGGGGCCAAGGCGCCGATCCTGGAGGGCGCCCAGTTGGCGGTATTGACCGTTCCTTTTATGAAAGCCGAGCCACCCTATGACAACATTAAAGAGCTGCTCGAGAAGGTCTGGGACTGGTGGATTGAAGAAGGCAAGAACCGCGAGCGTCTGGGTGAACTGATCCAGCGTAAAGGGCTGCCCAGGTTCCTGGAGGTTATCGGCGTCCCGGCTGCTCCGCAGATGGTTAAAATGCCGCGTACCAACCCGTATATATTCTGGAAGGAAGAAGACGTGCCCGGCGGATGGAAGCGCGATATCAAAGATTACCGGCTGCGGCATAAACGATAGAAGGAGGTTGGCAACATGGCGTTATCTCAAGAGCGTTTTGGTAAATACAATCCGGAGAAACCGACGGAAAACAGGATTACCGATATTGGCCCCCGGCACTTCTGGGAGTTTTTCCCGCCGGTCATTCAAAAGAATTATGGTAAATGGCTTTACCATGACATCTTAGAGCCGGGCATTATGGTCCATGTTTCCGAAACCGGAGACAAGGTTTTTACCGTAAGATGCGGTGGCTCCCGTTTTATGACGGCCGAAAATATTCGTGAGATCTGCGATATTGCCGATAAATATTGTGACGGCTATGTTCGTTTCACCACCCGCAATAACATCGAATTCATGGTCACCAGCTATGAAAAGGTAGAGGCATTGAAAAAGGACCTTTTAAGCCGAAAATATATCACGGGGAGTTACAAATACCCCATCGGCGGTACGGGTGCAGGGGTAACAAATATTGTCCATACCCAGGGTTATATTCACTGCCATACCCCGGCTACCGACGCTTCCTCCATGGTCAAGGCTATCATGGACGAACTCATGGACTACTTTACCGGGATGACTTTACCGGCCCACGTCAGGATATCTGTGGCCTGCTGCTTGAACATGTGCGGGGCTGTGCACTGCTCGGATATCGCCCTGCTGGGCATCCATCGCAAACCGCCCATTGTGGACGATAATATCGACTCGATCTGCGAAATCCCCCTGGCCATAGCCGCCTGTCCCGTGGGAGCCCTGTCGCCTGGAAAAACGGAAGACGGGAGGAAAACGATTAAGATTAAAGAAGAACGCTGCATGTTCTGCGGCAACTGCTATACCATGTGCCCCGCTTTGCCCATTGCCGATAAGCTGGGCGATGGCGTGGCCGTCCTGGCCGGCGGCAAGATATCCAACCGTATCAGCGAACCCAAGTTCTCCAAAGTAATCGTCCCCTGGCTGCCCAACAATTTCCCCCGCTTCCCAGAAGTGGTGGCCACCGTCAAGAAGATCATTGAAGTTTATGCCGCTGAAGCCAGAAAGTATGAGCGCATTGGCGACTGGGCGGAAAGGATCGGCTGGGAGAAGTTCTTTGAAAAGTGTGATCTACCCTTTACCGAACATCTGATTGATGATTATCGCCTGGCCTATGATACTTACCGGACCAGCACTCAGTTTAAATATACCCGGGCGGCCTGGGAAGTATCCAAGGCGGCAGGAGGTATTAACGAGTAGGCCTACCTGATGATAAGGGGGTTATGAGCAATGATGGAAGAGATCAAAAAGGCCATTCTCGAATATGCCGAGACCAGTAAAAAGAGCAAGTTTTATTTCAAGGATCTGGAAAAGGCCGTCCAGGCCAAGATCCCGGACGCTAAAATGAGGGACATTAAAAAGGCCGCTACAGAACTGGTTAACGAAGAAAAATTGATCTACTTCTCGACCGGTAGCACCACCATGTATGGTTTAAAGGGAAGGGGCATAACTGAAGAACAGTAAGAAGGAACCTTAAACATCACGTTTTAACGGAGACCCTCAAAGAGGAGAGGCTGCCAGCGATCAAACAGCAGCCTCTCTTTAATATTAACCATATACAGAAAGGGCGAAAGGTATGCCGGAAGCACAAGACTTTGAAGCCTTTATAGCCGGGCAAAAGCGAATACTGGCGGAAAACCCCGGCTGCGCCACAGCTCTCTACAACCTGGGCGTTTCCTATATGCAGCAAGGGAAATGGGATGAGGCAATTGCAGCCTTTGAAGAAGCTATTGCCAGCAGCGGCCGCATGTTTGAGGCTTATGTAAACCTGGGCTACATCTACTGGCAAAAGGGTGAGCTGGAAAAAGTAGTCGAAGCCAACGAAAAGGCTATCGCCATCGAGCCGCGGTATGCCCGTGGTTATGCCAACCTGGGGTTTGCTTATTCCCAGATGGGCAGGACTGAGGAGGCCATTGCTGCCCTGGAAAAGGCCATAGAGTTGAACCCCAGGATCGTCCAGGCATGGAATAACCTGGCCAATTGTTATCTCCAGCAGGGTGACATAGACAAGGCCATCGCCACCGGCCACAAGTTGCTGGAAATTGCTCCGGATTTTGCCCTGGGGCATAATAATCTTGCCTATGCCTATTATTTAAACGGGGATTTTGCCAGGGCCATTGAACACGTTGACCGGGCCCTTGAACTCGGGTTTGAGGTTCACACGGAATTTCTCAAAAAACTGCAACCCTATCGTAAAGGTGAAAGCGGATCACATTCTGGCCAGGGCTTCAGACGCCAGTAGACCCACGGTCTTTTTTTGCAAGGTACCGTTCTCGTAAAAGGTTACTGGTTGCCCGTCCTTAAGGAGGCCCTCCAGCATATCCCTGGCCGCTGTCGCGCCTAAGTTGCCGAGGAGCCAGGCCGTATAGCCCCGGGTTTCAGCATCCGGGTCCTGGAGAAACTGGAGAAAGCGCAAGCTGGCCGGGCGGATGAGATCGGGTTTTACCCGGGCAATATTGCTGATGGCCCGCAGGGCCCGGGGCCGAAGGGTTGTGTCAGTGAGCAACTGGTACAGAGCTGGAATGTACCCGGCAAAGGTTTCCGGGATGCTGGCGATAATGGCGCCGGCGGCGTCGATGGCCCCCCAGCATGAAGCACCGGGATCTGTGACAGAGGTTAATAATCGTTGCAGCAGCCTGGCAATGGTTTGCGGATCCTTCTGTGCAATAATGGCAGCTGCTTTACCTAAAATTTCGGCGGCCCGCAAGCGCAGCAACTCATCGCCGCTATAGAGAAGCCGCTGCAGATCCCTGATGAGGCGGCTGTCAGACGTGGCTATTTTTAACAGGGCCTCCACCTGGTATTCCTTTACCAGGGCTTCGATGTCTTTTTTAGTGAACCTCTTTTCGCCCGGGGGTGCCATAGATGCTTTAGAGGAAATGGCGGCGGCCCGCGCCAATTTTTTTTGCACACCTTGAAGGGTAAACTCGAGGATATCCGGGTGCAGTTTAATGAAATAGAGGGCACCGGAGATTCTTCTGCCCTCATAAAACCCGTCGGGAACGATTAAATGCGTTTCATAGTCGTAGTTCTCAACCACTTTTTCCAGGTAATCTTCTTCCGGAAGCAGGCCCCAGGCCAGATCCCAGTCCATGTTACAGCTGAAGACCAGGGCTTCTATGAAAGCCGCTCCCAGATTGTGGCCGGTTACATCGCAGGCATAGACCGCACCGCAGGAACAGGACCCTACTGGCATTTCGTTCGGCCGGCGGGTAACCTGCTCTTTTGGTCTGGCAACGGGCAACCCGCAAAAGGGGCAGGTCGGTTTGAAGGCAAGCTCGCGCTTCATTTACGTTACCATCCCATCGTTTTCCCTGCTCTTAATCTTCAGGTCCCGGGATATCCAGGGTCATACAGTTGCTGCCAGGGCTGCAGGATTTGGCCGTGAGCTTTGGTTTTTGCTCACCCTTTCCCGAACGGGTGATAAAGTTAACGCGGCTGATTACCCTCTCCAGGGACTGGGATTGGCATTCTGGACACTGAAGTTCGACCTTTTCGTGCATGCTGGCAAAATGCTTTTCAAAGAGTTTCCCGCACGCCAGGCAACGAAATTCGTAGATAGGCATTCTTTGTCCTCCAAAAATGAGTCTTTTTTAGGTTCGTTTTGTTTATTGTAACAATGCCGGAGATTAACGTCAACAACCGGCATCTTCAGGATAAACTATCCCTGCTTGCCGGCGATTATGATATAATGTGTGCAGGTGCCGGGTAGAAAGGAGACAGGTATGGATATCAGTACCATAGCGCCGCTGATTGGCGCCTGGGCGAAAATGCAGGCCACTGCGGCAGGTAATACCGGGAGCCTTAAGGATAGCTTCAACATACTTTTTTATCTGATGCTCCTGGCGCAACTGGAAGAGGGACAATCACCGGCAGTAGGGGTACCCCCCCATAACTCTCGTCATGGGGAGCGCAGCTCGCCAGCGTCTGGCTTTAAGGACCTCATCAGCCGGGTGGCGGCCAGGTACAACCTGCCGGCAGCCTTGCTCCAGGGGGTAGTGGCGGTGGAGTCCGGCTTTAATCCCCAGGCGGTATCACCGGCCGGAGCCATGGGGCTCATGCAGCTCATGCCGGCGACAGCCAGGGCCCTGGGGGTGACAGATCCATTCAATCCGGAAGCCAACCTGGACGGCGGCGCCAGGTACTTAAGGCAGCTGCTGGACCGTTTTCAGGGAGATCTTACCCTTGCCCTGGCAGCCTACAACGCCGGCCCCGGCGCCGTTAAACGCTACGGCGGCGTTCCCCCTTACCGGGAAACGCAGGCCTATATCCAGAAGGTTCTGGCCGCCGCCCGCAGGTTTGAAGGCCTGGCCTGAAGCTAGACATAGCTGTGGGCGCCGGGAAGGAGCAGTGAGACGCCAAACAAGGTGAAGAGTACTGCCAGAAAGCCCACGATGGCCATAATGGCGGCCCTTTTCCCCCGCCAGCCGTATGTTTTCCGGGCGTGGAGATAAGCGGCATAAATCAGCCAGGTAATCAAGGCCCAGGTTTCCTTGGGGTCCCAGCCCCACCACCTGCCCCAGACCTCTTCGGCCCAGACGGCCCCTGTGATGAGAACCATGGTCATAAAGGGGAATCCTACTGCTACCGACCAGTGGAGGAGGTTATCGAGCTTCGCCAGGGAAGGCAGGATACTTTCACCGATGCCATCGTATCCCTTTTCTTTAAGCAGGTAAATAAGACCCAGGCAAAAGGAAAGGCCGAAGGCGCCGTAAGCAATGATGGCCGTAAGAACATGAAACTGCAGCCAGACACTCTGCAGGGCTGGCATCAGAGGCCTGGGGCCGGAAGATAAGGTGTTGCTATAGGAAAGGATAATTACTTCCAGAAGCGCTACTAGAACCGTTAGCAGGTCTGATTTTATCATCCAGCGAGAGATAAGATAAAACAGGAGTATGCCCCAGGCAAATAGGAGGACAAATTCATATAAAGTAGCAAAGGGGAGCCTCCCGGCGGCAATACTGCGCAGCACCAGGGCCAGGGTCAGGGAAGCAAAGGACATGATGAGGGCCGCCTGGGCCAGGGGAGAGGTAAATCTATTAGAACGCCACAAGGTGATCAGGCTTAATATTACGGCCGCCAGCAAAAAAATATAGGTTAGAAGATTGAAATTAGCTTCCATAGCTTAGCGCCACCTCTCATGCTTTTCCGGTACCAGGTACCTGATAATCAAACCCACCAGCAAGATGAAAAAGCCGGCGTAAAGTACACCAACGCCGGGGTCTTTTTTGATCTCAAGTCCCGTGTAATAACGGTAGCCGGAAAAGGTAACGGGATAACCACCTACTGCCTTTGTCTCCTTCTCGGCCAGCACTTCTTTCGCCTTTACTTGTTGATCCTGGAAAAGCATAGCCACCAGCCTGGGGTTATTTGGCAGGGGTGAACGTGAATGTAACCTGCCCCCCTGTTCATCAAAATCAGGAATAAAGAAAAAGACCAGCCTTACATTTTTGCCCGGGTCGATGTCGAGACCCCGGCCACTGGGCAGGTCAAAAGGTAGTGCTTTACCGTTAATAACGGCCTGTCCCCGGGCCAGCCAGCCGTAACTGGTCTGGTAAATTTTCAAACCCTTAAATTTTAAAGGACGGTTTACCTGGATGTCCCGCTCAATTTCCTGGCCGTCAGCTGTTTTAAGGGAGACGCTGCTAATGTATTGCCTGGGCTGGAGGTTTTCGTAATATTCAATTTTAAATTCCCTAACTCTTAAGGCGTAGCCCGGGAAACCTCTGGCGGTCAGGTCGAGGCTGTCGCCGGTGCCGATTTCGACATAGGCGTGCTGGGCCATAACGCCGGATATGACCGCCCCGGTCAGGATAACCAGGATACTTAAGTGCAGCATGACTGACCCCCAGCTACGCAGGTCCGGAGCTTTCTTGATCCGCCGCAGAGAGCAGGCCAAGATATTGACGGCTAGAAGTGCCCCGAGGGTCATAAACCACCAGCTGCGGTATAAATGGTCCAGGGACAGGAGGACAATCAACCTTCCCGGTACTTCTCCGTAATAAGCGCGGTAGAACCCCGCGGGCTGGCCCTGGGGAAGGAAGCTCCCCAGGGAAGCCAGGACTCCCAGAAGCAATAAAAGCAAAAGTCCCAGTTTCATGGATGATAAAAAGGCAAAATGCGGGCGTTCCCGGTTGTTACCGGACAAAACCATCACCCCGGTTTTAGAATGAGTATACACCAGCGACCGTACAGTGGTCAACGGGAACAGGCCGGCATCAGCAGACATTTTTATAAGTACAAAAAATATTTCTACCAGCAGCAGGAATTTTAAGAGAAATAGCGAACTAAATTTATAAATACCAAAAGTAGTGCACCGGTGAACGAAGGGATTGAGGGGAGTTTGTGAAAGACGGCAGAAATAATATTTTGCCAGATACCCACGAAATTTTAACCCAAAGGAAAAGCGCCATTTTACAAAAGTGGTATCAAAGAATCCTGAACTCTTACCCCGCGGAAACGGCCCGGTTTTTGCGGGAAGAACAGGATCCTTTCGCCAATCCGGTGGGGACGACAATCTATCATGGACTAGAGGGCCTTTACGAGGAAATCCTTGCAAAGATGGACGCCGGCAAGGTCAGGGACTATCTTGATAGTATTATCAGGATCAGGGCGGTCCAGGACTTTTCTCCTTCTCAGGCCGTCGCCTTTATTTTCCAGTTAAAGCATGTCCTCAAGGAGGAACTGGCCGGTGAAATCCAGGAAAAGGGCCTTTCTTTGGAAGGATTAGAAGCCCGTCTTGAAGAGCTGGCACTCCTTGCCTTCGATATATATATGCAGTGCCGGGAGCAGCTCTGGGAAATCAAGGTCGAGGAGATTAAAAACAGAACCACCAGGTTACTGCAGAGGGCTAATCTGAATATAAATCTTCCGTGATTGAGAAGGTGGTAAAATGGCCTCGCTACCGAAACCTGATGAACTACTGGCGATAAATTATAAACCGCCGCGAACGGGGTGGATGGATACCCCGGTAAAATTCAGGCGCGGCACCTACCTTTATGGCGCCAAACCCAAAAATCTGGAAGCCGTCGGCCTCCCCAACCCCCGGGAATGGTCCCCGGAGGACGAGGATTGGAAACTCCCGGAAAACTGGCGGGAAATTATCCTGGAAGGCCTGAGGGAACGGCTGGGGCGGTTCCGTTCCTTACAAATTTTTATGGATGCCTGTGTGCGCTGCGGCGCCTGTGCCGACAAATGCCACTTCTTCATCGGCACCGGGGACCCCAAGAATATGCCGGTCTTGAGGGCCGAACTGCTCCGCTCGGTGTATCGCAAGGATTTTACGACGGCAGGCAAGCTCCTGGGGAAACTCTTCGGAGCCAGGGAACTGACCCTGGACGTCCTGAAGGAATGGTACTACTACTTTTTCCAGTGCACTGAATGCCGCCGTTGTTCAGTTTTTTGCCCTTTCGGCATCGATACGGCGGAAATCACCATGATCGCCAGGGAGCTCCTCAACCTGGTGGGATGTAATATCGACTGGATCGCCGCCCCGGTAGCCAACTGCTACCGGACGGGAAATCACGTCGGCATTGAACCCCACGCTTTTAAAGATATGGTTGAGTTCTGTGTCGACGAAATTGAAAATATCACCGGTATCAGGGTGGAACCGACTTTCAACCGCAAAGGTGCCGAAATCCTCTTCATTGCACCTTCGGGCGACGTTTTCGCCGATCCTGGTACCTATACCCTCATGGGTTACCTGATGCTTTTCCATGAAATCGGCCTTGACTACACCTTCAGCACCTACGCATCTGAGGGTGGCAACTTCGGCATGTTTACTTCCCATGAAATGATGAAAAGGCTCAATGCCAAGATGTATGCCGAGGCAAAACGGCTGGGGGTGAAATGGATCCTGGGCGGCGAATGCGGCCACATGTGGCGGGTCATCAACCAGTACATGGATACCATGAACGGTCCGGCCGATTTCCTGGAGGAACCGGTTTCCCCCATAACCGGAACTAAGTTTGAAAATGCCAGGTCAACCAAGATGGTCCATATCGTGGAATTTACGGCTGACCTTATCAGGCACAACAAAATTAAGCTGGATCCCAGCCGCAATGACCACCTGAAAGTAACCTTTCATGACTCCTGTAACCCGGCCCGGGCCATGGGGCTCTTTGAAGAACCGCGCTATATCCTTAAAAATGTCTGCCGGAATTTCTTTGAGATGCCGGAGAATACCATCCGGGAGCAGACCTTCTGCTGCGGCAGCGGGTCGGGACTCAATTCCGATGAATACATGGAAATGAGGATGCGCGGCGGTTTCCCCCGGGCCAACGCAGTAAAGTATGTGCGGGATAAATACGGCGTCAATATGCTGGCCTGCATCTGTGCCGTTGATCGGGCCGTCTTCCCGGCCCTCATGAACTACTGGGTACCCGGCGTGGCAGTTGCCGGCGTCCACGAGCTGGTCGGCAACGCCCTGGTAATGACAGGGGAAACTGCAAGGGAAACAACCTTGCGCGGGGAACCTTTACCTGTAAAGGGGAAGGAGGAGAACGGCGGTGAATGATTCCCGTTACATTTTTACCGGTCTGATTGTGTTTATAGTTTTGATGACCTTCCCCTTCTGGGCCAATGCAGGCAAAGAGGCCCCGGCACCGGCCCCCAGCCTGGACACAACGGTCATCCAGGAGTTACCGGAGAAGCAGTGTGTGGAAGGGACGGAATACATGCGGGCCAATCACATGAAGTTGCTGGACGACTGGCGCACCCAGGTTGTGCGGGACGGCAAAAGGATTTACGTGGCTGACAACGGCAAGGAGTACGAGATGAGCCTGGAGAAGACCTGCCTGCAATGCCATGCCAATAAGGCCCAGTTTTGCGACCAGTGCCATACTTACCTGGATGTGCAACCCGACTGCTGGACCTGTCATATCGAGCCAAAGGAGAGTAAGTGATGGAAACGAGCAGGAGAAATTTCTTAAAAGCCGGTGGTGCATGTCTCTTGGGGCTCACCATCTGGCCGGCAGTTAAAAGCTTCGCTGGCAACAACACGGATGATATAGCGCCTCCAGAAGCCCCGGCCGGCAAGAAGTGGGGCCTGGTCATCGATATGCAGAAGTGCTGGCCGCAATATCAGGAAGGATGCCGGAAGTGTTTCCTGGCCTGCCAGAGGGCCCACAACATACCTGATATTGCCAATAAAGAAGAGGAAATCAAGTGGATCTGGACGGAGCCCTTTGAAAACGCTTTTCCGGAGCAGGAGCATGAGTACCTTACCGCCAGTATCAAAGGCAAACCCTTTATTGTGCTCTGCAACCACTGTGAAAACCCGCCCTGTGTGAGGGTCTGCCCCACAAAGGCAACCTTTAAACGCCGGGACGGTATCGTTATGATGGATTATCACCGTTGCATAGGCTGCCGCTACTGCATGGCTGCCTGCCCTTACGGCGCCAGGAGCTTTAACTTCAGCGACCCGCGGCCTTTTATTAAAGAAATAAACACGGCATATCCCACCCGGGAGAAGGGTGTCGTGGAAAAATGCAATTTCTGCGTCGAGAGGATTGACACCGGCTTACCGCCGGCGTGCGTCGAAGCATGCCCGGTGGGGGCACTGATCTTTGGAGACCTGGACGACCCCAACTCTGAGGCGAGAAAGATACTGGCCAGCCGTTATACCATTCAGCGTAAACCCGAACTTGCGACCCACCCCAGCGTTTATTACCTCGTCTAGAACGGCTTCCTGGATGGGAATTTCTCAAGATGGCATTGGACGACGGTCCCCGGCCGTCGCTGATATACGGGAGAAAATGAGGCGGAGGAAGGGTAGATATGCTGGTAAAGGCTTTAACTGGGAGCAAAAGATACTGGGGCTGGATAACCCTTTTACTCGTCCTTATCGGGACCGGTTTTACCTGCTACC
This sequence comes from Moorella sp. E308F, assembly GCF_006538365.1. Taxonomy (NCBI): domain Bacteria; kingdom Bacillati; phylum Bacillota; class Clostridia; order Neomoorellales; family Neomoorellaceae; genus Neomoorella; species Moorella sp. E308F. The sequence continues at coordinate 998,950 of NZ_BJKN01000002.1, read as the reverse complement.
TCTGGCAGTTGGATAAAGGGCTGACCATTACCGGTATGAGCAGGGATGTTTCCTGGGGGCTGTACATCAGCCAGTTTACCTTCCTGGTGGGGGTGGCGGCCTCGGCAGTCATGGTCGTCCTGCCTTATTACCTGCATAATGTCAAAGCCTTCGGCAGGATTACCATCCTGGGAGAGTTCCTGGCTGTTGCCGCCCTGATCATGTGCCTGCTGTTCGTACTAGTCGATGTCGGTAAGCCCATGCGAATTCTTAATATGATCTTCTATCCCACCCCCAACTCGATGTTTTTCTGGGATATGATCGCGCTGAACGGGTACCTCCTTTTAAACATCATTGCCGGCTGGCATGCCCTGGAGGCAGAATATAAAGCCGTTCCGCCCCCGGCCTGGACAAAGGTATTGGTTTATATCTCCATCCCCTGGGCTGTTAGCATTCATACGGTTACGGCCTTCCTCTACGCCGGCCTGCCGGGCAGGCACTACTGGCTGACGGCCATTATGGCGGCCCGCTTCCTGGCGTCGGCATTTGCTTCCGGTCCGGCCCTGCTGATCCTGCTGTGCTATATCATTAAACGGGTCAGTAAATTTGATCCCGGCAGGGAAGCTATCCAAAAGCTGGCGGCAATAGTCACCTACGCCACCATCGTCAGTACCTTTTTTATCGGGTTGGAATTTTTCACCGCCTTTTACAGCCAGGTACCGGCCCATGGTATATATACCCTCAAGTACCTCTTTGCCGGCCTGGATGGTCATAGCAGGCTCGTTTCCTGGATGTGGGCCTTTGCCATCCTGGTGGTTTTCGCCCTGGTGCTTTTGATTAACCCAGGAACGCGTACCAGGGATAGTTACCTCCAGTTAGCCTGCGCGGCGGTTTTTGTTTCCATGTGGATTGAAAAGGGAATAGGTCTGGTCATTGGCGGCTTTGTCCCCAATCCCTTTGAAAGGGTTACCGAGTACGTGCCCACTCTGCCGGAAATCTTAATTGCTCTGGGCGTCTGGGCAACCGGCTTCCTGGTACTTACCTTTCTGTATAAAATAGCAATTAGCGTCAAAGAAGAGACAGTCTAGCGGAAATGAGGGGTAAAGCAATGGGAATGGCATTTTCCTTTTTTGGTGTCATCGTTCTCATGCTGGTAGTTTATCTCGGTGCGGGATTGGCAGGGTGGCACTACCTGTTTGGGGTTATCATACCCTATGCCGCCATCGCCATATTTTTAGCAGGCATGGCCTACCGGGTCATAAAGTGGGCGCGGGTGCCGGTACCTTTCCGGATACCCACCACTGCCGGGCAACAGAAATCCCTGCCCTGGATTAAGGCGAGCACATTTGACAACCCTTCCAGCACTGCCGGTGTGATAGGCAGAATTGCCCTGGAAGTATTGTTCTTCCGCTCTCTGTTGCGAAATACCAGGATGGAATTACACCGGGGTCCCCGGCTGGCCTATCATTGGGAAAAGTGGCTCTGGTTGGGGGGGCTGCTGTTTCACTGGTCCTTCCTGATTATTTTCCTCCGCCACCTGCGCTTTTTTACCGAGCCGGTGCCGGCCTTTGTTTCCTGGCTGGAAGCCATCGACGGCTTTTTCCGCTTCGGCCTGCAGGGGCTTTATATAACTGATATAGTTATTTTAGTTGCTGTGACTTATCTCTTTCTCAGGCGGGTGGTTATTCCCCAAGTGCGCTATATCTCCCTCCCTGCCGACTACCTCCCCCTCTTTTTGATCCTGGGAATAGCTAGCACAGGCATTCTCATGCGCTATTTTTTCAGGGTAGACATTACGGCAGTTAAGGAATTGACTATCGGGCTGGTGACCTTCAGACCCAGGGTCCCGGAAGGAATTGGCGTTCTTTTCTACATCCACTTATTTCTCGTGTGCATCCTGGGTGCCTATTTCCCCTTCAGCAAGCTGGTACACATGGGTGGAATTTTCCTCAGCCCTACCCGCAACCTGCCCAACGATAGCCGCGCCAGGAGGCATATCAACCCCTGGAATTACCCGGTCAAGGTTCACACCTATGAAGAGTACGAAGAAGAGTTCAGGGAAAAAATGAAAATGGCCGGCCTGCCGGTAGAAAAGGGTTAGAGGGGGTTAACGCGCAATCTCCCCGTTAAAAACCGGGAAGAGCGCGTTTTATTTTTATTCCCCCCCTTGTCATTTAACATGATATGTGCTAATTTTATGTTAAGGTATCCCATATACCATATAGAGCAGAAGGATTTTTATTTTAACAACAGAGGCGGGAGCGCCTCGTGACGGTAAGTTCCCACTAACGGCGCAGGGTGGAAAAAGCCCACCCACACTTCTCACCTCTTACACCAAATTTACGCAAGGAGGGGATATGATGGAAAGCATCCTTGAACCAATCGACCTGCAGAACTACCAGCCTGTGCGCCAGGAAGCCTACAATGCTTTACGGGAAGCCATCCTCACCGGCCGCCTGGAACCAGGCACCCGCCTGGTGGAAAGGAAAATAGCCAAACAGCTGGGCGTCAGCCGCACGCCGGTACGGGAGGCCATCCGTAAGCTGGAGCTGGAAGGCCTGGTCGAGCACCTGCCCCGGCGTGGAGTGGTGGTCGCCCGTATGTCCACCCGGGAAGCTTGGGAAGTCTACAGCATCCGGGCCGTCCTGGAAGGATTGGCCGCCCGACTGGCTGCTGAACATATTAATCCGGTTCAGCTAAAAAGATTAAACGAGCTTGTTAATGCCATGGAAAAGGCCTGTGACGAAGACGATCATGAAAGGTTGCAGGAACTGCACCTGGAGTTTAATAAAATCATCTGTACGGCTGCTCAGAGTCCTCGCCTGCACCAGATGATTGATAACCTGGTAGACTATATAGTAGGCTTTACCAGGGTCGGTTACAGTGTCCCAGGCCGGACGAGGGCTGCAACTAGGGAGCACCGGGAGCTGCTGGAAGCCCTTAAGAAAGGTGACGGCGAAAGGGCGGAAAGAATTGCCCGGCAGCATATAGAAAATTCCCGTCAAGCCTACTTCCTTCAGCTGGCCTTAAGGGATCAAAAAAATACCAGATATTAACGAAAAAGTTTTGATTAACCAGCAGGAATCTCTGACGAAGCGTCGAATAATTATAAACGTAAACACAAGGTATACCAGTAAATTTAATACCCATTCTGTTGGTGGTCTTAAATAACTAACGAAAAAGCATAAATTCGACAAGCTATAAAATTTAGGACCATAAAGGTGCAGTCGATTTTATAAATACTATAAAAAAGGTATACCGTATACCAATTAACATAAACGGCGAGGGGACGCATTTATGGCCGAAGCTGGGGTTAAGCTCCGTGTCTGCGAAGGTATGGTTGAAGACGCTCGAAAAGGTATTGCCAGAGTACTTTCCGACGTGATGGAAGAACTGGGCCTAAAGCCCAATGATGTGGTAGCCATAACCGGCAAGCGGACAACGGTGGCCAGGATAATGCCCGCCTTTCAAGAGGGGTGCCCGCCTGGGAACATCCAAATGGACGGCATTTTAAGACAAAATGCCGGGGTAGGTATTGGTGAAGGCATTATCCTTACAGGACAGGAGTGGCAGCCGGCCCGGACTGTCATCCTGGCACCGGTGCTCCCGGGCTGGACCCTGGCCGGTGAACATGAGATTATTCATTTGAAAAAACATTTAATTGGCCGCGCCGTAATGCCCGGGGACCAGGTAACCATCCCCCAGTTTACCGGTGGCGATGAGGCCTTTACTGTCGAAGGGGTGGCACCCCGGGGTGCGGTAGTTATTACCCGGGATACGGCGGTACGCTTTAAAGGCGGCGAGGACACGGAAGGCCGGGGCCAGCGGGTGACATATGAAGATATTGGTGGCCTGGCTAAAGAAGTCCAGCGGGTCCGGGAAATTATCGAACTACCTCTGAAATACCCGCAATTGTTTCACCGGCTGGGTGTGGAAGCGCCGAAGGGTATTCTCATGTACGGCGCTCCCGGTACGGGCAAAACCCTCATTGCCCGGGCCGTGGCTTCCGAAACTGATGCCCACTTCATTCATGTCAACGGCCCGGAGATAATGCATAAATACTACGGTGAAAGCGAAGCCCGCCTGCGCCAGGTTTTTGACGAGGCCAGGAAAAAGGCGCCGAGCATCATTTTCCTGGATGAGATTGATGCCATCGCGCCCCGCCGGGCCGACGTCCACGGCGATGTCGAAAAGCGCGTGGTCGCCCAGTTGCTAGCTTTAATGGACGGGCTGGAATCCCGCGGCAATGTCATCGTGATCGCAGCCACAAATATACCCGACCTGGTGGACCCAGCCCTGCGGCGCCCGGGCCGTTTTGACCGGGAGATAGCCATTAACGTACCCGACCAGCGGGGCCGGCGGGAGATTTTGCAGATTCACACGCGGGGTATGTCTCTGGCAGGAGATGTCTCCTTAGATCGACTGGCAGCCATAACCCACGGCTTTGTGGGTGCTGACCTGGCCGCCCTCTGCCGGGAAGCGGGTATGTACGCCTTGCGCCGCGGCCTGGCCCGGTTCCAGCTCGGTAAAAATTCCCTGGATAACCTGGAGCTCCAGGTAACTATGCGTGACTTCCTGGATGCCCTGGCAGAGGTAGAACCCTCAGCAACACGGGAGTTCGCCATGGAGATTCCTTCGGCCGGGTGGCGGGATGTAGGTGGCCTTGCCGAGATTAAAGAGCGCCTCCAGGCCATGGTCCAGTGGCCCCTGCTGTATCCCGAGCTTTTCCAGCAATTTGACTTGCCGGCACCAAAAGGCATCTTGCTTTCCGGGCCGCCGGGCACCGGTAAGACACTGGTAGCCAGGGCCCTGGCCCGAGAAAGCGGGATAAACTTTATCCCTGTAAACAGTTCCCTCCTCTTTTCCCACTGGTGGGGGGAGGCAGAAAAAACACTGCATGAGATTTTTCGCAAGGCGCGCCAGGCCTCTCCCTGCCTCCTATTTTTTGATGAAATCGATGCCCTGCTGCCCGCCCGTAAAAGCGGCGAAGGGAGCAACATTGGCAGCCGCCTGGTATCCCAATTTTTAATGGAACTTGACGGCCTGGAGGACCTGCGGGAAGTTATTGTCCTGGGGGCAACTAACCGGATTGACATCCTCGACCCGGCAGTCCTCCGGCCCGGACGCTTTGACCAGATCCTGGAGTTTCCTTATCCGGACCAGGCGGCCCGGCGAGAAATATTTGAGATTTATTTACGCTCCCGGCCGGTGGAGCGGGGCTTAAATTTAGACAACCTGGCCCAGGCAGCTGAAGGGCTGGTGGGCTCAGAAATTGAAGCCGTGTGCAAACGGGCAGCTTTACTGGCTGTAGCCGAAATAGTGAAGGGTGATTCGGTTGGCGAACCGGGGCGGGGTATTATTAAAACTCGCCACCTGGAGCAGGCCCTGGCTGAAATCCAGGAGGAAAAACACCAGGCGCGGACCGGGGTGGATAACCGCAGTGTCCGCCCCGTCTGGAATAATGTTATTCCCGGAGCAGTGACCAGGATGGGGAGGTGAGGCTGGAAGACAAAACAGAAACTTTTAAAGGCAGCGGCCGGACCGACTCCCACTGCAGCTTTTGGAAGGCCCGGCCACCGGCTGCCAGGAAGGCTCCCGGTCATGGGAGACCCCCCTTTTGCTGACATTTAAACGCAAGAAAGGAGGAACGTCAATTGTCCACCCAAGAACTCTTTGCCGAACCCAACCTAAAGCAGATTACCGTTTGGGCCCGCGGAGTGGTCATGAATAAAGACGCCCGCGACGTAGTGGTGGCTTTAACGGAAGCTGCTGCTAAAGAAGGCAAATATGTGCAAGCGTGGGAGAACTATGTCGATCTCCCCGACCGTATCTATGTACCGGTACGGGCTTACGCCCGCATCAGCAGCGATCCCATTGAAAGCAAATACGTTTACGAAAATGAGAATCCCGATATTGTCGTTGTCGTTGAGGAAGCCCTGGTCAAGGGTGTCCCTATCTTGAAGGGTATCAAGCCGGGCGCCACCCTGGTGGTTAATACCAGGCGTAGCATTGATACCATTTTGGAATTCCTGGGCGATACCGGAAACCTGGCCCGGATTGTCACTGTGGATGCCAACAGCATGGCCCAGGCCGTCATGACCCTATCCGGGGCTGAAGGAGCGACTGACGCTACCGGTATTGGCGCTGGTATAGCCGCACCCATTGCCGGAGCTGTTGTCAAGGCAACCGGTATTGTAGATATTGATAACCTGGCAGCAGTAGTCAAAAATCCTGCCGCCATGCGCCGGGGTTATGAGGAAGCCCAGATAAGGGAGCTACCGGCCCATGAAGTGGTAGAAGAAGTAGCCGTAACGGCGAAAGAGCTATTGAAGCAAATGCCCTTTGCCGGTACCGTTCCTTCCCCGCAGGTAGAAAATGAAGGCATGGTTACCGGTAACTGGCGCATTCAGCGACCCGTCCTCAACCAGGAAGCCTGCACCCAGTGCTGGACCTGCTGGATCTCCTGCCCGGATTCCTGCATTGCCATGTCCGACGATGGACCTGCTTTTAACCTCAAATATTGCAAAGGTTGCGGTCTCTGCACCGCCGTCTGTCCGAGCGGTGCCATATCCCGCGTTCCAGAATTAGATTTTAAAAATTAATCCTTTCAGGAGGTGAAAAAAATGGGTAAAATAAGAAATATTTCTGGTTGCGTGGCAGTAGCCCACGGCGTCCGCCTGGCAGATGTTGATGTGATCTGTTCATATCCCATCCGCCCCTATACCGGCATTATGTCGGAACTGGCCCGTATGGTGGCCGACGGTGAACTCGATGCCGAGTTCATTCACGGCGAGGGCGAGCACGCCCAGCTGAGCGTTGTCTACGGGGCCTCAGCTGCCGGAGCGCGGGTCTTCACCGGCAGTTCCGGCGTGGGGGTTACCTATGCTTTCGAAGTCTATTCCCCCATTTCCGGTGAGCGCCTGCCGGTGCAAATGGCCATAGCCGACCGCACCCTGGACCCGCCTGGTGACTTTGGCGAAGAGCATACCGATGCCGAGTGCTGTCGGGACCAGGGCTGGATCCAGGGCTGGGCCTCTACACCCCAGGAAGCCCTGGATAATACCCTTATTTACTACCGGGTAGGGGAAGACCCGCGGGTTTTGCTGCCCCAGTATGCCTGCCTGGATGGCTACTTCGTCAGCCATATCCTGGGACGGGTGGATATTCCCGACGAGGCCCAGGTCAAGGAATTCCTGCCGCCTTATAAAAACCACCATGTCCTGGATCCCAGGAACCCGCAGATTATTGGTGCCCAGATTGAGCCGGCCATGGGACCGCCCCTGCAGTACCAGCGCTACCAGGCCGTTAAAAACGTGCACAAGGTTTTAGAAGAAGCCTGCGATGAATTCGCCCGCATCTTTGGCCGCAAATATGATCCCTATATGGAAGAATACCTGACGAGTGACGCTGAGATCATCATGTTCGGCCAGGGTGCCCACATGGAAACGGCCAAAGCAGTGGCCCGACGCCTGCGCAATCTGGGAGAAAAGGTTGGTGTGGCAAGGCTCAGGACCTTCCGTCCCTTCCCGACAGAACAGATAAAAGAGCGGCTGTCTAAATTCAAGGCCATAGGCGTCCTGGATGTCTCAGCCAACTTCGGCATTTCCTGCAACGGTGGCGTCCTCCTCTCCGAACTACGGGCAGCCCTTTATGATTACGGCGATAAAGTCAAGACTGTCGGTTTTGTAGCCGGCCTGGGCGGCGAGGTAGTCACCCACGACGAATTCTACCGCATGTACCAGAAGTTAAAGGAAATCGCCAGGACCGGCAAAGTTGAGCAGACTGCTTACTGGATCCCCTTTGAATTATAACGTTTACCCGGAAGGAGGGAAAAGTAATAATGCTGGAACGAATTACTTCCCTGAAAAAGGCTCCTGTTGAAGAGTACTATGTCCCTGGACATCGGACCTGTGCCGGTTGCGGCCCGGCCCTAACTTACCGTCTGGTGGCCAAGGCTGCCGGTCCCAATACCATCTTTATTGGTCCTACCGGCTGCATGTACGTAGCCAATACCAGCTACGGTTGCGGCCCCTGGCGGGTACCATGGATCCATGCCCAGATTACTAATGGCGGTGCCGTGGCCTCCGGTATTGAAGCTGCCTTTAAAGCCATGATCCGTAAGAAAAAGACGGACGCCGAATTCCCCAACATTATCGTTATGGCCGGCGACGGCGGCGCTGTAGACATTGGCCTCCAGGCTCTGTCGGCCATGCTCTACCGCGGCCATGACGTCCTCTTTATCTGCTATGATAATGAATCCTACGCAAACACCGGTATTCAAACATCCCCGTCCACGCCCTACGGTGCCCATACAACCTTTACCCCACCCGGGCCGGTAGTACCGGAAGGGAAAAAGCTCTTTCCCAAAGACAACCCCAAGGTCATTGCCCACGGCCACCCGGAATTGAAGTATGTGGCTACGGCCTCAATTGGCTGGCCGGTGGATTTAATGAACAAGGTGCGTAAGGGCCTGAACCAGGAGGGTCCGGCCTATATCCACATCCATGCCCCCTGCCCCAAGGGCTGGCAGTTCCCGGCCGACAAGACCATCGAAATGGCCAAACTGGCAGTACAAACTGGCATGTTCCAGCTCTATGAATACGAGAACGGCGAATACAAGCTGTCGGTAAAGATCGATAAGCGGAAACCAGTTAGCGAATATATGAAGCTGCAGGGCCGCTTTACCCACCTGCAACCTGAGCATATCGCCAAAATGCAGGCCTTTGTCGACGCCAGGTGCGCCGAAGTGGGCATAACGGTACCGGCGGTGGCGACATCAGCTTAATACTCAACTATAAGTTGAGTAACGTTTTGCTCCAGGTAACCTGGAATGGTTACCTGGAGCAAACCCTATTTGTTTTACCGGGAATACAAGGTGAAATTTACAATGACTTTTCTATGCCAGCAACTGAAATTTATAACAACGTTTGCAGTATCAGCTATTTTTTTCAAAATAACATAAGTCAAAAAATAGATATTCCACATCCAAACGCGGCTCTATAAGTCGGTTAATTAGACAAATAAAGTGAATTTTAGACAAATTTATTATATAAAGGAGGATTAGTTGAGTATGCATGGTCTACCGCAAATGAGCGTTTGGTTGTGGTTTTTGTGTTTAGTACCTATTCTGGCCGTATTAATTTTAATGATGGTTTTTAGATGGAGCGGTGGGCGTTCGGGAATAGTAGGTTGGGTTTTAACTTTAATTGTAGCCTATACTTGGTTCGGCGGCCACCTTCATATTTTATCTGCAGGCACTTTAAAAGGCTTATGGGCTACCGTATGGGTGCTGTACATTATCTGGGGCGCCATGACAGTTTACAATGTTGTCGATTTAGTGGGTGGCTTTAAAGTTATTTCTGATACTTTTACCCGCTTAACTGGAGGCAATAAGATTTTACAATTGCTTGTTTTGGGCTGGGCTTTCCCAGGGTTTGTGCAAGGGGTATGTGGTTATGGGGCACCGGTGGCCGTTGCGGCGCCATTACTGGTGGGCCTGGGATTTGATCCCATATTTGCTGCAGCTACGGCGCTCATTGGCCACTCCTGGGCAGTGACTTTCGGTTCCCTTGGTTCCTCCTTTTCAATTTTAGAAAGATTAACCACTCTCGATCCAGGTCGATTAGCCCTGTTTGCCGCCTTTTTCCTGGGTATAGCCTGTATTTTATGCGGTTATAGTATTGCTCATATGTACGGTGGCTGGAAATGTATACGTGAAGGTACCCCTGCTATTTTGCTAATTGGGGTGACCATGGGTGCCGTATTGAACCTGGTAGCCAATTTTGTTGCTCCTTATGTAGCTTCCTTTGTAGCTGGAGCGGCGGGTCTAATAGTTGGCGGCCTGGTTGTTCCCAAACTGCCCATGTACCGCCCGAAAGTTGCTGATTATACTACCGTCGAGATAGCTGCTGCTACTACTGAACCTTACAGTTTTAACGTAGCCTTTTTCGCTTATTACGCATTAATAATAATAGTATTTACTGTATATTTAATCCGACCATTGAAGGCGTATCTAGCAGGTTTGATAAATATAGGATTTCCTTTTCCGGAAACAACTACTTTGCTTGGCTTTACCAATAAAGCAGTCAAGAAATACCAGTCTATTGCTGTGTTTACTGCTCCCGGCACATTGATTTTTACAGCAGCCTTTTTATCCTATTTGTTCTATAAAGCGCGTGGCCTGTGGCCGGAAAAAGGAGGCCAAATGCTGCTTAACCGAATTATAAAGCAGGCCATGGGCGCTACCATGACGGTTACGACCATGACCATGATGGGCGTAGTCATGATGGAAGTTGGCATTACCCGTTATTTAGCCGAGGGTCTAGCCAACACGGGGAAACTTTATCCTATCTTTTCTCCCTGGATTGGTGTTCTAGGTGCTTTCATGACCGGCAGCAACACTAATTCCAATGTACTTTTTACCGGCCTCCAGTGGGACGTGGCTAAACTGCTGATGATAAGTCCCTTTGTAATTTTAGGCCTGCAGACTTCTGGCGGTGCAATTGGAAATATGTTTTGTCCTATGAATGTGGCTTTGGGTACCGGCGTAACCGGCCAGGGCGGGCGTGAAGGCGAGTGCCTGCGCCGTACGGCCCTGTACAATGCTATTCTTACTTTTGTAGTAGGAATCCTGGGCTGGTTAATCCTCTATGTATTTTTCCCGGGAATCGAATAGGAGGTCGATAGCACATGGTAGCGGCTGAAAAACAATCTTTACGGAAAAGGTACAAGTTTGAAGGCATGCTGGGTGCTTTTATCTTGATGTGGCTGGACTTCCCGCTGTTATATCAAGGTGTTGTATCCCATAATTCCGCAACATTGGGAGCAGGTTTTCTTATTATGCTGGTGGCTGGTGGTATAGCGTATTATTTTAGTTAAATTAAAATAGGCTGGCGGGGTGGGTGGTAGGCGAGGTGCTACCGGCCTGCCCCGTAGTTAATTTAATATCTTGTTAAAGAGGTGCTTCCTGATGCAGGTTCTGGTAACCGGTGGTGCGGGCGATGTCGGCCGCTACCTGGTCCAGGATTTATGTTATCACGGCCACCAGGTGCGGATCCTGGATCGGGCCTTGAGTTTTCTTGACAGCCCCGGGAGCAGCCAGGTCAATCTATTCGGAGGTGATCTAGGAGATAAGGAACTGGTGGCCAGGGCCGTAGACGGCGCGGAGGCGGTAATCCACCTGGCCTGGAGCTTCAGCGACGACCCCCTGGACATTTTCGACGGCGACTTGGTCGGGCATATAAATTTACTAGAAGCATCTGCCAGAGCTGGCCTCAATCGTTTTATCTATACCAGCACGGCGACAGTTTATGGCCGGGCTACCACCCGGCCTGTTTACGAGGATCACCCGTGCCTTATTGATGAAGCCCGCAAGCCCCTTTATGCTTTGGGTAAGTTTGCGGCTGAGGAACTGTGCCGCCACTATTACCGTGAACAGGGTTTACCGGTAACTATTTTTCGTTTCTGGTGGGCCTTCGGTGATGAAATCGGCGGCCGGCATTTACGTAATCTGATACGGACGGTTCTCCGTGATGAGCCTATCCAGGTGCCGGCTGCTGCCGGAGGAGCGTTTGTCAGCATGGCCGACTTAGCCCAGGCCTGCCGGCTGGCCTTAAGTAGGCCTGAGGCCGTCGGGCAGACCTATAACCTGGGGAGCCTTTATTTGACATGGGAAGATATTGCCAGCCAGATTATCGAACTAACCGGATCCGTTTCAAAATTACAGGTAATTCTTCCGAGCGAATGGTCGGGGCCCACCTTTTTAAACGAGGTGTGGGATCTCAGCTGGGAGAAAGCGGCCCGGGAACTGGACTATCAACCCGCTTTTACCGGTAATCATGGCCGGGAGGCCTTTTTTAAAGCCCTGGTAAAATGTATTAATAAAGTTCGGGCAACGGAGAAAAAACGTTAATAAAAAGGAATGGGCTTAACAAGAAAGAAAAGGGGTGGTACAATGGAAAAGTGACATCAGGAAGTGCCTGTTCGGAGGCAGGAAAAGAAGTGCGGGACGAAGCTCTTTTACTTAAAAAACATTCTATTCATGATAGCCTGTTGTTAAGCCGTTATGATTATTTTCTACGCTTCTTGCTAAAAGGTGCCTTGGCGGGTGCGGGCGCCGGGGTAGTTGGTGTAGCCTTTCGCCTTGTCCTGACGGAAGGGGACTTATGGCGTAATGAGCTTTTAACGTGGGCACGGGGTATACCCGGCTGGGGCTGGCTGGTGTTACCCTGCCTGGGTGGCCTGGCCGGAGCCCTGGCCGGCTGGTTGACCAGTTTTGCTCCGGAAACAGCCGGTAGCGGCATTCCCCACGTGGAAGCCGTTCTGATTAACCAGCGCAAGCTCATCTGGTGGCGGGTTATCCTGGTAAAATTTATTGCCGGGGCCCTGGCTATTGGGGCCGGTCTATCCCTGGGCCGGGAGGGGCCGACGGTACAAATGGGCGCTGCCACCGGCCAGGTAGTAAGTAAAAGCCTTAGCCGGTCCAAAACAGAACAACTTCACTTAATTGCCTGTGGTGCAGGAGCAGGGCTGGCAGCAGCCTTTAACGCCCCCCTGGCGGGAGTAGTTTTTGTCCTGGAAGAACTGCGCCGTAATTTTTCACCCTATGTACTAGGAGGAGCCCTGGCAGCCAGTGTCACTGCCGATCTGATATCCCAGAGGATTTTAGGGCCACTTCCTACCTTTCGCATTAAGGAATTATTACCTTTACCTCTGACCACCTTACCGGCATTTTTAGTTCTGGGAATATTAACCGGTATTTTAGGCGTGGCTTTTAATCGTACCTTGCAAGGAAGCCTTGAACTGGCAGACAGGTTAAAGGGACTGCCCCGCTGGTTGCGGGCGTCGCTGGCAGTCTCGCTGGCAGGGGTTTTGGGCTATTTCTTACCCCGCGTTTTAGGCGGCGGGCACCAGCTGGCAGAAGATGTTCTCTGGGGCCGGGTTCAAGTAGGTATTATCCCCCTTCTTTTTGCTGTCAAGTTTCTTTTAACTATGTTAAGTTACAGTGCCGGGGTTCCAGGGGGGATCTTTCTACCGCTCCTAGTTTTGGGGGCTTTACTGGGCTCCTTTGTTGGCCAGGTTAGTGGCCTGCTTGTTCCTGGTTTTCAGGGCCTGGGGCCATCTTTCGCGATAATTGGAATGGCTGCCTATTTCGTGGCTATTGTGCGTTCCCCTCTTACTGGGATTGTGCTCATAATCGAAATGACAGGTAATTACCAGCACATTTTACCGCTTCTTTTTACCTGTATGATTGCTTTTATAGTAGCGGAGGCTCTGGGATGTTTACCAGTTTATGAGATGCTGCTGGAACGGGATTTAGCCAGGGCGAAGAGTGAGGGTATTTCGAAACCCTCTATTAAAGATAAAATGCTGATTGTCGAGGCTGTAGTTGAGAGCGGGGCGAGCGCCTGCGGTTGCCGGGTCAAAGACCTGGCCTTACCCGTAGATTGTTTGTTGGTTACCATACGCAGAGGAGCGAGGGAAATCATTCCCCGCGGTAATACCAGGCTTCTGGAAGGTGATCACTTAACAGTAATTGTACCCGAGAATAGAGCGGCGGCGTTAAACGAGGCACTGGCTAAAGTAACTCGATGTAATCTCAAAGTGTAAGTTGTAAAAAGCCGGCCCCATATCAGGGAGCCGGCTTTTTATTACCCCAGCAGGCGGCGTATTTGCGACAGATTACGCAGGGTTTCTTCAATCCCGGCATTTACTAAATTGCTAAACTGGCTGACATCCCAGGAACTGACGGGCTTTTTTATGGGCTTAAGGACCAGATCGGCATAAAGCCTTAGGGTAAGGGATGTATTGCGCTGGCTGATAATCTCCAGGCTCTGGAGAAGGACCTCGCCTGCATGTCGGAAATTGCGTTGAGGAACACCACAGTCCAGGTCTACAGCCACGACTATATCGGCCCCCAGGCAGCGGGCAATATCGGCCGGTACGTTGTCTGTCAGGCCGCCGTCGACCAATAGACGGGAGCCGATTTTATAGGGTGCAAAGAGGGCCGGGATAGAGATACTGGCCCGTACCGCCTGCCAGGCAGGTACATCACCGCCCAAGACCGTATCCGGCGGCAAGGGTTTAACCGGCCTGGCGGCAGTAAAGATAACTGTTTCACCGCTACTTAAATCACAGGCCACGGCTGCCGTCAGGGGCTGGAGATCCGAAAGAAGGCGATTGCCCAGGACCTTTTTCAGCGCGCTTTCAATGGTACCGCCTTGAATTAGCCCCAGGGGCAAACCGGTAAAGCGGTAGTTTTCCAGTCTAAATATGTTAGCAAAAGGGAGGCTGCCCATGGAACTAACGGCCGGCAGGAGGCCGGCCCCATAAAGGGCGGCGGCAATGGAACCGGCGCTGGTACCGACGACGACGTCGGGTTTAATATTGTTTTCCTCCAGGACGCGTAAAACTCCTAAGTGGGCTGCTCCTTTTAACCCCCCACCTCCCAGGGCGAGGCCAAAACGCATAAAAGAACCTCCTCGCAAAAGCTTGCAAAATATTGTATGCCTTGAGCCTGGATTTAGTGCAAGGGAAAAAGATTTAATCGGAAAAGCAGGATTTTAAACCCGACACAGCGAATATTTATCATAGTAAAACAGTGTTTCATAATATAAACCGGAGGTGGATGAGTATGCAAAAGTTAAAGATTATGCAGCGGATTATCGACTGCGGGATCGTGGCTGTAGTCCGGGCGGAGAATCCGGACCAGGCGCTCAAAATTGCTGAAGCCGTGAAAGCGGGCGGGGTGGAGGCCATTGAGATCACCCTTACCGTACCGGGAGCCCTGGAAGTTATCCGGGAACTGGCGGCTACATATCGCCAGGGAGAGATTCTCATTGGCGCCGGTACGGTCCTGGATGCTACCACAGCACGGCTGGCTATTCTGGCGGGGGCCGAGTTCCTGGTCAGCCCGTCCCTGGATCTTGAGATGGTTAAAACCTGTAACCGTTACCAGAAAGTCTGTATGGCCGGGGCCATGTCTATAAGAGAAATAGTTGAAGTGATGGAGGCAGGCAGTGATTTCGTCAAGCTCTTCCCGGGCAGCGCCTTCGGTCCGGAAATGGTGAAAGCCATTAAAGGGCCCTTGCCCCAGGCGCCGATTATACCTACCGGCGGTGTCAGCCTGGAGAACGTGGGCCAGTGGATCAAGGCCGGCTGCGAGGCCGTAGGGGTTGGGGGTGAACTGACCAAAGGGGCCAAAACTGGCGATTACCAGCAGGTAGAGGAAACAGCCCGCAAATTTGTAGCCTCCATCCGGGCTGCCAGAGGGCAATAATTTTTTAACCATACATGCCCTTTGTGGCTCTCTCGACATCGCAGGCATTAAATTTTGCTAGAAGGGAGTTTTTCCTGTGGCTAAAGTAGTTACTTTTGGCGAGATCATGCTGCGCCTGTCCACACCAGGCTACCAGCGCTTTATCCAGGCTGATTCCTTTGATGTTACTTACGGAGGCGGGGAGGCCAACGTCGCCTGTTCCCTGGCCAATTACGGCGCCGAGGCCGCTTTCGTCACTAAAGTCCCGGCCAATCCCCTGGGCCAGGCGGCTATCAATCATTTGCGTCGCTACGGTGTAGATACCAGTTTTATCCTGAAAGGCGGTGAACGCCTGGGGATCTATTTCCTGGAAACCGGGGCGTCCCAGCGGCCTTCAAAGGTGGTTTATGACCGCAAGTACGCCAGCATCGCCGGGGTACAGCCGGGTGAATTTGACTGGGCCAGGATTTTTTCCGGTGCTTCCTGGTTCCACTTTACTGGTATTACTCCCGCCCTGGGCGAGAATGTGGCCGCCGTTACCCTGGAAGCTGCCCGAACGGCGAAAGAGATGGGCCTCACCGTTAGCTGCGACCTCAATTACCGCAAGAACCTCTGGACCCCGGCTCAGGCCCGGGCGACCATGACGGAATTAATGGCTTATGTAGACGTAGCCATCGGCAACGAAGAAGACGCGGAGAAGGTCTTCGGCATTAAAGCGGCTGCTTCCGATGTTACCAAAGGGGAAATTAGCGAAGAGGGTTACCGTCAGGTAGCCCGGGAGCTGTTGACCCGCTTTAACCTGCAAAAAGTAGCAATTACCCTGCGTGAGAGTTTTTCCGCTTTTGACAATGGCTGGTCGGCCCTCCTCTATGACGGCCGGGAGTTTTACCGCTCGCGTCGCTACCAGATCCACATTGTGGACCGGGTCGGCGGCGGTGATGCCTTCGCCGGCGGCTTAATCTACGCCCTGACGGAAGGGTTTGCCCCGGCCGAGGCCCTGGAATTTGCCGTGGCCGCTTCCTGCCTGAAACACACCATCCCCGGCGACTTTAACCATGTCACCAAAGAGGAAGTAATGACGCTCATGCGCGGCGATGCCTCCGGGAGAGTGCAGAGGTGAACCAGTAAGCCCTGAAGCCAGCTTCAGGGCTTTTAATTTCTTCATTTCTTGCCGGGCTTTTAAAGGTGTCTACTAAATGGTAAAATGTATATATAAATTGAGTAAAATTAAGAGGTGATACTTGTGAGTTTCCAACGTATAACCATAGAACCGGAAAAGATGGGGGGGGTACCCTGTATCCGGGGTCTACGCATTCCTGTTGCTACGGTGGTTGATCTTTTTGCCAGCGGGCTAAGCCGGGAGGAAATCTTAAAGTATTACCCCGACCTTGAAGCCGAAGATATTACCGAGGCCTTACGTTTTGCTGCTGAAGCTGTACGCGAACGTGAGTTACCTCTTATCAGCGAAGTATGAAGTTTTTAGTGGATAACGCCTTGTCACCTTATTTAGCTCAGGAACTATGTAAAGCTGGCTATGATGCAATACACGTGAGAGATTTAGGAATGGCCGAGGTTCCCGATCAGCTTATCTTTGATCTGGCATCGAGAGATAATCGTATTATTTTAACGGCAGATACTGATTTCGGTACCCTGTTAGCAACTCGCCAGGCCTCAAGCCCATCAGTGGTAATCTTTCGCCAGCCTGATAAAAGACCGGCAACTATATTGGCTTTATGCCGGGCTAATCTACCAGGGCTATCTGAAGTTCTCCAACGAGGTGCGGTAGTAGTATTTCAAAGCCGGAGGATCCGGGTGCGACGGTTACCTTTTTTGCCGCGGAAATAATGGATTGCAAGGAACAGGATGAAGCCCCTGATGGCAGGGGCTTCATCCTGTTTAGGCCGCAAAATTTTTTCTTACCTCGGCAGGAATTTGATGGTCCGCAGCGAATATATTTTACAAACGATTGCACAATGGATTGCACAAAGGTTTGCAGCAAAGGAAGCTAGAGTATGGTCAATATCAAAGAAGTTGCCGAGAGGGCCGGGGTTTCGCCCAGCACCGTTTCCCGGGCCTTAAGCGGCCGGGTTGCGGTCAGCCCGGAAACGAAAGAAAAAGTCATGCGCGCCGTACGTGAGCTTAACTACCAGCCTAATGCCCTGGCCAAGGGTTTGAAAGAAGGGCGCTCCAGGACCATCGGCCTGATCATTCCCAATGTGCGGAATTTGGTTTTCCCGGCGGCCATCAAAGGGATAACCGATGTGGCCAAAAAGTATGGCTATACCGTTATCCTGTGCAATACCGACGAAGATATAGAAACAGAGAAAGCCTATGTCGACAACCTGCGCAAAAGGCTGGTCGACGGCCTGATTTTTTCCACAGCCACGGCCGCCAGCACCCACATTTTGGAACTCAAAGAGCAGGGTTTCCCGGTAGTACTCATGATCCGCCACCTGGAAGACAAGGTGGATGCCGTTATAGTCGACAACTTCCGGGGTGGCTATGAAGCCACTAAATTCCTCATCGAGCGAGGTTACCGGCGTATCGCTTTTGTCAACGGCACTTTAGAACTGGACCTCTACCGCCAGCGTTTTGCCGGATACCAGGCGGCCCTTGCGGAGGCCGGTATAGCCTATAACGAGGACCTGGTTGTTCACGGTACCCGGGACTGGGAAGATGGTTACCGAGCCATTCTCACTATCCTGGAGCGGGGCCAGCGGCCGGATGCCGTATTTGCCGCCAGCGATCCCAAGGCCCTGGGGGTTATTAAAGCTCTAAAGGCAAAGGGTCTGCGGGTACCGGACGATGTTGCCGTCATGGGTTATGACAACCTGGACATGTCAGAACTAATGGACCCTCCCCTGACCACGATGGCCCAGCCTTTTTACGAGGTTGGCCAGAGGGCGGCGGAGCGGTTGATCAAGTTGATTAACAGCAAGCGGAAAAATAAACCTGTGGTTGAAAGGCTACCAGCCCAATTACTGGTGCGATCTTCGGTAGATTATGGACTCGCCGGCCAGGTTATTGCTACTGGCAAATAACACAGCCACCCTCTCTGTGCATGCTGGAGTATAGGTGTGGCTTTGAAAGGGGGTGTAAGTAGGGAAACAGCCAATCTGAGGTATTTTCTAAGATAATGCATGAAAACCAAAAGCAAAAAGAAAAGAATGGAGGTACTGAAGGCATGAAAAAGTTAGTCTTGTCATTCATGGTTCTTGTCCTGGTTTTCTTGGTGACTGCCTGCGGCCAGGGCAATTCTGCCAAGGACAAAAGCCAGGCAGACGGCGGAGAAAACCAGGCAAGTTCCAGTGAGGTAATTGTCATCGGCAACCTGCAGGATTTAAGTTCTACCACCTCGGTCTGGGGCAAGATGGTTACCAATGGTGCCCAGCTGGCCATCGACAAGATCAATAAAGAGGGCGGTATCAATGGTAAGAAGCTGAAGCTGGTTACCTATGATACCAAAAATGACGTCCAGGAGGCGATCAACGCCTACAACCGCCTGGCTACCCAGGATAAAGCCGTGGCCATAATCGGCCCGCCGGTCAGCAATATCGGCATCGCCCTCGCACCCGTTGCCGAAAACACTAAAGTAGCTATCCTGGGGAGCTTTATTGACGAGAGGGCGACGACGAAAAACGACGGCAAGCCGTGGGCCTATAACTTCCTGATCCAGCCGAGCAGCGTGCAACAGGCCGAGATCGTCGCCAGCTACACACTGGAAAAATTGAATTTAAAAAAGGTCGGCGTTCTGTACAACCAGGCCAATGCCTACTCTGTTTCCCTGGCCAAGCCTTTTATCGATTATGTGAAGAGCCACGGCGGGCAGGTAGTATCCGAGCAGATGTACAAGACAGGGGATAAAGATTTCAAAACCCAGCTGGCGGCAATTCAAGCGGCCGGGGCCGAAACAATTTATATTCCCAACTATATCCAGGAAGACGTCCTGGCAGTACAGCAGGCGCGGCAGATAGGCATCAACGTCCCCATAACCGGCGGTCTGGATTTTGCCCCGCCGTTTGCCAGCCTGGCCGGCGAGGCCGCCAATGACATTTATTTCCCCAACAATATCGCCGCGGAAGATCCGCAGATCAAGGAGGTGGCAGAAGCTTACAAGGCAGCCTATAATGACGAGCCTCTGAATAAGGTTTTCATCGGCTATGATAGCATCCTGGTCATTGCCGACGCCATTAAGCGGGCCGGTGCGCCTGACCCGATCAAGGTACGTGACGCTATGGAACAGACAAAGGACGTCAAGGGAACAACAGGCAATATCAGCATATCTCCCAATACCCATCGTCCCTATGGCCTTTCTATGGTGATGATTAAAATTGAAAAGGGCCAGTATATCACCAAAGAGCGTTATATTACCAAGGAACAGCAGCAGCAATAATATGGAGGGATGCCGGGACGGGTATAGGTCTGCGGAGCCGTCCCGGCCATCCCGTGAAGGATCTTAAAGGGGCGGCAAATTATGACGGCACAATTGATAATTAACGGCATTTCCCTGGGTGCGGTATATGCATTGATCGCCGTGGGGTTTGCCATAATATTCAATATATTGAAGTTCAGCAATTTCGCCCACGGTGGTTTTATGACCGTGACGGCCTACGTGGGTTTCCTGGCCACAAGGTTCTGGCATACATCACTGCTCTGGACCCTGCTTATCGCTTCCCTGGCAGGGGGGATGCTGGGGATTATAGCAGAATTAGTTGCCTTCCGCCGTATTCGCAATAATAAAGGTCCTGTGATCTACTATTTCGTGTCTTCTATCACTCTTGGCATGCTGCTGGAGAACCTGATGACTATCTTTTTCAGCACCAACTTTTATGCTTATCCTAATTTCTTCCCTGTAGCCACAGTGAAAGTGGGCCAGCTACTGCTGGGTGTCCCGGAACTCATCATGTTCTGCATCTCATCCTTGGCCTTGATAATTCTGGCGGTGCTGATTTACAGGACCAAGCTGGGAACCGCTCTGCGTTCCGTTTCCTATGACGTCGATACCTCCGGTTTGATGGGTATCAATGTCCTCAGGATTATCCAGCTGGCTTTTTTCCTGGCGGGATTCCTGGGCGGGATCAGCGGCGTCTTTTTAGGTATCAGTTATACCCTCTATCCCCAACTCGGCCAATTGGTGGTCAAGGGTTTTGTCGCATCCGTGATTGGTGGCCTGGGCAGCCTGTCCGGGGCGGTTATCGGCGCCTTTCTTTTAGGAATAATTGAGATTTTACTTATCCGGCTTGTCGGTTCGGGTATATCACCAGTGTTCATCTTCGTCATTATGTTACTTTTTCTCCTGGTGCGGCCGCGGGGTATTGCTGGCAGCCATATCCAGGAAAAAGCTTGATAGGGGTATGGCCATGGAACTTTTAGCTTCGGTGCTAACCTTTACAGCAATCAATGTAGTAGCCGTGACCGGCGTCTTCATTCTTACAGGGTTAACCGGCCTCTTTTCCTTGGGCCAGGGGGCTTTTATGGGTATTGGCGCCTATGTTGCCGGGTTGATGGCCATTAAATATAATTTTTCCTTTCCTTTAGCGGCATGCGGAGCTGTTGTTGTTGGCCTGATAGCAGCCGTGATAGTTGGCTTGCCAACCATCAGGTTACGCCGGGACTACATCTCTCTGGTAACCTTGGGCTTTGGCGAAGCCATAGCTGCCCTCCTCAACCAGTCTGTAAATATTACCGGCGGCGCCATGGGTCTCTCCGGCATACCCAAGCAGACCACGCTTCTCTTAGCAGTAACTTCAGCCGTGATCTGCCTGTTGCTGGTCTGGGGTTTTAAATGTTCGCGCTACGGCCGCCAGTGCCTGGCTTTACGAAGTGATGAACTGGCGGCCAGGTCCATGGGCATCAATGTCAACCAGGTAAAAATGGTGGCCTTCCTTTTATCGGCAGCTATTACAACCTATGCCGGCGTCCTCTATGGATTTTATACGACCTATGTCGAGCCGGTAATGTTCGGCTGGACCAAATCTGCCGAGTGGATTATTATGGTGTTTTTCGGCGGCATCAACAGCCTGACCGGGGCCGTCGTCGCCAGCGCCCTGCTTACAGGTTTGCCGGAAATCTTACGTGCCGCAGCCGAATGGCGTATCGTCGCCTACTGCGTGATTGTCTTATTAATCCTGAACTTTAAACCTACCGGTTTATTCGGTGAGTATGAAATCTCCCTCCTGTCCCTGCTGCGGCGCCGGGGAAACAGGATAAGGGAGGGTGAGGGGTCGTGAATATTTTAGAAGTCAAAGGGCTTAACAAAAGGTTCGGCGGCGTCCAGGCGGTGGCGGATTTTTACCTCGACCTGCCGGAAAAGGGTATCGTAGGCATTATCGGGCCCAACGGGGCCGGCAAGACGACGATTTTTAATGTTATCTCCGGCGTTTATAAAGCCGATAGCGGCCAGGTGCTGCTGGCGGGCCGGGATATTACCAATATGGAACAGCATCGAATAGCCAAAGCCGGGCTGGGCCGCACTTTTCAAAACATCCGCCTCTTTCGGGGCCTGAGCGTGGCGGAAAACGTCATGACAGCTATCGACCCCCTGACGAAGTATAATATTTTTTCCGCCCTCCTGTCGCTGCCGGGGAAATTTCGTGCCGAGCGGGAAGCCAGGGAAAAAGCCTTACACTACCTGGAGTTGGTGGACTTAATTGCTTATAAAGACTGGCGGCCGGAGAACCTACCTTACGGCCTCCAGCGTCGCCTGGAGATTGCCCGGGCCCTGGCCACCGGTCCCAGAGTATTGCTGTTGGATGAGCCGGCGGCAGGATTGAATCCCAAAGAAGTCATCGATCTGATTGAGCTCATCGCCAGGCTTAATAGGGATTTAGGCCTGGCCATCCTCCTGATTGAACACCGGATGGAGGTAGTAATGCAGCTCTGCCAGTACATTTATGTCCAGAATTTCGGTAAGACCCTGGCCAGCGGGCCACCGGCTGCCATTCAATGCAATGAAGAGGTCATCAAGGCCTACCTGGGGGACGAGGAATGAGATGTTGACGATTAAAAACTTGAGCGCCGGCTACGGGGCGATTATGGCCCTGCACGAGGTCAACCTTGAAGTTAAGCAAGGTCAGATTGTCAGTATAATCGGGGCCAACGGCGCCGGCAAAAGCACTCTTTTAAATACCATTGCCGGTCTGGTGCGGCCGCGCCGGGGTTCGATCCTTTTTATGGGGGAAGAGTTGCCGCGGCAGCCCCACCTGGTGGTCAGGCGGGGGATAGTCCAGGTGCCGGAAGGCAGAAAAGTCTTCGCCGGCCTGACGGTGAAGGAAAACCTGCTGATGGGCGGTTACCGGCTCAGCGGCCGGGAAGCGGCCAGGAATTTAGAACATATATTTACTTTGTTCCCGGTCCTCAAAGAACGCCAAAACCAGTACGCCGGCACTTTAAGCGGCGGCGAACAGCAGATGCTGGCCGTAGGACGGGGCTTGATGTCCAACCCCAAAGTTATGCTTTTTGATGAACCTTCCTTGGGCCTGGCCCCACTGGTGGTCAACACCATTTTTAATATTATCAGCCGCATCCGGGAGGAAGGGGTTACCGTCCTGCTGGTGGAGCAAAATGCCCGCAAAGCCCTGGCTCTATGCGATCACGCCTATGTTTTAGAAAACGGCAGGATTACCATGAACGGGCCGGGCAGGGAATTGCTGGCCGATCCCCGTATTCGCAATGCTTATCTGGGCGAGCGGGTAGAGCCCCGGGTGGACAGCAAGAGGAGCAGATGAAAGAAGGGAGTAATTGTGGGTGGATTTTTTAACAGGGATAAAATTCCTTTCGTCCCTGTGGTGTATGAACATGCCGCCGCCTTAATCGGGGTAACGCCTTCAAAAATGGCCAGGAGCGCGGAACTGATCGTGAAAGGACAGCTCAGGGCTTATGAGCTGTACGGCCATGACCTGGTTACGGTCGGCATCGATATCTATAACGTCGAAGCCGAAGCCCTGGGCTGCCCGGTGCAGTATTTCGACGACGAAGCCATTCCGGCCATTGCCGGCCCCATCGTTTCCTGTCCAGCCGACCTGGCCCGCCTGAGGGTACCCGATCCGGAACATGACGGTCGCCTGCCTTTACTCCTGGACGCCGCCAGCCGGGTGAGGGAGGTTATCGGCAGTGAGGTGGCCGTAGGCGCCGCTATGGTGGGACCATTTACCCTGGCCGCCCTGCTCCGGGGTTATGAAAACTTTATATTAGATTTGTTGACCGCACCGGACTTTGCCGGCGCCCTGCTGGATTTTGCCGCCGAAGTAGGCCTGGCAGTAGGCACGGCCATGATTAAACGGGGTCTAAGTATATCGATTAACGAATCCTGGATAACGCCGCCTTTGCTTTCGCCGGAACTCTACCAGCGATTTGCTTTTCCCCGGGAAAAAGGGTTAATTGTTGCCTTAAAGGCCGCCGGGGCCGCCAGCGTCGGTTTAATTAGCGGCGGCAATACCACCCCCATTGTCGACTGGCTGGTGCAGACAGGTTCCTCCATTCTCATGGCTGACTACGGTACCGACCTGGTGGCCTATAAAGCAAAGGCCCGGGCGGCAGGTATCGTCCTGCGGGGCAGCATCCAGGCACGGGTAGTGGAAACAGGTCCCAAAGAGCTGATTGCTGCTCAGGCCAGAGAAGTCCTGGCCAAAGGGGCACCTGGCGGCGGGTTTATCCTGGGATGCGGCGTTGTTCCCTACGGAGCCCCGCCGGAAAACGTGCTCTACCTGAAACAAGTACTGGCAGCATACATGGCAGAACACGGGGGAATAGCATGAAAGCTCAAGCCTATGTTTTAGAAGCGTTTAATGAACCTCTGACGGCACGGGAAATAAACATTCCCAACCTGGAGCCGGGGCAGGTGCTGGTAAAGATAAAAGCCGCCGGTATCTGCGGCTCTGACCTGCACATCTGGCAGGGAGAGGACCCGCGCGTCAAGTTACCTATGATTTTGGGCCACGAAGGCGTTGGCGAGGTGGCCGCCATTAAAGGAAAAAAGCTAACGGTAGAAGGTGAAGAACTGAAGGAGGGCGACCTTATTTTCTGGAACCGGGGTGTTTCCTGCGGCCACTGCTATTACTGCGCCGTGTTGCGGGAACCGTCTTTATGCCCCAACCGGGTCGTCCAGGGAATTAATATTACCACTACCGAACCGCCGTATTTAAACGGATGTTATGCCGAATATATCATTCTGCAGCCCGGCGCGGACATATTCCGGGTGCCGGCGGGGGTTGACCCCGCGGTGCTGGTGGCGGCCTCCTGTTCAGGGGCTACAGCGGCCCACGGCTTCGACCTGGTGCGGCCAGAACCTGGCGACACGGTGGTTGTTATCGGCCCCGGGCCTTTAGGCCTGTTTGCCGTAGCCTTTGCCCGGGCTTATGGAGCAACTACAGTCATTGTGAGCGGTGGCTCTAAAACACGCCTGGAAATGGGACGGCAATTCGGGGCCACTGTTATCCTGGACCGCCATGAAGTTCAGGATGAGGAGCGGCGGCAGATAGTCATGGACCTGACCCACGGCCGCGGCGCCGATCTGGTCGTCGAGGCTGCGGGCAATGCTGCAGCTTTGCTGGAAGCCATTACCCTGGTGCGACCTGGGGGTGCGGTCCTCAGCATGGGTTTTGGCCAGCCGGGAGGGACCTTCGCCTTTGACGGTTATCAGCACCTGGCCCGGCGCAATATCCGTTTACAGGGGGTGTGGGTCAGCGACACCCGCCATGTTTACCGGGCCATGGCCATGATCCTGGCGCAGCCTGAACTTTTTGCCCGGATGATTACCCACCGTTTCCCGCTGGCCCGGGTTAATGAAGCACTAGAGGTGATGGCCTGTAAAGAAGCCGTGAAAGCAGTACTTATGCCATAAATATTGACCTTGTAATTAGGAGCAGGAATAAGATGGAACATTATAATTGCGATGTCCTGGTTATCGGCGGCGGCGGGGCAGCCCTGCGGGCGGCCATCGCCGCCCAGGAGTATAACCCTGATTTAAAGGTAGTCCTGGCCACAAAGGGGAGGCTGGGCAGGAGCGGGGTGACGGCCACGGCCTGCTCCGATCGCATGGCCTTCCACGCAACCTTACCCCATACCCCGCCGGGGGGTGCAGACGCGTGGCGCTACCATGCCGAAGATATTTACCGCCTCGGCGGCCTGGTCTCCGACTGGGATCTGGCCGTAACGTTAGCCCGGGAAGCTGAAGCTGCCTTTAACTACCTTGATGCCCTGGGTGTCCCTTTCGTGAAAGAAGGGGGAAAGGCCCGCCAGTTTGTGACCGATGGCTCCGACTTCCCCAGGGCCTGCTATACCGGCCCCAAGACGGCTATTCATATTGAAGAAGCCCTGGTGGAGCGTTTGCGTCAGCTGCCGGTACAGGTCCTGAATTTTACCATGGTCGCCCGGTTAATTACCAGCCAGGGAAGGGTAACCGGCGCCCTGGCCCTGGATACCCGCCAGCGGCATGACCCGGCTGCCGCCCTGAAAGTTATCTCCGCAAGGACGGTCATCCTGGCCACCGGAGGTGCGGGCCAGGTTTACCGGACCAATGTTTTTCCCGGCGGCATGACTGGTGACGGCTACGCCCTGGCCTACACCGCCGGCGCCGAACTCGTCAACATGGAATTTATCCAGATCGGCCTGGCCTCCCTGAAGACGAAATTAAATTGTTCGGGGAGCATGTTGCGCGCCCTGCCCCGCCTGGTTAACGACCGGGGCGAAGAATTCCTGGGACGCTATTTCCCGCCGGGTACCCCGTCCAGGGTGGTAATGAACCTGCTATTCCGCAAGGGAGCAAGCTGGCCGGTTACCTATGAGCATCCCACCCACATCATTGACGTGGCCGTCTACCAGGAAATTGCTGCCGGGCGTAAGGTCTACCTGGACTACAGCCGGAACCCGGCCGGATTCCAATGGGACGAACTGGTGGAAGAAAATCACCGGCGTTATTATAGCGAAATTACGGTCGACCTGGGGACAGAAAAGCGCCTGGCCAGCCCTTTACAGCGCTTGAAGGAAATTAATCCCGAAAGTATCGCCTGGCTAAAGGAGCGAGGGCTGGACCTGGAAGCCGGCGCCATGATTGAGGTGGCGCCCTGCATCCAGCACTTCCAGGGCGGGGTGAAAATCAGTCAGGCCGGCAGGACGGCTGTTGCCGGCCTGTATGCCGCCGGCGAGGTGGCCGGCGGCCAACACGGGGCCAACAGGCCGGGGGGCAACGCCCTGCTGGACGGCCAGGTCTTCGGCCGCCTGGCCGGGGAAGAGGCTGCCAGAGAAGCCGTCAGCGTACCCCCCGTAGAAGTGCCGGCGGCCGAGATTGAGGGATTTCTTGCCCGGACGCAGCATATGCTTGATAAAGGTGACATACCGGCCGGGGAGTTGCGGCGGAGGTTGCAGGATCTGATGAACCGGGCGGCCAGCGTAGTGAGGACAGAGGAGGGGCTGCGGCTGGGCCTGGAAAAGCTATCCGCGCTGCAGAAAATAGCGCAGCGGGTCGACGAGCACGGCCTGGCCTACGCCCTGGAGAACGAAAACATGCTGCTGGTGGCGGAAATGATCCTGCGGACGGCCCTGCAGCGGGATGAGAGCCGCGGCCCCCATCTGCGTTTTCTTAAAGCAACCGATGTTACCCCGGTATCCCGCCGGGACCCGGAATGGCAGCGCTACCTGGTCATCAGCCGTAAGGACGGGCAGATGGTGTTGACAGTGCGCGAGCCAGTGCGGCCTTAGGAAAAAATTTACCCTGCTTTTGCCTGCCGGCAGGGATTCATAATTACCAGGATGTGACATTTTTGCTTGGATTGCCTGAGCGAAGCGCTTCATTATCAATGGCGGTCGCAACACGATCCTGTTCCATCAAACGAAACACGAAGAACCTGATTCATGATAAGGAGATGGCTTTATGGCTCCTTTCAGTAAATTTAACTTCAAAAACCTTATGCAGTTAAAAGAAAAGATAGCCGAACTAAATCTGGATATAGAACTCACCGAAGATTTGCGTCCCCTGGCCCGACGGGCAAAGATCGGCGGCCGGGAGTTGCCCAATTCCCTGGCCGTCCATCCTATGGAAGGATGTGACGGCAGCGAAGACGGCAGCCCGTCCGAACTGACATTCCGCCGCTACCGGCGCTTTGCCCGGGGGGGAGCGGGTTTACTCTGGTTCGAGGCTACCGCCGTCGTCCCAGAGGGCCGTGCCAACCCGCGGCAGCTTTATATCAACCGCAGCAACGTCCATACCTTTAAGGAGCTCCTGGAAACGGCCCGGCGGGAAGCTGGAGACAGCATGGGGGCCGGCCACCGTCCCCTGTGCATCCTGCAGTTAACCCATTCCGGCCGCTACAGCAAGCCTTACGGCAAGCCGCAGCCGGTAATCGCTTACCATGACCCTCATTTAGACGCCCGGGCCGGGGTTGTTCCCGAGCAGGAACCGGTTACCGACGCCGAACTGGAAAAGCTTCAAGATAAATACGTGGAAGCGGCCCTGCTGGCGCGGGAGGCGGGCTTTGACGGGGTGGATATCAAGGCCTGCCACCGTTACCTTTTGTCGGAACTGCTGGCCGCTCATACCCGCACGGGCAGGTACGGCGGCGATTTTAAAAACCGCACGCGTTTTCTCCTGGAAACAATTGAAAAGGTACGGGCCAGAACAGGCAATGACTTTATCCTGGCCGTTAGGTTAAACGCCTACGACGCCCATCCCTATCCCTACGGCTGGGGCGTTGATCCTGAAGATTATACCCGCGCCGACCTTTCCGAACCCATCCGGCTTGTGCGCCTCCTCAAGGAGAAGGGGGTAACGCTGGTCAGCATTTCGGCCGGCAATCCTTATTATACAAACCCGGAAGTTACCCGCCCCTTTGATACTCCGCCCAAGGGGGCGGGCCTTCCTGCGGAGCATCCCCTGGAGAGCGTCGCCCGGCTTTTTAAGATTACCCGGGAGATACAGGAAGCCGAACCGGGACTGGCCGTGGTCGGCAGCGGCTACAGCTGGCTGCGGCAGTTTTTCGGCCACGCGGCGGCCGCCAATATCGCCCGCGGCGCGGCAACCCTGGCCGGTGCCGGCAGGCTTGCCTTCGCCTATCCCGATTTCGCCCGGGACCTGCTCACCAATGGTCAGCTGGATGAGCGCCGGGTTTGCATTGCCTGCAGCCGCTGCACCCAGATTATGCGTGACGGCGGCAGGACCGGCTGCGTCGTAAGGGATAGGGAGGTATATATGTCGATTTATAAAGAACTATCTTCTGCTTCATAAATAAAGATAGGTCGAGAGCATCTATTTATTATTAAAGCGGAACTGCTACCAGTTCCGCTTTTTAATGTGCCCGGCATGGGCGCTGACGTGGTGATGAAAGTCCACTACAGGCGAGGCAACACCAGCCTGTTAGCCCAAAGCAAGGGTGCTCATCGCGAGGTGGGATCCGGAGGAAGCCGGAGGCAAAACCATGGCCCAATGAACAAGAACCCCATACGAGGCTAAACCGCCCAGATGAGCTGGCGAAACATAGCGAAATCCCAGGCTGCCAAGGAACGGTAGAGTATATGGGGCGGGCGCGGGGCGAAGGTCAATGTTCTTACCCGGGGAGACCTGCCGAGTAAGCCGAACCGCAATTTTCAGATGCAAGTTTCGGGTTTCGACCCGGTCATCTTTGGTCTTAAAAATATTTTTAAAAGCTTTTGTAACCAGCAGGAAAATGATAATAGACGTCGAATAAATAAACACAGTTAAAAAAGTATGGTACTTAATTACTATAAGACTTATAAACAACGCTCTTGATAAAGCCAAGAGCGCCCCAAAAAATAAAATAAATTAAAAAAGACGCTTTGCCAATAATTAAGGTTGTGTTTACTGAGAGGAAGAACAATAAATATATGGCAAATGATGTAAGCAACTTGCAGTTAGTAAAAAAGCTAAACAGGATCAGCATCCTCAATATTATCAGGGAGCATAATACCATTTCTCGACAGCAATTGGCTAGGTTAACTGGTCTTACGCCGGCAGCAATAACAGGTATTATACGCGATTTGGTAGCATTAGGTTACGTTATTGAAATGGGCCTGGGAAAATCTAGCGGTGGAAGGCGTCCTGTCAAATTACAATTTAACCAGGATTCCGGTTATGTTCTTGGAGCAGAAATAACAAGAAACAATACCACTCTGGGGATGGTGAACCTCGGTGCTAAACCTTTGATGATTAAACAATACAGCATCGACATGACAGAACCCCAGCGGGGACTAGCTCTACTTGCCGATGAAGTAAAAAAAATAATAATTGAAAGCGGCGTTGATAAGAAAAAAATCTTCGGTATGGGAGTTGCATACCCCGGATTAGTTGATATTAGTACAAGAGTAGTGAAACGTTCGCCCAATCTGGGTAAAAAATGGCGTGATATTCCAATAGAAAAATGGTTACAGGAAATGATTGGGATAAGGGTTTTTGTTGAAAATAATTCCAATGCGGCAGCATTGGCTGAATATAGTTTTGGCCTTGGCAAAGAGACTAAAAATATGGCCTACATTAACTTGGGCGAGGGTATCAGTGCGGGTATTATTCTTAATGGTATGCTGGCTTATGGATTTAAAGGTTATACCGGCGAAATCGGTCACCTAGTGATAGCTGAAAACGGCCCTCTTTGTAACTGCGGTAATAATGGCTGCCTCGAGAGTTTGTATGCGGTACCGGCATTGGTACACAAGGCCAATAATGAACTTGCATTATATAACCCAAAAGATACCTTAAAAGCAATATGGAAGGAAAAGGGTTACGTTACAATCGAGGATATTATTGCCCATGCTAATGAAGCTAATTCATATGCCTGGAAGCTAATACAACAGGCAGGCTGGTATATTGGCAAAGGTGTAGCAGCCATTATCAATGTTTTTAATCCAGAAGCAATTTTTATCGGCGGTATACTGGCTGAAGCGGGCAACATTTTGCTAGAACCATTGAGAGAAAGTGTGCAAAAACATGCTTTTCCAGAGCTAGTGCGGGAGGTGAAAATTGAATTATCATCTATGCGAAAGGATACAGGTTTTTACGGTGCGTGTGCTGTTACCATTAGGGCTCTTTTTGAGGGAGGGGTCGATGCATTGTTGGATGTTTATTAGTATAGGCTGCTATAGGCACAAAAGTGCCAAGCGAGAGGGAAGAGGTGTATAAAAGCAAAAAGGCTGTATAGCATAACAGAGAGAAGGTATTTACTTAAAACTGGTATCCCCTGGTACCCATAGGAGACGTACGGTTGGGGCCGTTACCGACCTGGAAACGCGGACTTACCACCTTTTAATGTATAGCAAGCGGAAAGAACGTATCCGGATAGCGAGGGCCAGGAACCTGGCCCGAACGTTAAAGCAAAGCAGTGAATACCGCCGTACCTATCGTTACCGGATCCGTATCGAGCACACCTTTGCGGAAGCCAAAGAACATCATGGCCTGGGCCGGGCCAGGAGCTATGGCCTGGCTGCGGTAGATGAACAGGTAAAGATGACGGCGGTGGCTCAGAATATAAAACGTCAACTTTTATTTTACACTGTGTTTTTGCCTACGGTTAACTGTAGTTTGGTGGGTTTCTCACAGCACTTTTAGAGTGTTAAATAATATAGAAGGGAGGGAATCTTATGATAGAGATAGCCATGGCGATATTTTTTGTAATATTGAGCGTTAGTTATACGGTATTTGCCAGACAGTATTCATTTGGAACCTTCTACGCCCCGAGGGCCGGGTTCATGCCAACTATAGTAGGGACAATGGCTACTATTTTAGCAATGATTAATTTATTTGGGACTGCGGCGCAATACAGACGTAAACAAACACAAGAAAAAGAAATTCTTTTAACACGTTATCAAATAAATAAGATCTTCCTGTACTCCATTGGGTTAGTTATTTACGTGGTGCTTCTTAAGACTGTAGGCTTTCT
Source organism: Moorella sp. E308F (assembly GCF_006538365.1). Taxonomy (NCBI): domain Bacteria; kingdom Bacillati; phylum Bacillota; class Clostridia; order Neomoorellales; family Neomoorellaceae; genus Neomoorella; species Moorella sp. E308F. The sequence continues at coordinate 967,834 of NZ_BJKN01000002.1, read as the reverse complement.
GACAGCAACATTTTTAGCCACTTTATACCTAATTAAAGTAGCAGGCGGAAAAGGTTGGAGATTACCTATAATAGTGGCAATAGGCGTGAGTGTTGGGTTTTATTCTATTTTCCAATACTTATTACGAGTAATATTGCCGTAAAAGATGCTAAGTTAAAGGTAGGCAGAGAGTATGACAATCTTTGAGATGCTTCTTCAAGGTCTTCTCCATTCTCTCACTCCTGTCAACATACTAGCAGCCACCGTAGGGGTATTGCTGGGAACATTAGCCGGAGTATTGCCTGGTATTGGGATATCCGGCACCATAGCCCTTTTGTTGCCTCTATCATATGGTATGGATCCTCTTACGGCTGTAATTCTGGTTGGAGGTATCTACTATGGTTCTCAGTACGGTGGTTCAACTACCTCCATCCTCCTTAATATACCTGGTGAACCCACGTCTCTAATTACTTGCATGGAAGGCCATGCTATGGCTAAGAAGGGACGAGCGGGTGCTGCACTAGGTATTGCAGCAATTGGCTCTTTTATCGGGGGTACTTTAGGCATAATTGCTCTCACCTTTTTTGCACCACCATTAGCAGACTTGGCAGTAAGGTTTGGATCTCCGGAGTATTTTGCTTTGGCGCTTTTAGGCTTAGTTACACTCGCCAATGTCACAGGTGGCTCGCCTTTAAAGTCAGGACTCATGGTTATGGTAGGAATAATGCTAGGGACAGTAGGGTTTGATCCGGTATTCGCTGCCAAGCGATTTACCTTTGGTGTTACAGATTTGGAGAGAGGTATAGACTTTATAGTGTTTGCAATGGGTGCTTTTGGCATCGCGGAAGTGTTGTTGACAGTTAGCGAAGGATGGACAGCAAAAGAGATTGCCAAAGTCAAGTTTCGCGAAGTGTATCCAAACCGGCAGGAGCTGAAGCGTTCAAAGGGGTCCATCTTTCGGGGCTCAGTGTTGGGATTCTTGATAAGCCTTATTCCAGGGCCTTCTACATTTCTTGCGACCCTTGCATCTTATGCTGTGGAGAAGAAGGTCAGCAAGTATAAAGACGAGTTTGGAAAGGGTGCTATCGAGGGTGTTGCGGGCCCAGAAACTGCCAATAATGCTGGTATATACGCACAGCTAGTGCCTGCACTTGCACTGGGCATACCTTTTTCCCCTGCATTTGCCTTGCTGCTGAGTGCTCTTATGATCCACGGCGTTACACCTGGTCCCCTAATGATGAAGCTACATCCAGACGTATTTTGGGGTCTCATAGGGAGTATGTACGTAGCTAATGTCTTGCTACTCATTTTTAATTTGCCGCTTATACCATTGTGGGCTTCAATGCTGAAAGTTAGGGCTGAGTTTCTCATGGCTATTATAACTGTAGTTACTTATGTGGGGGCCTTCGCGTTGAATAACAGTATTTTCGACCTGTGGTTACTAGTAATATTCGGTATACTAGGCTACTTAATGAAGCTGGCGAATTACGATGCGGCGCCAGTCACAGTGGGATTATTCCTGGGGCCATTAGTAGAGCGATGCTTAGTCCAGAGTATGGTTATGTTCAATGGCAACTTCATGCTTATTTTCACTCGCCCATTAGCGGGCACGATGATTATCATCGCTATCTTAATATGTCTAGTACGTATAGTAGTATGGGCAATCCGTCGAATCAGGTCGTCTAGGGAGAATAGCACTACAAACCCTGCCGACACTGTGACGTTAAGCTAATGACAAAACCCAATGAAACCGAAGCGAAAAAGGTACTGGGGGGGATGGATATATGAGGGTAAGTGTGGGCTGGTGACATTGACCTATTGCAGAGGTGTGATGCCTAATTTGCTCCAAATAAATGCCCATAAGGCCAAAATTTGCTTACAATGGGAGGCTGAGCTAAGTGAGAATGAAGAAGCAGGTTATTGCTGCAATGCTAGCTATCGTTGTGAGTGCGGCGACTTTATTAGGTGGATGCGCGTCTGGTAAAGGCGCGGAAGCAAAATTTCCCACTAAGCCGATAACCTTTATCGTACCCTATCCTCCTGGTGGAAGTTCGGATTTAACAGCCCGAGCGCTCGAAAAGGTTGCACAAAAGTACTTAGGACACCCTTTGGTAATTGTTAACAAGCCCGGCGGAAGTACCATCCCAGGCTTGAATGAAATTGTAGAGTCTAAACCTGATGGGTACACAGTTGGTACAGCGAATAACGGACTGGTCCAGTTCCCAGTAACTCAGGAGCTAAAATATAATTTTGTAACCGCTCTAGAACCGATAGCACAGGTTGCTTCTGCTCCGTTTGTCTTAGTGGTAAGGCCTGATTTACCGTGGAAGAGTATTGAGGATTTTGCCAAGTACGCGAAGGAACACCCAGGTGAGATAAAGTACGGTACGGGTGCTAGAGGCAGTAGTACGCATTGGGAATTGCAAAAACTTGCTAGGGATGTCGGGACCCGGATAGAAGCTGTACCTATGTCCGGGGCGGGGGAAATTATCCCGGCCCTGCTGGGGGGGCACATACATGCTGCAGTTTTGGCGCCGGCCGACTGCAAGCAGCATGTGCAAGCGGGAAGGCTAAGAGCCTTAGGGGTATTTAGTGATAAGCGAATCGAGTATGACCCTGTATTTAAAGACGTTCCTACGTTCAAGGAGGCGGGTTACAATATCGTTAGCGTGGTCTGGCAAGGAGTAGGCGCTCCGCTCGGTCTGTCTCAAGATGTAAAAGATGTGCTGGTTCGGGCCTTTAAGGATATGATAATTGATCCGAGTACGAAGGAAGAGATGAGTAAAATTGGCATGCAGATTGACTACTTGGGACCAGACGACTTCAAGAAGAAGTGGGTTGCCGAACAGGAAGAGTACAAAAGAGTCTTAGAGGAAACAGGCATTCTGGAGCAGCTTAAACAGGAGTATAAATCTGAAAAGAAGTAGCGGGTAAACAAGTGTGATTAGTTACATTGCTCCATAACTCCTGAATACCTCGGAATGAGTGCGACACATGCACCCTGGGTCGTGGACGGTGCAAGACCCTTGCGAAACACAGATTCCTAGCGGTAGTTGCAGGGCTTGGAATGGCTCATAGTAGCTAGCAGAGTTATGTTTGGGCAGGGCCCAGGGTGCATCAAACCAAAGTCTATAACGCGTGAAAATATTATAAATACCTTTGGACGGGAGAGCTATTTTGGGGAGGTTCGAGTGAGTTATGCGAGGGTTTGAAGTAAGAGCTTTGGAAATCCACGGGCCCATGATGTGGCAGTTACAGTACGTGGAGAGGGTACTAGATTTCATGCGTGAGATGGGGATGAATGCGCTAGTATTTCACCAAAACGATCTGATTGACCAGCTGGTATATCCGCAAGGGTACTTTTCCCAGGGTATAATGTGGGAACGGTGGCCTACAAGAGATGCCAAAATTAGCAATAATAGGTACTATATAAACACCGTGATCAAGAGAGCACGGCAGATTGAAATTGACTTTTTCGCGGAAGTCAAGGAGATCTGGTACCCTGAAGGTATCTTAGAATTGGTACCGGAATTGAGGAATCCGGACGGATCAGTATGTGCAACGCATCCGTTCTGGTGGGAATTTATGGAGGCTAAAGTTAGTGAACTACTAGAGGTGGTTCCGGAGATTGCTGGGATAATTGTAAGTCCGGCAAGTCGGGAAAGCTTAGTGTCTATATCGGCGAATAGATGTAAGTGCGAACGGTGCCGTAATTATAATCCGGAAGATTGGTATTTCAAGTTGATTGAATCAATGTATCGTCCGCTTTCAAAGAAAGGGAAGATATTGGTAATACGAGACTTCGCCTACAGGGCCGACCAACAGAGTTTAGCGGTCAAGGCTGCCACCAGATGCAGTGAGGAAATTTGTATTGCCTTAAAAAATACCCCTCATGACTTTTATCCTACATTTCCTGACAACCCAGTGATAGGCACTGTGGGAAATCATCCCCAATGGATTGAATTCGATACATGGGGACAGTTTTATGGTTTGGGTTTCTTTCCTGTAAGCGTAGTAGAAGATATGAAAAAGAGAATGAAACATTGTTGGGAAAAAGGTGCCAGAGGCGTTATGTTCCGTACCGATTGGGAGGTAATTAACGAGGCAAGCAATTTTAATAGCTTTACTTTAGTAAATCTGATTGGTGGAGCAATACTGGCAAAAAACATAGATGAAGAACTAGATGAAATTTATCGTAAATGGACCAACTATGGTCTACTGTCCCCCCTAAAACCCACGTCCACATTACAAAAGCCTGTAGTTCCTAGTGGTGTGGAAGCTTATAAGAAGCTCCGAGATCTTCTTAGGCTTTCATGGGAAATAATTGAAAAAGGTATATATGTACGGGGCCATGTCTTTCATGAGTGTTGCCAATTCCCAGATAGAGTTGATACTGCCTTCACAATGATGTTGGATTTTCATCAGCAAGACGATTGGAACTTTGGAGCATCAAAGTTAGTGGAGCCTACAGACGAGAACATTGAAATTATCTTTCGAGAAAAAGAAAAGGCGCTAACAGAAGTTAGAAGGCTTCGAGCAAGTTTTAATGTGGAAAACTTGGGACTACCTGATGAGTTTGCAAAGGAGATAAAAACTATATTAGAACTTTTTGAGCTCTATATAGAAGGCTTCAATCATTGTACTCGCACATGCTTCTTAGTCAAGAAAGCGATTTCAACACGAAATAAGAGCAATGTAGAAATTGCTAGAGAGTCCTTGGTTCAGTTGTCTTCGTACAGGGACAAACTCACCAAAGAGCTGTTCTTAGATCTTTACCCACACTATGTTTATTGGCTGATGGATGTAAAGAGAATTGAAAGCCTAATTAGCGATGCTGAGGCTATCTTAAAGAGCATTGAAAGTTTATAAAGGTCAGTTTCAAGGGATTAAGGAGGAGGTATTACAGTAATGAAACAGCAGATGTCATCTAGGGAGCGCTTTCTAACTGCGTTACATAGGGGGCAGCCTGATCGAGTACCATGGTTAGAAGGCTATATTCATCAAAGTCTGGCTGATAGAATTGTTGGTCGCAGGACAATCCTACCTCAAGGTTGGTGCATTTCACCGGATGTATATGATATTCTTTGCCTTGACGCAATAGTTTATGATTTCCTGCCCCCTATTTTCGCAACTATGGAGCGTCATGGAGACGTACTACAAGTAAAAGAGCCTTTACTTAAGAGTAAAGACGATCTTAAAGCCTTGAAGGAATTTCTTCCTGACCCCGATAAGCCTGAGTTCTATACTAGTGCGAGCGAATTATTAGCCTTTGCTCGTCAAAGGGATCTGGCTGCAATCGCTGCAGTTCGGTTGGGAGTAAGCAATACGTACAACAGTATGGGCTACGATAATTTCTGCTACGCCTTATATGATGATCCCGAATTTATACTCGAAAGCATGGAAATATATGGCGAGTGGTGTATTAAAGTAATTACTCACGTTAATGAGATGGGGTTCGACGCTATCTGGATTTCGGAAGACATTGCCTTTAAATGGGGCCCAATGTTTTCACCGGAGCAATTTAGAAAGTACATGCTTCCTCACGAGAAAAAGGTAGCTGATTATATAGCCTTACCGAAGATTTATCATACAGACGGTAATCCCTTACTCTTGTTGCCCGATCTACTCACACTAAATATTAATGCGCTTGCGAATTTGGAGCATGGTGCAGTAGACATTTTTAAGGTGAAGGAGGAATATGGCAACAAAATATGTCTGATAGGTAATATTGATCTGCATTATACATTACCCGAGGGTACTCCGGAGGAAACGGTTTTGGAGACCAAGGAAAAGATAGAAAGGGTTGGCAAGGGAGGAGGATACATTATTGCAAGCTCCAATGGACTGACAGAATATTGTAAGGTCGAAAACATCTTGGCGTTGAATGGAGCAATACTTAGGTATGGATGGTACTAGTAGTTAGTTCCTAAAATACAATTGCAACCTCGACAATCATGTATGCTGACTCCATAGAGGCTCTAATAAACGGTATAGTAGAAATAGGAAGTGAGGAGAGGAGGTTTATATCGTGCCGAAGAAGCGCTGGACAACAGATGAAAAGCTAGGGAGTATAATGGCCGGCTTTGCTCCTGAAGCCAATATTGCCGCCATTTGCTATAAACACCAGGTATTTCAGTCGCTGTTCTATAAGTGGTTGTATGCCTTTCAATAAGGGTGGAATGGCGGCCTTACAGAAGGGGCCTTCCAACCGTGAAGAGAACTCGAACGAAACTCATGGAGGCCAGGCCAAGATCGGTGAGCTGGCAATTAAAGTTGATATCCTTCAAAAAGACCAGCTAAGACCGGAGATTAATAATAAGACCTTGGTAAGCCATCTTCACACAGAAGGCTATAATATTCTATAAGATTAGCGTTATAGATGCCAACGGGTACATTGAGAGACGGTTTCGGAACCTGAAAGAAGAAACCGTATAGCTCAAGGAATGTAGCAGTACAGAGCATATATTACCCAAAAGAATGGGTTCAGAGAATGGTAAGTCTGAGGTGAAGGCTTACATTAGCCCTTAGCGCCGCGACTAACCGAGGGACGACGGGCCAGTCAGGTTGACAGTCAAGAGGCGATTGGTAAACCATAGTGAAGTCCCGCCCTTGCCGGACAGCCTGACTGACCCCAAAATAGATCGGGTGGCGATATGAATGGTCTATATACAAAATATGGTCCTCTTATAAAATCAGCCGATTTTGTCTCAACGTCTGTCGATCACTACGGTACCGCTCTCTGGCCCGGGAACTGGCGGAATATAATATACTGGTCAATGCCATTGCCCCTGGCCTGATCCGTACACCGTTTCATAACCCTGAGATTACTCCGCCGCAAGTATTTGAAAAAATGGCGTCAGAGATTTTGTTGAAACGTGCGGGAACTCCAGAAGATATAGTTGGGGCTGCTATGTTTTTGGCATCCGATTATGCCGATTATATTACCGGAGCAACCATAGATGTTAACGGTGGATTGTATATGAGCTAGCTAACCATAGGGAATAGCAGGTTAATGGAGGAGAAAAATATGGTAGTTGTCAATCAAGATACTTTAGCAGCAGTAGTTACAAAGGAAGTTGAGCGGGTTCAAGTAACCGACATTCATACTCATCTTTATCCTCCTGATTTTGGAGATATGTTCTTATATGGCATAGATGAGCTGTTAACGTATCACTACTTAATTGCCGAGTTTTTCCGCTATACCACGATGGATTATGAAGAATTCTTTAGCCTGCCCAAGATGCAGCAAGCTGAACTGATTTTTCAAACCTTATTTATTAAACACTCGCCCATAAGCGAGGCCCAGCGGGGCGTATTAACGGTTTTGAAGGGACTGGGGCTGGATGTAAACAAAAGGGATTTACAGGCCTTCAGGGAGCAGAGCAGTATAATTCCGGTAACTGAATATGTGAACAGAATTTTTGCGTTGGCCGGAGTAAAAGAAGTAATCATGACTAATGACCCTTTCGATGCTACTGAAAGACAATGGTGGGAAAAGGTCGGTAATAAGGATCCCAGATTTAAAGCCGCTTTAAGGCTCGATCCGCTGCTTAATGACTATGAAAAAAATCACAGGGAATTAATCAAGTTGGGTTACCGGGTAGACAGGTGCCTGGATGAGAATACGATAAACGAAATTAAACTTTTCCTCAAAGATTGGGTGAAAAAAATTAACGCTGTCTATATGGCAGTTTCCTTACCGCCAGATTTTACGGTTCCGGAGGATTCTTACCGCTCGAGAATACTGGAAAAATGTGTTCTCCCAATCTGCAGGGAAGTAAAAATACCCCTGGCTTTGATGATCGGGGTAAAAAGATTGGTAAATCCTTATTTGGGCCTGGCAGCGGATTCCGTGGGCAAAGCGGATATTAGGTCAATTGAATACCTGTGCAGGACTTATCCTAAAAATAAATTTTTAGTAACCATGCTTTCCAAAGAAAACCAGCACGAGCTTGTAGTGACTGCAAGGAAGTTCAGGAATTTAATGGTATTTGGATGCTGGTGGTTTTTAAATAATCCTGACATGGTTAAAGAGATTACCAGCATGCGGTTGGACACCCTTGGACTGTCTTTTATTCCCCAGCACTCAGACGCTCGTGTACTGGAACATCTAATCTATAAATGGGTACATTTCAGGAAAATTATAGCCGATATCCTGACTAAAAAATACCAGCTTCTTTTGGAAAACGGTTGGCGGATTACTGAAGAAGAAATCAAAAGGGATATAGAGGATCTTTTCAGCAATAATTTCTGGAATTTTATCGGGCGAAATATTTAAGGAAGAGCAATTGGAGTTTAAGGTATGTTCAGGGGGGATAAACGAAGTTGCCTAACTTGAGCAGAGAGGGTATAAAAAATAAAAAAGCCTGGCAAAATGCAGGAATTGAACTACCGGAATTCGATTACGACAAAGTTGCGGCGGTTACCAGGGAAAACCCGGTATGGATACACTTTGGTGCCGGTAATATATTTAGAGGATTTATTGCCATGCTGCAGCAAAGGCTTCTCAATATGGGAAAGGCCCAAACGGGAATTGTGGCAGTGGAAGCATTTGATTTCGAAATCATCGATAAGATTTATATCCCGTATGATAACTTGAGCTTGCTTGTGATCATGAACCCCGACGGAAACCTGGATAAAAAAGTCGTTGGCAGTATAAGCGAAGGGATGGTCGGAGATGTTTCACGAGAACATGATTGGGAACGGTTAAAAGAATTTTTTACAAAACCTTCTCTGCAGATGGTTAGTTTTACCATTACGGAAAAGGGATATAGCCTAAAAAATATGTCAGGAGAATACTTTGATGAAGTATTAAAGGATATGCATGACGGGCCTGGACAACCCAGGCATATCATATCTAAAGTTGCTTCACTGGCCTATACAAGATACAAAAGCGGCGAACTGCCCATTGCTTTTGTAAGTATGGATAACTATGCCCATAACGGGGAAAAGCTTCATGAATCCGTTGAAACAATTGTCAAAAAATGGGTGGAAAATGGGCTGGTAGAGAGTGGTTTTTTAACATATATCAACGATGAAAGCAAAGTAAGCTTCCCCTGGACCATGATTGACAAGATTGTGCCCAGACCTTCTGAGGCTGTTAAGGCCTCATTGCTTGCCACAGGTTTTGAAGGCATGGAAATCATGTGTACCAAGAAAAATACCTATATTGCGCCTTTCGTTAATGCCGAAAGACCCCAGTACCTGGTTATTGAGGATAACTTCCCCAATGGGCGCCTGCCTCTTGAATTAGCGGGGGTGCTGTTTACCGATAGGCAGACGGTAGATAGGGCCGAAAAAATGAAGGTCTGTACATGCCTGAATCCTCTGCATACGGCACTGGCGGTATTTGGATGTCTACTGGGATATAATCTTATAGCGGACGAAATGAAGGACAGCCAATTAAAGAAGCTGGTAGAGAAGATAGGGTATGAAGAAGGTCTCCCTGTTGTTATAAATCCGGGTATATTAAGTCCCGAGGCTTTTATACGAGAAGTCATAGAACAAAGGTTGCCCAATCCCTTTATACCTGATACACCGCAAAGAATAGTTACAGATACTTCCCAAAAGATTGGTATAAGATTCGGTGAAACCATCAAAGCCTATCGTGATAGAGAGGATCTGGATCCAGCAAGTCTTACCTATATTCCTCTGACAATTGCGGGTTGGTGCAGGTATCTTTTGGGCCTGGATGATAAGGGTCAAGAAATGCCGCTGAGCCCCGACCCTATGCTAAATGTACTAAAGTCGCACCTATCAAGAGTTAGACTGGGTAATACAGGAACTGTAGGCGATAGCTTGAAGCCTATTTTGGTAAATAAAAACATTTTTGGTTTAAACCTTTATGAAGTAGGGTTGGGAGAAAAAATTGAGGGTTATTTCAAGGAAATGGTGTCCGGACCTAATGCTGTAAGGAATATATTACAAAAGTATTTAGGGTAATATTGAGAGAGGACGTGAGAGATATGAAAATGACATTCAGATGGTTCGGAGAAGGTTATGACAGTATTTCTCTGGAAAAAATCAGGCAGATACCGGGAAAGCCCGGGATTGTAAGCGCCATTTACGATGTACCAGTAGGTGAAGTATGGCCAGTTGAAAAAATAAAGAAATTAAAGGACACAGTAGAGAATGCGGGACTGGAATTAGAGGTCATAGAAAGCGTTAATGTCCATGAGGATATCAAGCTTGGGCTTCCCAGCAGGGACCGTTATATTGAGAATTACATGCAGACCTTGAGAAATCTGGCGAAATTCGGTATTAAGGTCGTGTGCTACAACTTTATGCCTGTATTTGACTGGACGCGGTCAGATTTAGCGAAGGTTTTGCCGGATGGTTCCACTGCCCTGTCCTACGAAGAGAAAAAGGTACAGAAGGTGGATCCCGATAAGATAGTGGAAGAGGTGGAAGCTAACTCCAACGGTTTTGAACTCCCTGGCTGGGAGCCTGAACGGCTTAAAACATTAAAAGTGTTGTTTGAACAATACAAGAATGTGGATGAGGAAAAGCTTTTAGAAAACCTGGGGTATTTTTTAAGAGCAATTATTCCTGTGGCTGAAGAGGTCGATATAAAAATGGCTATTCATCCCGATGATCCGCCGTGGTCCATATTTGGCCTGCCCAGAATTGTAAAATCCAAAGAAACCTTAGAGAAGATCATGAACCTTGTGGATAGCCCCTACAACGGCATTACCCTGTGCAGTGGCAGCCTCGGGGCGAATCCGGACAACGATATTCCGGCACTTATACGCTATTTCGGGGCTAAAGGAAGGATACATTTCGGACATGTAAGGAATATAAAGATACATTCGCCCCGTAACTTTGACGAGACTTCCCATTTATCTTCGGACGGCTCTTTGGATATGTTTGAGATTATGAAGGCATACCATGATATTAATTTCCAGGGATATATCAGGCCGGACCACGGCAGGATGATCTGGGGAGAAGTAGGTAGACCTGGTTATGGCCTGTATGACAGGGCACTAGGAATCGCCTACCTGAACGGGCTGTGGGAAGCTATTGATAAAATGAAAAAGAGATGTTCTTTTGATTAGATTTTTCTTATAGACCAGGGGCAGCCAGGACGACTGTTCGTCGTTCGTGCTGCCTACCCCTCCCCAGGGAAAGGATAGGCACCATCTCTCCATCCTCAACGCTTCCACATTGAGTAGTGGATCACTTTTTTATTAGCACAACTGGAACAGATTTACTTTGCCATAGTGAATCACTTTTATTTTGACAAACGCAAGAGATACTCCCCCACGCAAAATGGTGCTACAATATATTGTAGGAAGTTTTGTTTCTGGAGTGGATGGCTTTGCCCCAAAATGAAGGTTACGTCCTGTCCCTGGAGAAGGGTCTTAAAATATTAGCAGCACTGGCAGCGGCCGGTGAAGGTATAGGTTTGAGCGACCTCAGCCGTCGAAGAAGTTACGGCGATGAACGAGCCGCCGAACAGGTTGGTATAGTCGGAGTTTTTCTTCCTCGCTCAGGCCACGGAGCGGTTGAAAGCCAAACCTTACGAGCGCACTGAAGAACGGCAGGGTTATCGCAATGGCCATATGACAAAAGCATTAACAATTGACACGCGTTTGCAGGCAGCTTAAAACAAACCAGCATCATCTACCAGAGGTAATTTTACACTTCAATTTGGACTTGACCCACGAGCCAAGCTATAGCAATATTGATATTTTGGTAGCCCTGGGATAAAATGGTGGCAGGAAGGAGATAAATAGTGATTTCCTTTGAAACCATGTAAAATATAAGCAATAACATAGGTGAAGGGCGTGAGTATCATGATTGACCCCAGTATAAGAGATGAAATTATAAAAAGCCTTTCAGTTTTACCTTATGAAAAACAAAAAAGGGTCTTAAAATTTATCCTTTCTCTTACAGAGCTTGATCAGCAGACGAAAGGAAATGACCTTATCCGATTCGCAGGCACTATTGAGAAAGACGACTTAAAAATTATGGAACGAGAGATTGAAGAATCCTGCGAGAGGATTGATCTTGGTGAGTGGTAATTATCTATTGGACACTAATATAGTTATCGCCCTTTTTGCTGGTGAACCTTCAATTATAGAAAAGCTGGATATGGAAAATAAGGTATTCATTCCTGCTATAGTGTTAGGTGAACTTTATTTTGGCGCTTTAAAATCCAGAAAGGTTGAAAATAACATTTTGCTTATAGATTCCCTTGCCGCTGAGAGTATGATCCTTGCTTGTGATAAGAATACTGCCAAGTATTACGGTAGAATTAAGAATAATTTGAAGAAAAAAGGGAAACCCATTCCTGAGAACGACATTTGGATTGCAGCGGTGGCTTTACAACACAATTTAATTTTAGTTAGTCGCGATACTCATTTCAAGGAAATTGATGATTTAACCATGGAAACCTGGTAGGTTATTGCATGGGTGGAAATGCAAGCTGGGTTAACGATCCGGGAATAAAAGGGCTCCTTCATTGGAGCCCTTTTCCTGTGGTAGGATAATCTTCTTTTTTCGTAGAATATAGGGAAGGGGGGGGCGACCGGTGAAGGGCAAAATGCCGGAATTTCAAGGAAAAACGCCATTCGCCGTAAACGTGAAGGTAGTTTATTCGTCCGAGAGTGCTTCAGGACTCCGGGAGGCCTACCGTCTCCTGGCTAAAAAAGTGTTGGAAGCTAGCAGCAGGTGCAAGCAGTGCTATTATTGCTGTGATGATTTCGAGTTTATGGGTAGTCCGGGAGATGCTTAGACTGGTTGAAAGGGAAAGTGAAGCCGAGAAGGTAATGGTAAGGTTAGAGGAAGCCGAAAAATTAATTACCACCTTGAGGTCTAAACATCATGATTTTGTTAACCATTTACAGGTAATCCTGGGGCTTATTCAATTGAAGATGGATAATGATGCTGCCGATTATATCAAAGGTCTATCAAAAGATCTTATTCAAATAGAAAAACTTGTTTCCTTAAAAAGGCCAGAAGTTGCCGCCCTTATTAGCAGCAAGCTGGCAAGTTTGAGTTATTTGCAGGCGTCGTTAGATGTGAATACTTCTTTGGCTGAATTGTCTATCTCTGCAGATAAGCTGGTAAGTATTCTTGGCAATTTGCTTGATAATGCTATTTATGAGACGAGCTTCTATAAAGATAAATGGATTAAGATAAGAATCGATCAGGAAGATAATTGGTTTGTTTTTGAAATAACCAACCCTGGTACTATTGCACCTGAGATCCGAGAAAGGATTTTTGAACCGGGATTTACCACCAAGGGACAGGAAGGAACGGGGATGGGTTTATTTATTGTTAAAAATCTGGTGAGGGAATGCGGTGGAACTATTTCCTTTGATTCACGTGATGATGATATAATGACAGTATTTACGGTCAGATTGCCAAAAACTCCTATGGAGCCTAGAAATTGATCATCGGAACTCTGCTGTTTCTTCTGATCCGCAATGGTGGCTATCACCATGTTGTCCAACGACGGGGTAAATTATACCGCCATCAAGGCGATTGCCATCTGCGTTACGTATGGTACTACCTTTTTCCAGTATGGCCAAAAATTCTCCCAGAATAAGATAGATACTCCACCACGCAAAATGGTGCTACAATATATTGTAGGAAGTTTTGTTTCTGGAGTGGATGGCTTTGCCCCAAAATGAAGGTTACGTCCTGTCCCTGGAGAAGGGTCTTAAAATATTAGCAGCACTGGCAGCGGCCGGTGAAGGTATAGGTTTGAGCGACCTCAGCCGTCGGCTGGGCCTTAATAAAAGTACCGTCTATCGCATGTTAACTACCCTTAAGGCTTATGGCTATGTTGATCAGGAACCGACGACAGGGAAATACATCCTTGGATTAAAAATCTTGGAACTTAGTGGCAGCCTGCTGGACCGGCTCGATGTCCGGGCCGTTGCCCATCCGTATCTCAAGGAACTGGCGGCCAGGAGCCAGGAAGTGGCGCATATGGTTGTAAAGGATGGTGATGAAGCCGTCTATATTGATAAGGTAGAAGGCAATCGTACCATCCGTATGTATTCCCAGATTGGCCGCCGGGTGGCTCTCCATTCGACGGCTGTAGGTAAGGCTATACTGGCTTTCCTCCCGCCTGAGGAAGTAGAAAAGATAATTGCCCGCAGGGATTTGCCCCGGTTTACCTCCCGGACGATTACCACCATGGCAGCTTTGCAGGCAGAACTGGCCCGGGTACGGGAACGCGGTTACTCTATAGATGATGGCGAAAATGAAGAAGGTATTCGCTGCGTCGGCGCGCCCATTTTTGATTACCGAGGGCAGGTAGTAGCAGCACTTAGTATTTCCGGCCCGACCCTGCACGTTACCCTGGAGCGAGTACCCGAGCTTGGCAGGCTTGTACGTCAGGCTGGCGGGGAAATATCGCGTCGGCTCGGTTACAGGCAGGAGTAGTACTACTTTTTTCTCCAGGACAAGCACCTATTAGGCCGCGCTTCCATATATATAAAGGGTAACGCTATCCTGCCCGGGAGGTATGGAGTATGGAAGCCGGCTTTATTGCTTTGGTTGCCCTTTCTGTTTTGAAGGGCATTAGCCTCCTCCTGTCCTACATTACCAATAATGCCTTTCCCCAGCCATTAAGTGAGGAAGAAGAGCAAAAGTACCTGGAACTGTGGCAGCAGGGGGATCAGAAGGCCCGCAATATTTTAATTGAGCATAACCTGCGTCTGGTGGCCCACATAACGAAAAAATTTGAGAATACTGGTGAGGATAACGACGACTTGATTTCCATTGGTACCGTTGGCCTCATCAAAGCAATAAATACTTATAATATGAATAAAGGTACCAAGCTAGCCACCTATGCCGCCCGCTGCATTGAAAATGAAATTCTCATGCACTTGCGCGCCACGAAAAAGACCCGCAGCGAAGTTTCCCTTTATGACCCCATCGGTACTGATAAAGAAGGAAATGAAATCGCTTTGATTGATGTTTTGGGTTCAGATCAGGATATCGCGGAGATTGTGGAAACTTCTTACGAACGTCAACGGGTTATGCAAAAGGTAAATGTATTAACACCAAGGGAGAAGAAAGTCCTGGCCATGCGTTTCGGGCTATTCCAGGGCCTGCGGCGTACCCAGCGGGATATAGCTCGTAAAATGGGCATTTCTCGCTCCTATGTTTCTAGGATCGAGAAAAAGGCCATCCAGAAACTTTTGAAGGAGCTGTCTGCCGAAGGGTGCAGCAAGTAAACATAAAAAATTTTTCTCTGGCCGTGAAAGAAGGCCGGCTTTTTTATTTTGCGGGGCCACGTGTGAAGTGGAGGCTTTGTGTGGTATAATTTTGCCAGCTGTTATTAGGAACCCGGCATTAGATGAAGGGCCGCTGGTGTAAACTATTTAGCTGGTGACGTTTAATATGGCAAGGGTGCAGCTGAGGCGAGGCGAAGAAGGACGCATTAAAAGAGGCCACCCCTGGGTTTACTGGACGGAGATTGAGACCATCTATGGCGCCTTTGAACCGGGAGACATAGTTACCGTAGAGGATCGCCGTGGCAGGTTTATTGGCCGGGGGTATATCAACCCGGCCTCCATGATTACTGTCCGCATCCTTACTTATAGTCGTGATGAAGAAATCGATGCGGCTTTCTGGCGGCGGCGCCTGGCGGCTGCCTGGGATTACCGCCGGAGGGTTCTGGCGGGTGCTGGGACGGACGCTTATCGCGTTGTCTTTGGCGAAGCAGATTTCCTGCCAGGGTTGATTGTCGACAAGTTTGGCCCCTACCTGGTGGTCCAGACCCTAGCCTTAGGGATTGATCGTTTTAAAGATAATCTAGTGGAAATCCTGGATGAGTTAATCCAGCCAACGGGGATCTTTGAGCGCAACGATGCGCCAGTGCGGAAACTGGAGGGCTTGGAGCTGCGGTCGGGATTCCTCAAGGGTCCCTTTGACCCGCAGGTTGTCATACAAGAGAACGGCCTTAAATTTTATGTGGATCTGGCCGCAGGACAGAAGACGGGTTACTTCCTGGACCAGAGGGAAAACCGAGCCGCCCTCCAGCCGTTTGTGAAAGGGGCGCGGGTGCTGGATTGCTTTTGTCATACCGGGGGGTTCAGCGTCCATGCCGCCCATTATGGTGCCCGGGAAGTAGTGGGCCTGGATATCTCGGCAGAAGCCATTGCTATGGCACGGCGCAATGCGGTGCTCAATGGTTATGGGGACCTGTGTTCTTTTGAGGAAGCCAATGCTTTTGACGCCTTGCGAGAGCTGGAGCGCCAGGAAGAAAGGTTTGATGTAGTTATCCTGGATCCGCCGGCATTTGTCAAGGCCAGGAAGGCTTTGGAGGGAGCCATCCGGGGCTATAAAGAGATAAATTTGCGGGCGATGAAGATTTTATCTCCTGGCGGCTTTCTGGTGACCTGTTCCTGTTCCTACCACATGCCCGAGGAACTCTTTTTAGAAGTTATCCAGGATGCAGCCTTTGATGCCCGTCGCCGCCTGCGCCTGCTGGCCAGGCGCGGCCAGGCTCCTGACCACCCGGTACTCCTTGGCTACGACGAGTCGCGTTACCTCAAGTGCCTAATGCTTCAGGTAATATAAAAGACAATATTACCTGCTTACAGCTTACCTCGGGAAGGGACTAAAACTACCGCCGTCCCCTCCCATTGAAAATAATGGTTACTCCCCGGCAGTCTTTTTGTGGTATAATAACCTGTAAGTGCCTCTATTAGGAGTGAAACATGCTCAAGCTACTGCAACCGGACCTCTATGTGCGTTCCCTGCGGGATATACCCCTGGCAGCTTTAAAGGCGCGGGGTATCCGCGGTTTGATTATTGACCTGGATAATACGGTGACCGAATGGGGACGGGCGACCCTGGACCGGGAAATTTACCGGTGGTTTACGGAATTAAAGAAGCAAGACTTAAGGGCCTGCCTTGTATCCAACAACCGGGATGTCCGGGTGCAAAAAATAGCTGCTTACCTGGGTATTCCCGGAATTTCCAGGGCCGGTAAACCCAGGCGGCGGGCCTTTTACCAGGCCATGGCCGTCATGGAAACGGCAGTTGGTAATACTGCCGTGATCGGCGACCAGGTTTTTACCGATGTCCTGGGAGGAAACCGCCTGGGGCTGTACACAATTCTGGTGATGCCTATAAATAAGCGCGAGTTCATTGGCACCAGGGTGATCCGTCAGATAGAAAAATTGATAACCAAACGCCTGGTAATCAACGATTTAAAGGACTTATAATAGAGTGAGTAAAAAAATTGGCTTTACATAACCCGATTATTAAAAAGAAATGGCAGGGTAGGCAATGCTGCAGGTAAAAGCCTCAACCGGGCTGGTGGCCCTCATGGGATGCCCGGTAGAACATTCTTTATCGCCTTTAATGCAAAATGCGGCCTTTGCCGCCACCGGGCTGGACCTGGTTTACCTGGCCTTTGCCGTTACCCCTTCCGGCCTGCCGGCTGCCCTGGCCGGGCTTAAAGCCCTGGGTTTCCGGGGCGCCAATGTTACGGTACCCCATAAAGAAGCAATTATCAAATACTTGGATGCAATCGATCCCGCGGCGGCCCGCATCGGAGCCGTGAATACAATTGTTAATGACGGACGCCTGACAGGCTACAATACTGACGCCAGCGGTTTTTTGCGTTCCCTCCAGGAAGCAGGTTTTAATCCGGCCGGCAAGAAAGCGGTCATCCTCGGGGCCGGGGGGGCGGCCCGGGCGGTGGCCTTTGCCCTGGCCGGGGCGGGTTGCACCGGGTTGACCATTGCCAACCGCACATTGGAGCGGGCCGGACACCTGGCAGCCGCCCTGGCCGGTTTAAGCGTCCTGGTAAAGGCCTGCGCCCTGGAAGAGGAAGAGCTGCGTCCCAGGGTAGAAGAGGCCGATCTGGTGGTAAACGCCACCAGTGCCGGCATGGCTCCTATGGAAGGAGCCGTACCCCTGCCGGCGGCCTGGCTCCACGCCGGGCAATGGGTCTACGACCTGGTCTACAATCCCCTGGAAACCAGGTTCCTGCGGGATGCCCGGCAGCGGGGTTGCCGGGCTATATCCGGTTTGGGGATGCTCCTGTACCAGGGGGCCGCGGCCTTTACCCTGTGGACGGGGAAGCCGGCACCGGTGGAGGTCATGGGAGAAGCCCTCCGGAAAGCAATACAAGATTCTCATGCCGCTAAGTAGGCACCATCAGAAGGATGAAAATAACAGGCCGGCTTTTGTTCAGAGCGAGCGACTTGGTCCGAGCAGTAAAGCAGCCCGAGGCTGAGACGTAGGCTGTTCCGCGCGGACCAGAGAGCGAGTAAGACGATACCAACCTGGAGTTCTGGCGGAAGGCTGGATAATTAGGAGAGGCAGGAGATACTTTGCTGCGTTATCTTACCGCGGGGGAATCCCACGGGCGGGGTTTAAGTGTGATTGTTGAGGGTATGCCGGCCGGGGTACCCCTCACGGCTGAAGATATTAATACCTGGCTGGCCCGCCGCCAGGGCGGTTACGGCCGCGGCGGGCGCATGAGCATTGAACGGGACCGGGTGGAGATCCTGGCCGGGGTAAGAGGCGGCTATACCCTGGGTAGCCCCGTCGCCCTTTTTATAGCCAACCGGGACTGGGCCAACTGGCAGGAGATTATGGCTCCCGGCCCCGAGGCCCGGGCCGAGCGGGTAGTTACCCGGCCGCGGCCGGGGCATGCCGACCTGGCGGGAGGTTTGAAATACCACCAGGCGGACCTGCGCAATATCCTGGAACGGGCCAGTGCCCGAGAAACGGCGGCCAGGGTGGCGGCCGGGGCTGCGGCTGCTGCTTTGCTCAAAGAACTGGGGATTGAACTGGCGGCCCATGTGGTCCGGATTGGACCGGTTGCAGTTAAAGGGGCGGTAGAATTGAGTGCTGCCCGGCAGGCCTGGGAGTCGCCCGTCTACTGTGCCGACCCGGAAGTCAGCCGGGCAATGGTAGCAGTTATTGAAGAAGCCCGGCAAAAGGGGGATACCCTGGGAGGAGTGGTGGAAGTACTGGCGGCCGGCGTACCAGCCGGGCTGGGCAGCCATGTTCACTGGGACCGGCGCCTGGACGGGCGCCTGGCCCAGGCTTTAATGAGCATTCCGGCCATCAAAGGGGTAGAAATCGGAGCCGGTTTTGAGCTCGCAAGTATTCCGGGAAGCCTGTCCCATGATGCCATCGCCTACCGGGAAGGACAGGGCTTTTACCATCCCACCAACCGCGCCGGCGGCCTGGAGGGTGGTATGACCAATGGAGAAATCCTTGTCCTGCGGGCGGCCATGAAACCAATCCCCACCCTGATGCAGCCCCTGCCCAGCGTTGATTTCCTGACAAAAAAACCTGTTACGGCTGCTGTGGAACGTTCTGACGTCTGCGCCGTCCCGGCAGTAGCGGTCGTTGCCTGGGCGGCGGTGGCCTGGGTCCTGGCCGGGGCAGTGATGGAGAAATTTGGCGGCGATTATTTACCAGAAATCCAGGAGCGAATGGCCGCTTACCGGCAGTACTTAAGCGGTATTTAACAGGTAAGGGTCTATGATCCTGCCGGGGAGCGAGCAAAACAATGCCACCCTTGAGGAAGATAGAGAAAGAGGAAGACGAAGACGGATGCCGGACAATATTGTTTTGATCGGCTTTATGGGCAGCGGCAAAACGACAGCAGGGAAGATCCTGGCAGCCAGCCTGGGCTGGTCTTTCCTGGATACCGATGCCATGATTGAAGAGGACGCCGGTTTGTCTATTAAAGAAATTTTTGCCCGCTACGGAGAGCAATATTTCCGGAAACTTGAGCAGGCGGCAGTTGCCCGGGCAGCTGCTGCCCGGGGGGCAGTTATTGCCACCGGCGGGGGGGCCGTCCTTTCCGGAGACAATGTCCGGCGCTTGCGGGAAGGCAACAAAGTTGTCTGGCTCCAGGTACGGCTGGAAACGGCCCTGCAGCGTGCCGGGGTGAAGGGGGACCGCCCCCTCCTCCAGGGACGGCGCCGGGAAGAGGTGGCCGGGCTCTTCAAGCGCCGCGAGCCCTATTATACCTTTGCCGATGTATATATCGACACTGACGGTAAAGATGCAGACGCCGTGGCCGGAGAAATAAAGGAGGCTTTAAAATTATGGCTGGCGAGCTTAAAGTAAACTTGGGTGAGCGTACTTATAAGATTTTTTGCGGTTCAGGGTTGTTAAAGGAAACCGGCTTCCTGCTTAAAAACCTGGACCTGGCAGCCCCCTGCCTGGTAGTAAGCAATGCTACCATTGCTGGACATTACTGGCCCACCCTGGAGCAAAGCCTCAAGGCAGCCGGTTTTCAGCCCCACCTTGCCCTGGTTCCCGACGGGGAGGAGGCCAAAACCCTTAAAGTTGCGGCTGAACTATATGATGCTGCCCTGGCAGCCGATATTGAGCGCGGGTCAGCCATTATCGCCTTGGGGGGCGGCGTGGTGGGGGATGTGGCCGGGTTTGTGGCCGCCACCTGGCTCCGGGGCGTTCCTTTTATTCAACTCCCGACTACACTTCTAGCCCAGGTCGACGCCAGCGTGGGGGGCAAGGTGGCTGTCAACCATCCCCGGGGCAAGAACCTCATCGGCGCCTTTTACCAGCCGGCGGCCGTCATAGTCGACCTGGCAACCCTGGCCACCCTGCCGCCGCGGGAAGTCCGGGCCGGCCTGGCGGAAGTCATCAAGTATGGCGTGATCATGGATGCCGGCTTTTTTACTTACCTGGAAGATCACCTGGAAGGCGCCCTAAATGGAGAAGAAGGGGTCCTGGAAACCATCGTTTTGCGCTCCTGCGCCTTGAAAGCAGAAATAGTTGCCCGGGATGAGCGGGAAAGCGGCTTGCGGGCCATTTTAAATTTTGGCCACACTATCGGCCATGCCGTGGAAGCCGTAACAGATTTTGCCGCCTACCGCCACGGTGAGGCCGTTGCTATGGGGATGGCCGCCGCCGCCCGCCTGGCCGTCCGGCGGGGAATGTTTTCGGAAGCGGAAACCGGCCGCCTGGTGCGATTGCTGCAGCGGGCGGGTCTGCCTGTTGATTTGCCGGCCGTCGAACCTGCTGCTTTCCAGGCGGCCCTGGGCCATGATAAAAAAATCCGCCAGGGCCGGCTGCGGATGGTCCTGCCGGAACGGTTGGGCCGGGTGCAGGTTACCCCGGTTAGTTTAGAGGAGATTATGGCGGTTATTTGCTGAGGAATTCCCGGGGGTTAGCCACCCTCGCCTGCTAAAGATGAAAATGTTGCGGAGGGGAGCAAAATGGACACCCGGCGGCGGCTGGGGGACCTTTTAATTGCGGCCGGGATGATCACCCCGGCCCAGCTGGAGCAGGCCCTGCAGGAACAAAAGCGCACCGGGGAACGCCTGGGTAAGGTTTTGATCCGCCTGGGATTCATTACTGAAGCCAGTATTCTGGAAGTCCTGGAATTCCAGTTGGGCATTCCCAAAGTCGTCCTGGCCGACTACCACCTGGACCCGGAGGTGGTGCGTCTGGTGCCGGAGGGCCTGGCGCGGCGCTACCAGGCCATCCCCATTCGCCTGGACGGCAACCGTCTCCTGGTAGCCATGGCCGACCCCCTGAACCTGCTGGCCCTGGACGACCTGCGCCTGGCTACCGGCAAGGAGATCATGCCGGCTATAGCTGCTGAAAGGGAAATTGAAGAGGCTTTGAGCAGGTTCTGGCAGAAGGAAACTGCTGCCAGCATGAGCGAGGCGGCGGCCGCCGCTGCCCTGGAAGCTCCCGGTCCCGGCGGTACCGAAGGGGCACCGGCTGTACGGCTGGTTAACAGCTTTATCCAGCAGGCGATCCAGATGCGGGCCAGCGATATCCACATCGAACCCCAGGAAGGGGAAGTACGCGTACGCCTGCGGGTGGATGGCCTGCTGCGGGAGTTAACCCGCCTGCCCCTGGGGGTTCTAAGCAGCCTGATCTCCAGGATCAAGATCATGGCGGGCATGGATATTGCCGAAAAGCGCCTGCCCCAGGACGGCCGTTTTCAATTTACCCTGGGTAAACGCAACGTCGACCTGCGTGTTTCCAGCCTGCCCACGGTTTACGGGGAAAAGATCGTCCTGCGCCTGCTGGACCAGGAGGCCATGCTCCTGTCCCTGGACGACCTGGGATTTTTGCCAGCCATAAAAGAGCGCTTTGCGAGCCTCATCCACAGTTCCTACGGTATGCTCCTCATTACCGGTCCCACGGGCAGCGGTAAGACGACAACCCTCTATGCCACCCTTAACATTTTATGCTCACCGGAAAAAAACATCATTACTATTGAAGACCCCGTAGAATACCTGCTGCCCGGCATCAACCAGGTACGGGTCAATCCCAAGGCCGGTCTAACCTTTGCCTCAGGTTTGCGATCTATCTTGCGCCAGGACCCCGACATAATTATGGTAGGAGAAATTCGCGACCGGGAAACGGCGGATATCGCCGTCCGGGCGGCGACCACCGGCCATTTGGTGTTCAGCACCCTCCATACCAATGACGCCGCCGGGGCCGTCACCCGCCTCTTAGATATGGGCGTTGAACCTTACCTGGTCAACTCTTCCCTTATCGGCGTAGTGGCCCAGCGGCTGGTGCGCCGGCTCTGCCCCCACTGCCGGGAGATTTACCGACCCGAGCCGGGGTCTTTGGAAAAGACCTGGCTGCCCGCAGTAGAAGAACTCTGGCGGGGACGGGGTTGCCAGCGCTGCAGCTTTACCGGTTATGCCGGCCGGACGGCCATCCAGGAGGTGCTGGTGATGAATGAAGAACTCCGCGGCCTGGTGACCGCCAAGGCACCGGCCACGGCCCTGAAAGAGGCGGCCGTAGCTGCCGGTATGGTGCCTTTGATCGAGGACGGTTTGGAAAAAGTCCGCCAGGGGATTACCACGGTGAGTGAAGTCCTGCGTGTTTCCCTGGGCGGTTTGTAAAGACCAGACTGTACTGTCCCGGGTGGCATATACTTCCATTGATCTTGAATTCATAGTTCTGCCCTTTGCAGTTAGCCCGGCACTATACGTTGTTTATTAACATTGGTAGCAGTTGGCTATTAAAAATCCTTGCGTTTGTTATCCTGGCTTTATCCGGGAGGATTAAAATGTTCGACATTGAAACCATCCTGCGGGCGGCGGCTGCCGCCGGGGCCTCCGATGTCCATCTCTCTGTCGGCCTGCCGCCGGTTTTCCGGGTCCACGGCGAACTCCAAGTCCAGCGCCAGTGGGAGCCCCTGGATTCCGGAATGACAGCCAGCCTGGTACGGCCTATGGTGGGCGAGAGGTGGGAGGTATTGCAAGAGCGGGGAGAAATAGACCTGGCTTACTCCCTGCCCGGCGTAAGCCGTTTCCGGGTGAATGTCTTTCACCAGCGGGGAAGCGTTAGCGCAGCCATCCGCCTTATACCCAGGGAGATACCCAGCCTGGAAACCCTGGGATTACCGCCGGTGGTGGCCGAGCTGGCGGAACGACAGCACGGCCTGGTCCTGGTGACGGGGCCGACGGGTAGCGGCAAGTCCACCACTCTGGCGGCCATGGTGGATAAAATCAACCGGGAACGCAGCTGCCATATTATTACCCTGGAAGACCCCATTGAATACCTGCACCAGCACCGCCGTAGCATCGTCAACCAGCGGGAAGTGGGTTCAGATACCCGTTCCTTTGCCAGTGCCCTGCGGGCCGCCCTGCGCCAGGACCCTGATGTTATCCTGGTCGGCGAGATGCGGGATTTGGAGACTATTGCCACGGCCATCACGGCCGCGGAAACGGGTCACCTGGTCCTGGCGACTTTACATACCAGCAGTGCCATCCAGAGCATTGACCGGATCATTGACGTTTTCCCGCCCCACCAGCAGGGGCAGGTCCGCATCCAGCTGGCCGACACCCTGGAAGGGGTTATCACCCAGCAGCTTTTACCGCGGGCCGACAGGAAGGGCCGGGTGGCAGCCGTGGAAGTGCTGATTGCTACCCCGGCTGTTAAGAATCTCATCCGCGAGGGTAAAACCCACCAGATTGTTTCCAGCATGCAGACGGGAGCCCGCTACGGCATGCAGACCATGGACATGGCTCTGCGGCAGCTGGTCACCAGGGGTATGATAGCGGATAGAGAATTAAATAATGGTTAACGGCGCCAGGATTAGCAGGAATTTGCCTTTTTATGACGAATAAATGTCCATATATCCTCGTTCAAGGCAAACCCGGCGAAAGCCGGGGGCGCAAAGCTACGGGCCTGTAGACGCTGTCATGGCCGCCGGGCTGCCGGGGAAGAGTTCTATCTTTCCCTGTTGCCGGTGGCTATTTATATTTTGGAGGGAAAGCATGAATTTTGCCTACCGGGGAAGGGATGCCAGGGGGAATGCAGTTAGCGGGACAATTGAAGCGGAAAGCCAGGAACTGGCCATCCGGGAACTGCGCCGGCAGGGGATTTTTATTACTTACTGCCGGCCGGCGGTTGTAACCCCAGCCCGGGAATGGCGGCGCCTTTTCCGGCGGCCGGTATCCCGTCGCGACCTGGCCCTCTTCAGCCGCCAGCTGGCGACCATGCTGGGGGCTGGCCTGCCGATTGTGACGGCCTTGCATATTTTACAGCGACAGGCAGAAAATCCTTCCCTGCGAGAAAGTATCGGTATGCTTCTCCAGGACCTGGAGTCCGGGGAGGCCTTTTACCGGGCGCTGGAACGGCAGCCCCGGGTCTTCCCGCCTATCTTCATCCATACCGTCGAGGCCGGGGAGCTGGGCGGGGCCCTGGACGAGACCCTGGAGCGCCTGGCCGGGCACCTGGAACGGGAACATGAAGTAGAGGAAAAGGTCAAGTCGGCCCTGACCTACCCGGCGATAGTCAGCATGGTTGCCCTCCTGGTAGTTATTTTTCTCCTGACTTATGTCCTGCCTTCCTTCCAGGTCATGTTGAACAGCCTGCAGGTGCCCCTGCCCTGGCCGACGCGCCTGGTTCTGGGGCTAAGTGAATGGTTACGGCGCTTGTGGCCTTTTCTGGTCTTTTTCCTGGCCGGCGCCGGTTACGGGTTTTACCGCTGGCAGCAAAGGCCAGCGGGGCGCTACCAGGTCGACCGTTTATTCCTTCGTTTACCAATTTTCGGTCCCCTGCATCATAAGGCGGTTCTATCTCGTTTCAGCCGCACCCTGGGTACCCTCCTGCACAGCGGTGTACCGGTCCTGCTGGCCCTGGAAATAGTTCGGCGTACGGTGGGCAATGCTGTGGTGGCCGGCGCGGTGGAGCGGGCGGCAGAAAGCGTTCGCGACGGGCAGAGCCTGGCGACTCCACTGGAAGCGAGCGGCGTCTTCCCTCCCATGGTGGTGGAGATGATTACGGTAGGCGAGGAAACTGGGGCCCTGGATGCCATGCTCGAACGAGTGGCGGGTCTTTATGAGCAGGAGGTGGAGGCGGTCGTGGCCCGCCTGGCTTCACTGATAGAACCCGTCCTCATCGTCGGCCTCGGCAGCATAGTAGGGCTTATCGTAATTTCGGTCTTTCTTCCCTACTTTCAGATGCTGGGCGGCATAAGGTAGAGGCGCGCGGGGTATCTTTTTTCTCATTTTGCCGGTGGCTATCCTAGCAGCCTGCCCTCATGACAATGCCCTGGCCGGCGGTTCCATGTCGAGGAGTGCAAGGATAACTCTGCGTACTGCCGCGTTTGAGATCGGGGATAATAATGCGGGTAAGAGGGGGGTGATTTACTTGTAGGTTTCCCCGGCGGGCTGGCAGCAGGAAAGTAAAAAGCGCAGGCAAAAAAATCAGGGAGGTTGATTGATTGATGTGGCAGAGACTGAAAAAGGCGCGGGACCAGCGGGGTTTCACCCTGGTGGAGCTTCTTGTTGTTATTGCCATTATCGGCATTTTGGCCGCCATCGTCGCCCCCAACGCCTTCAAGGCCATCGAAAAGGGCAAGGTGGCGGCCGCCGAAGCGGACTACAAGGCGATTAAGGCGGCAGCGCTGAATTATTATACCGATACAGGCGTTTGGCCAGTAGATGGTATTGGAGGAAGTAGTAACAATAATATAGTCCATTTTGTAGGCCCAAGTTCTAGCGTAAGCGTAACTGGCTGGAACGGCCCCTATCTGGAGCGCTGGCCGAGCAAGAACCCGTGGGGCGGAAGTTATGTCTATAATAATGACGAAGATAAAGATTGGGACGGAGATGGCAACGAAGATGCTGCTAGGTATTTGACACTTGATAGTGTACCGGACAGCGCTTCCGACAAATTGCTAGCTGACCTGGGCGATAGTGTGGTTCTCCAGGATAACAATGGAGTACACATTTTAATTTCCAGAGACTAAGTGTCTCCTCAGTACACTAAAGTTTTAAGATGTATTGCTTTTTAAGTGCTGCCGGCGCCCTCCGGCGCCGGCAGCGAACAGCCCCGGCCGGAAGCTGTGCGCCCTGTTGCGACGGGGGTGAAGTAGTGAAACCGGATCATCTTTTCCCGGTTAAGGATGTGAACCATTGATGTTCTGTTTGCCGGACGTGCGCCGGGACAGCCGCGGCTTCACCCTGGTAGAGCTTTTGGTGGTCATCGCCATCATCGGGGTGCTGGCGACCGTCGTTGCTCCCAGCGCCTTCAGGGCGGTGGAAAAGGCGAAGATATCGCGGGTGGTCGCCGATGTGCGGGCCATAAAGGCGGCCGGTTATGCCTATTACGCCGATACCGGTGATTGGCCGAAGGCGGGGCAGGATTCCTACGATCGCCCCTACGACCAAGGAGACGAATATGGCTTCCTTTACTTCGTAAAGTCTGACGGCAGCACCGGCTGGAACGGGCCGTACCTGGAGAAGCCGCCCGGCACCACGCCCTGGGGCGGCCATTATCGCTACTGGAAGAGTGTAATACCCAGCGGTAGTGTCTATGACGCCGCGGGCAACCAGATTCCAGTTAACAACACCAAATGCGCTGTAGTTACTATCGGCGGCTTCCCTGACCAGGGTATCCGCGACGCCGTAGACTGGCGCATCAGGGAGAGTGTTGGTTACTCCTATGTGGGAGAGGAAAACGGCACGTACTACATCTCGGTGATCATCTGGATGGAGGGGTTATAGCGCCGGCGCGCTTGTCGTTTGGGTAATAGGCGTCTGTCGTGTAGTTGGGCTTGCCATAAATGTGGTAGAAGGGAAAAGTATGTTTTGGATTGAAGTTTTTTTCTTCCTAGCGGGTCTTTTTATCGGTAGTTTCCTCAACGTGGTCATTTACCGCCTGCCGCGCGGGGAAACGGTGGTCTGGGGTCGTTCGCACTGCCCGGCTTGCGGGCGGGCGCTGGCCTGGTACGACCTTATACCCGTATTGAGCTACCTGCTCTTGCGGGGCAGGTGCCGTTACTGCCGCCTGCCGATTTCCCCTCGATACCCTTTAGTAGAGCTTGTCACAGGCGTGGTATTTACCACCCTTTTTTATAATTTCGGCCTCTCCTGGATCCTGGTAAAATACCTTTTTCTAAGCGCCGTGTTGGTAGCCGCCAGCTTCATCGATCTGGAGCACTACCTGATCCCTGACCGCCTCGTGGTGACCGGTGCCTGCGGCGGTATTCTTTTAAGCCTGCTGGCGCGGGATGTGGGGTTTTGGTCTTCTTTATGGGGAGCAGTTGCGGCAGCAGGATTTTTGCTGCTGGTTGCCGTAATAAGTAAAGGTGGCATGGGCGGCGGGGATGTCAAGCTTGCAGGTATGGTAGGGCTTTTCCTCGGCTGGCCCCTGGCATCTCTGGCTCTTTTCCTTTCCCTGGTCACAGGCGGCTTGGCGGGCGTTTGCTTGCTGGTCACCGGCCGGAAAAAGCGGCAGGACCCTCTTCCTTTCGCGCCTTTTATCGCCATGGGGGGGCTGCTGGCGTTGTTTTTTGGCGAGGAAATGTTGCACTGGTATCTTGGCAGGTTTATATAATATTAGGCCAAGCAAAGTGCGAGCTGTTAATATGAGAGTAGTCATCATGGCAGGGGGAGTAAAGGCTGGCTCCAGGCGGCCGGTAAAGGGAAATGGCGGTTTTACCCTGGTAGAAATGGTAGCTGTCATGGCCATCACTGGGCTCCTGGCTACGGTGGTCCTGCCGGTAGTGGCTAAGAGCCTGGCATGGTGGCAGGTACAGACGGCGGCCTGGCAGCTGGTCAGCGATATCCGGGAAGTACAGCAGAGGGCCATGGGCGGCGAGGACCGCCAGTGGAAGCTCCTCCTTGACGACGTCAACGAACTGTATTTCTTGAAAAAAAATACGGAGATTATCCGGGAAACCAAACTTCCCGCGGGCATAACTATGGAATTACGTTTACAGCATGCCGGTTCCAGGCTGGGTAGTGAAATATCCTTTACGATCGAGGGGGAACCGGTAAATAGCGGAGATATAGTGCTGAAGGACCGTTATGGCCGGGAGTATTATATAACCATTATGCCGGTTACCGGCCGGGTCAAGGCGGGGAAAACGACGTGAAAAAGTGTTGCAGGCCGGGTAACAACCGTGGTCTAACCCTGATTGAAGTCCTGGTGGCAGCAGCCTTGCTGGCGGCTGTGCTGGCGCCTATGCTGGGTATGTTTATCACCGCCGCCCAGGGTTATACCAGGGGCGGCCAGGAAACCATCGTTTTGAATCTGGCCCGGGAACGTATGGAAACCTGCCTGGCAGCTGGTTATAATGGCCTGGCCTCCCTGCCTGGAGCTGGCGGCACCTGGCAGGCTTACCCCGGTCGGCCGGGATATGAGTACCAGATAACTATAACAGATTATGACCTCGTCCTACAGGTGAAGGAAGTGATGGTGCGGGTGCGCCCGGTGAATGACCCGGCGGGGCAGGTGGAACTGGCAACCCTGGTTGCCAGGTGGCCGTGAAGTGGCGGCGGGCCGGCCTTACTTTAATTGAAACTGTAATTGCCGCCACCCTGATGGTCCTGGTCCTTATGGCTTCCTTGAGCATCCTCCAGGCGGGTTTAAAATGGTGGCAGCGCGGCTGGGACCGCATGGATGCCCAGCAGAATGCCCGCGTGGCCCTGATGCAGATGACCAGGGAGATCCAGGCGGCCGGCCAGGTGGTTAGCGGTTCGGGGAGATATACCCTTATAATTGCCGACGCGGCCGGAAACCAGCTTAAATATGAGCTGAGCGGTAGCGATCTCCGGCGGGCTGTTAAAAATAAAGGATCTTTAAGCTTCAGCGGCTATAATCTCCTGGCCTATGGGGTGCAGACCCTGGAATTTTTTTATGACCGTCCAGAGGCGCCGGAAAACAGTAAAACCGTAACCATCCACCTGGTTACCCGGGACGCCGAAGGACGGGACTTTGACGTAACTACCGCGGCGGCCCTGCGGCTCAAGGTGATGAACCCCGGAGGTTAGCATTTAACTTGCTGGTAAAGATTCTGGTAAAGATTTTTATTGCAGGTGATATTCTTTGGCCGGCAACTGGCGGCGGAGTATAGCTACAGGCAAGGGAAGAATTGATGGGGTGGGGTTGCCGGGGAGGTGCTGGCACCGGCGCGGCAGCGCCCTGCCGGGAGTGCTGCTGGCCATCTTGGTCCTTTCCCTCCTGGGGGCCGGGCTTCTTTCTCTCTCCCTGGTGGAGCGCCAGGGCGCGGCGAATGATGTTAAGATTATCCAGGCCACTTATTTGTCCGAAGCTGGCATCAACCTGGCCCTGGCAAGATTACGCCAAGATCCCGGCTGGCGGGAGGGGCTGGGGGAAACATCTTTAACTGGCGTCCAGGGATATATCCAGAGAGTAGATATCAGCCAGCAGGTATTGAGCTACCGCCTGCGCTCCCTGGCCCAGGTTGGTGGTGTCCAGCGGGCCGTAGAGGTTGACCTGGCCCGACCCCTGTATACCTTTGCCCTGGCTACTGCCGGTGACCTGGATAAGCAAGACAAATTGATTATTAGCGGAGGGGATATCCTTGCCCTGGGGGATATCAACAATTTGAAAGTTGTTTTCGGCGAAGATAATATCATCAATGTGGCTGCTGGTGGCAATTTAGCGGTGAATGGTACTCTCCAGGGGAACGCTGTAGCTGGCAGGAATCTTTATGTTAAGGGAACCATCAAAGGCGACGCCACCGCCGGTGGAGTTATTTATAATAAAGATAAAATCTACGGCAACAAGTTTGAAGGTGTCAGCTTAACTTTCCCATCCTTTCCCGACAACCTCGATGCTCCTTTTACAAACGGTTTAACACTGGGGAAAGATACATATACCATTGAGGAAATCCAGGCCATGGTTAATAATACCGGCATGACTCCGGCGATTCTTTATCGGCAGGGAGACCTGACCATAACGGCTGGCCATGACAATGATCATGGCAATAACAATAACAATGGTAATAACAATAGCAATAGCAATGGCAACGACCATAGCACCTTGTATTATTATAATGGTATCGCCATTATTGCCGCTTCGGGCAGCATCACCCTGGAGACCAGCCTGTTACCTGCTTCCGTTGGAAATGCCTGGGCCTTCATTGCCGGCGGGGATTTAAATATTTCCGGTGGTACCAGACTGGGAGGAATGTTTATTGACGGGGGCACCTTTAGTAAGAATGATCGCGGCCAGGAGAGTACCATTAACGGGAGCCTGGTAACCAGGTACGTCGGTGCAATCGACGAAGGTAGCTATGATACTTCCGGCAGCAATCAGGAAATAAGGGGTAATGATAATAATAACGGAAACGGGCAGGGGAATGGTAATGGTGAGGATAAAGATAATGACCATAAAATTAAGGGTAAGATCCGCATAACCTATGATCAGAACCTTGTTGGTTCCCTGGCTCCCTATTTGAATCAGGGTAACTGGCAGATCCTTTCCTGGCGGGTGGCAGCTTTGGAGCAATAAATCCAGGCCTCCCGCGAGAAAAGATGAACCTGTTCCTAAGGAAGATAACACCAGTTGTAGCAAGGTAGATAGGAGTTATTTTTATGTTCTGTTCGTTCCTGAAACGTCGCCACTATCTGGGCATCGACCTCGGTACAACTGCCGTCAAGGCGGCCGTATACCAGGGCAGGCAGTGGCTGACGGCCAGCGTCCCGACTCCCCAGGGTGGCCTGGCTGATACTCAGGCCATGGTGGCGGCCGTTGCCGAGGCGGCCTCCCGGACCGGCTGGCGCGGTCGTCGGGCCGTGACGGCCGTCAGCGGGGAAAGGGTGATCGTCCGCTACCTACGCCTGCCGCGGATGACCCCCGAGGAACTCAAAAGTGGCATGGCCTATGAAATCGAAAATTACCTGCCCACCGGGGCCCGGGACATGGTAGTGGACTGGGCCATCCTGGATGCCGGTAATGATGCGGCCGGCGACCAGATGCCGGTTCTCCTTGCTGCGGCGCCACGGGAACAGGTGACGGGCTTATACCAGCTTTTCCATGCCGCCGGCCTGGACCTGGTGGCCATCGACCTTGTGCCCCTGGCCCTCTGCCGCGCCCTGGCCGGAGAGGCCGCTGGCGCCACGGTCATCATTGACATTGGCGGCCGCTGGAGCAACCTGGTCCTGGCCCGGGAGGGACGGCCCCTTTTCAGCCGGGTAGTAGCCATTGGCGCAGGAGAACTCAGCCAGCCCGGTATAACCGGTAGCAGCCGTATGGCCGAAATGGCCCAGGAGATCCGGCGCTCCCTGGAGTTTTACCGTTCCCAGGCCGGGACGATCTTTAACCCGGAGCGCATCATCCTTACCGGAGGGGGAGCGCAGGTGGAGGGCCTGGTCGATTACTATCGGGAGGAACTGGGAGTAACGGTAATTATCGGCCGCCCGGGGACAGGCTTTAATGGGTCCCCAGACCCGGCCCTGGCCGTAGCCATGGGCCTGGCTTTACGGGAGAGGGAAATATGAGTATGGCTATTAATTTACTGCCCCCGGAGTACCTGCCGCAGAGGCGGTCGTTACCAAAGGGAGCCATTATCGCCCTGGCTTTAGGAGGATTACTCTTAACGCTTTATCTTTTATTCCTGATCCAATGGGGGCTGATGGCCAGGCGCGTTGCCGGGGTGGAGGCGCAGCTGGCCCAGTATGAACCCCAGGCGCAGCAAGCAACAGCCAGTAAAAGCGCCATTAGTGAATGGCAGCAGAAGGAAAGGGAACTGCAGCGTTTGGTAAAGGAAAGGCGGCGCTGGCAGCCGGTTCTGGCTGCAATAAACGATGCCCTGCCGCGGGAGATCTGGCTGACCCGCCTGGAAGCAAACGAAGCCAAAGGAGAACTAATCCTAGCCGGGGGGAGTACTTCCCTCCAGGCCATCGGTAATTATTTAAATAACCTGCAGGCAAGCGGTCTCTGGGAGGCCGTCAATCTCCAGGAAGTTAAGGGTAATGGCAGTAGCCTTGCTTTTACCATACAGGCAGTCTTTAAAGGTGCCCGGGCGGAGACAGGTAAAACAGAGACTGCAAGAGCAGTTCCCGCACCCGGCGATGCAACAAAAGCAAACCCGGATTCTATAAACGCAGGCAGGGAAGGCAACAGTAAATGAAATTTGGTACCTACCAGTTCAGCCGCCGGGAAAAAATATTGCTGGTTTTGCTGGCCGTTGTCGTAGGGATTATTTTCTTCAATAATGTAGTTTTAGGGCAGCAGTTGCCGGCCTACCGGGAGCTCAGGGGAAGGCTCAAGGCAGGCCAGGAGCGCCTGGCTGCCGCCAGGCAGGCGGCAGCATCTGCAGCCGAGCTGGCCCAAAAAGCCGACCAGGCCCGGGCCGCATGGGAGGCTACCAGGCTCCACCTGGGTTTTACCCTCCGGGGTACAGCACCCTTCCTGGAGGCGGCCCAGCCCCGGGACCGGTCCCTCCAGGTACTGGCCTTCCGTCCCCTGCCGGTGGAAAAGAGAGACCCCTTCCGGGTCTATCCCTATGAAGTTACCGTCAGCGGCCCCTACCCGGCGCTGCAGGATTACATAAATCAGCTGGAATCCTTGCCGGCCCTGACGGCCATCCGTAATTTGAAGATCCTTGCGCGCCAGGGAAACGCTGGAACAGTCGAAGGGAGCTTTATTATAGACCTGTACGATCTGGGAGAAGACAATCCAGTCCCTGGAGCTATTGCCCTTTTTCCGGCCGGGCGGGCCGATGGTTTCACGCCCCCGGCGGGGGCGGTTGCTGCCGGGGATAGAGCTAAAGGTACGGGGGCTTCTCCTGGCCAGGGAGAGGCTGCCGGGAGCAGTCCGGCCAGCCCCTCTACGGCTGCAACTCCTGGTTCGGTACCAGTAAAGCTGTCACCTGCTCCTCCTGCCTCCCCGGCACCTGCGGGTAACCCGGGAACAAACCCACCGGAGCCTGTCTTCCCGGCCCCGGCAGGCGCCGGACAGGCGCCTCAATATACCTTCCCCCGCCAGGTAAAGGGCCGGCTGGAGGCGGGACCGGCCTTCAAGGACCCCCCCGCTGGCAACAGGGATGTCTGGCTGGAAGAACTGCGGGTGCTGCGCAATGTAGGGCCCTTCTATGTTCTGGAGCGGCCGGCGGCCCTGGCCGGCATGCAACTAGCCCGCAGCGTCGGTGTAAATCTAAGCAAGGAGCACAATCAAGCCGAGTTAAAGGTCGATCTCCAGAAACAATACACACGCCTCCAGGGATACATCGGTATCGATGACAGCTTTGCCAACAGCAGCGGTAAAGTTAAAGTCACCATTTTTGCCGACGGCCGGCAGCTTTACCAGGGAGAAATCAGGCCGGGTGATTACCCCCAATACCTGGATTTACCCCTCTTCCTCGTCCAGCAACTGACCTTCAGCCTGGAATGGCAGGCCGGCGGTATTGGTGACTACGATCAATTACTGGCCACCCTGGCCAGCCTCCATTTTTCACGTAAGGATTAGCAGGAATATTTTCCCGCCCCTTGAATTATACTAGTAAGAAGTTATATAGAAAGGGTGGGTAAATGCTTTTAAGTGAAGCCGATCTGAAGGCCATCCTGGAGGCCGCTCTGGCTGAAGGTGGCGATTTTGCAGAAATTTTCCTGGAACGGCGCCGGACGACCAGCATCAGCTGCGAGGATAATAAGATTGAACGGGTTATATCCGGCCTTGACCAGGGAGCCGGCATACGGGTCATTGCCGGGGAGAACACCGCCTATGGTTACAGCAATGACCTGGGCCGGGAGAGCCTCATCCAGACGGCAACCCTGGTTGGTAAAGCCCTGCAAAGCCGGCCCCAGCCCAGGGAAATTAGCTTTAAACGGCCGCAAGCACAAGTGGAATTTACCATTAAAAAGCGGCCCGACCAGGTGCCGGTAGCCGAAAAAGTAGCCCTGGTGCAAAGGGCCAATGAGGCCGCCCGGGCCGTCGATAAGCGCATTACCCAGGTTACGGTGGGTTACGGCGACGTTATTCAGGAGGTAACCATTGCCAACAGCGACGGCATCCTGGTAGATGACGAGCGGGTACGCTGCCGTTTTGTCGTCAATGCCGTGGCCACCGACGGCAAAATTATCCAGACAGGTTTTGAATCGGCCGGCGGGCACCAGGGGTGGGAACTTTTTGAAAGCGTTAACCCAGAAGAGAAGGCGCAACAGGCTGCCCGGCGGGCCGTCATGATGCTGGAGGCCAGGCCGGCACCGGCGGGCAAGATGCCGGTGGTTATGGCGGGCGAGGCCGGCGGCACCATGATTCACGAAGCCTGCGGTCACGGCCTGGAAGCCGACCTGGTCCAAAAGCAGCTTTCCGTTTACGCCGGCAAGAAGGGGCAGAAAGTAGCTTCCGACCTGATAACCGTTATTGACGATCCCACCATTCCCGGCAAGTACGGTTCGTACCGTTTTGACGACGAAGGTATGCCGGGACAGAAAACCGTGCTCATCGAAAACGGCATCCTGAAGGATTATATGTATGATTACCTGACAGCCCGTAAGGAGAACCGCCGTTCTACCGGCAACGGTCGCCGGGAATCTTACCAGGACCGCCCCATACCCCGCATGACCAATACCTTTATCGCTCCCGGCAAAGACGACCCGGAAGCTATTTTGCGGGAAACCAAGCACGGCCTGCTGGTCAAGCGCATGGGCGGCGGACAGGTCAACACCACCAACGGCGACTTTGTTTTTGATGTGGCCGAAGGGTATCTCATCCAGGACGGCAAGATTGGCCCGGCCGTCAGGGGGGCCACCCTCACCGGCAACGGCCCCGAGGTACTGAAGATAATCGACCGGGTGGGCAGCGACCTGGGCTTCTCCTTAGGTACCTGCGGCAAAGACGGCCAGGGAGTACCGGTTGGAGATGCGCAGCCCACGATTCGCATTCCTGAGATGGTAGTTGGCGGCATCCTGGACGAGGAGGATAAAGGCTGATGGATTACCAGGTTTTACAAAAACACTACCTTGACCTGGCGGCGCGGGTGGTAGAGATGGCGGCCGAAAAAGGGGCTATTGCCGAAGCCTACATAAGTGCCGGTGAAAATTTAAGCATCGAGGTGCGCAACCAGGAAGTCGAGGCCCTGACTACGGCCCGGGATCAGGGCCTGGGTTTAAGGGTCATAGCCGACCAGCGGGTGGGTTTTGCCTTTACCACCGATTTCAGCCCCACGGCCCTTGAGCTTTGCGTAGAGCAGGCCCTGGCCAACGCCCGGATGGCTACCCCAGATGAGCATAACTGCCTGCCGGCCCGCTATCCCGGCTACCCCCAGCTGGACCTCTTTGACCCGGAAATTACCACAACCCCGGTGGAAAAAAAGATCGAGCTGGTGCGGGAGATTGAACGCCAGGCCAGGGCTTATGACCCGCGGGTGAAGATCACGGAAAGCTGTTCCTATAACGATTCCCGCTACCTGGTTGTCCTGGTAAACTCCCAGGGGATAACAGCCGCTTACCTTGCCGCCTACTGCGGCGCCAGCACCTTTGTGGTGGCGGTGGAAAACGAAGAGAGCCAGACAGGTTTCGGCCTGGCCTATAGCTTGCGGTATAAAAATATCGATCCGGCGAAGATCGGCCGGGAAGGGGCGGCCAGGGCCGTGCGCATGCTGGGAGCCAAAAGGGTTGATACCCAGCGGGCGGCCGTTGTTTTTGACCCCTATGTAGCCACCAACTTCCTGGGGGTCATCGCCCCGGCCCTTGCTGCCGATGCCGTCCAGAAGGGCAAATCCCTTTTCCGGGGCCGGGTGGGCCAGCAGGTGGCGGCACCGGTTGTGAATATTATCGACGACGGCCGCCGGCCGGACGGCATTGCCTCCAGCCCCTTTGACGGCGAGGGAGTACCCACCCAGCACACGGTGCTGGTGGAAAAAGGGGTCCTTAAATGCTACCTGCACAACACCTATACAGCCGCCCGGGACGGGGTAAAATCCACCGGCAACGGTGCCCGGGGTTCATTCAAGACAACACCGGAAGTCGGGACGACCAATTTTTATATCGCGGCCGGCTCCCGCACCCCGGAAGATATTATTAAAGAGATCCCCAGGGGACTTTACGTCACCGAAGTCATGGGCATGCATACGGCCAATCCCATCTCCGGCGATTTTTCCGTCGGCGCCAGCGGCCTCTGGATTGAAAATGGCGAGCTGACCAGGCCGGTCCGGGGCGTGGCCATTGCCGGCAACATCATCGGCCTCCTGGAGGGCATTGACGCCGTAGGCAACGACCTCACCTTTTTTGGCGCCACCGGTGCCCCGACGGTGCGTATTGCCAGCATGACCATCAGCGGGTAAGTACACTCTACCCAAGAGAGCAATATTATGGTAAAATAGCAGCCATGAAGATTTTAGTGTTAAATGGGCCCAATTTAAACCTCCTGGGCAGCCGGGAGCCGGAAATCTATGGCCGGACTACCCTGGCCGATATCGAAGCCGGCTTAAGGGAGCAGGCTGCCGGCGCCGGGGTGGAAATAGAGTTTTTCCAGTCCAACCATGAAGGGGCCCTGATTGACCGTCTTCATGAAGCCCGGGGGCGGGTAGACGCCGTGGTCATCAATCCAGGGGCCCTGGGACATTACAGCATTGCCCTGCGGGATGCCCTGGCGGCCCTGGATTGCCCGATGGTAGAAGTTCACCTCTCCAACATTTACCGCCGCGAGGAATTTCGCCACCAGACGGTAACGGCAGCGGTGGTAGACGGCCAGATTAGCGGTTTTGGGCCTTTAAGCTACCGCCTGGGACTGGAAGCTGCCATAGAGCTGGTGCGCTCGCAGCGTGAGGGTAAACCTGAAAAATGAAGGGCGGGCTTTTTTTGACCACAAGGTTAGACCGTCTGCGCCGGCTTATGACGGCGGAAGGTATCAAGGCCCTGTGGGTACGCCAGGAAGAAAACCGCCGCTACCTGAGCGGTTTTACCGGCGACAGCGGCCAGCTTCTCATTACTACAACATCGCAATATATATTAACCGACGGCCGCTTTACTGAACAGGCCAGGGAGGAAGCGCCGGATTTTGAGGTAGTGGACCTGGGCAATAAGCCGTGGGAACAGCTGGGTGCCACCCTGGCTGCTGCCGGTGTAGCAGAACTCCACTTTGAAGCAGAGCACCTCAGCTATGCCACCTATGAAGAGTTTTTGGAGCAGGCCAAAGACTGGCCGCGCCCGGTCAAGCTGAAACCCGTAAAGGGCCTGGTAGAAAGGTTGCGGCAGGTAAAAGAAGAGGCCGAAGTGCAACTTCTGCAAAAAGCCATTGACCTGGCCGATGCCGGTTTCCGCCACCTGCTCCAGATCTTACGTCCAGGTGTCAGCGAGCGGGACATAGCCCTGGAGTTAGAATATTTCCTGGGTAAACAGGGCTCCAGCGGGCCATCCTTCACCACCATCATCGCCAGCGGTCACCGGGCGGCCCTTCCCCACGGGGTGGCTTCCGGCCGGGTACTGCAGCCGGGTGACCTGGTGGTGATGGATTTTGGCGCCGTCTATGAGGGCTACCACTCCGATCTTACCCGCACGGTAGCCCTGGCGCCGGTGGCCCCGGAATGGCGTCACCTCTACCACGTCGTCCTGGAAGCCCAGGAGAGGGCTATCGCCGCCATCCGTCCCGGGATGACGGGCCGCGAGGTGGACGCGATAGCCCGGGAACATATTGCCGCGGCCGGATACGGGCCCTATTTCAGCCATGGCCTGGGCCACGGTGTGGGACTGGCTGTTCATGAAGGTCCCACCCTTTCCAGCCGGAGCGAGGTTAAACTATCTCCGGGGATGGTGGTCACGGTAGAACCGGGAATTTACCTGCCCGGACGGGGCGGCATCCGCATTGAGGACGTGGTCCTGGTCCAGGAAAACAGTGCTCGCATCCTGTCCCATGCCCCCAGAGAATTTATTGAGCTATAAAGGTTCTCATACGTTTATTTTACGGCACAGCGCAGTGAAGACAAAGGGCAAAACGGTTGCTAGTTTTTAGTGAGAGGTTTGAAAAGGTGGGCATCGGTTTTTCATCCAGAGACCGGCTTAATAAATTGTAAGCGCGAATCCCACCTCCCACCTCCCACTTCTCAATTCCCACATCCAATCTAGGAGGTATCCCGCTTGATATCCACCAACGATTTCCGTACTGGTCTTACCATTGAGGTTGACGGTGAAGTTTACCAGGTAATTGAATTCATGCATGTCAAACCAGGCAAGGGTTCGGCCTTCGTCCGTACCAAGCTGAAGAACAGGCGTACCGGGGCGGTAATTGAGCGGACCTTCCGGGCCGGGGAAAAAGTCAACCGCGCCCATATTGACCGGCGCGAGATGCAGTACCTCTACAATGACGGCGAAAACTATTACTTCATGGATACAGAAACCTACGAACAGTTATCCCTGCACAAAGATCAGCTTGATGACGCGATAAAATATCTAAAAGACAATATGAACATTTATGTCCTCCTTTATCAGGGGGAAACCATTGGCATCGAGTTGCCGAACTTCGTTGAGCTAAAGGTTGTGGAAACAGAGCCCGGCATCAAGGGCGATACAGCCACCGGCGGTTCCAAGAACGCCGTTTTAGAAACCGGTGCCGTAATCCAGGTGCCCCTCTTTATCGAGGTGGGAGATGTCGTCCGCATCGATACCCGTACCGGTGCCTATATTGAGCGGGCCTAGTTTAAGTCCGGCCAGGGCCGGTAATAATAAAAGGTAGAAAGGGAAAGGAGTGTAGTCAATGAATGACGTCCGCAAGAAGGTTGCCTACCTGAAGGGGTTAGTGGACGGCATGGAGTTAAACCCCGAGAGCAAGGAAACCCGCCTCCTTAAGGAAATAGTCGAAGTCCTGGAGCAAATGGCCGAGGCTCTCCACGACCTGCATGAGGACTATGAAGAACTAGAAGACTACCTGGAAAGCATCGATGAGGACCTTTATGATTTAGAAGATGAGGTTTATGATGACGAAGACGAAGATGACTATGACGACGAGGATGACGAGGACGACGAAGACGAGGAAGAGGGCGACTACATTGAAGTAGAATGCCCGAAATGCCACGAGATAGTTTGCTTTGATGCCGATGTCCTGGATGATGAGGATGTAGTGGAAGTTACCTGCCCCAATTGTGAGACGGTCGTCTTTGTCAATGAAGAAGGCGAAACCAGCTCCCTTACGGCTCGAGAGGAAGAAAAGAAAAACTCTCCCGACACCGATGACATCTAGTTCTGAAAAAGATCATAGCATCAGACCCCGTGATGGGGTCTTATTTTTTTTGCCCCGAATTTTCTCTTGCATAAAATTGCCAGGATCATAATAAGCATAATGGCAGGAGGGAGAAAAATGGGCAGCGTACGGCTGGTCAAGGGTGACGGAAAACCACCTTTAGGACAGGCCGGGGAAGGCAGGGGAGGGGGGCTCTCCGGGTTGTTGGCCTTTTTGCCGGCAGCGGTCGCTACTTCCCTGGCTGCCCTGCCCCTGGAGGTAAAAGCTGCCCTGGAAGAAATCCGCCTGCGGCGGGAGCGGCCCCTCCAGGTGCGCTGGGGTGCCGGTGAAGGCTGGGTGCAGGCTGGCGGCACTTTGACAGCTGTACCCAACCTGGCCTATATCGTAAGCGAAAACGATCTCAGCCAGACCATCCAGGCCCTCACCCGCAGTTCCCTTTATGCCCTGGAGGAAGAATTGCGCTCCGGGTATATCACCGTGAGGGGCGGCCACCGGGTGGGGCTGGTGGGCGAAGCAGTGGTACGCCAGGGAGAAGTTCAAACCTTAAAGAATTTTGCCGGCCTTAATTTGCGCCTGGCCAGGAGTATCCCCGGTTGTGCCCGGGAGTTAATGCCCTACCTCCTGGAGCAGGGGCGCCCCCTCAACACCCTTATTCTTTCACCGCCGCGTTGCGGCAAGACTACTTTACTGCGCGATATTATCCGTCTTTTCAGTAACGGCATAGGGGAACTTAAGTTTCCCGGGGTCAATGTAGGCGTGGTGGACGAGCGTTCCGAAATTGCCGGCTGCTGGCTGGGGGTGCCCCAGCTGGATGTCGGCCCCCGGACGGACGTCCTGGATCGTTGCCCCAAGGCGGCCGGGATGTTGATGCTCCTCCGGTCCATGGGGCCGGAGGTCATTGCCACCGACGAGATTGGCCGCCCGGAGGAACTGGCGGCTTTACAGGATATTTTAAATGCCGGGGTGACAATTCTGGCCAGCGTCCATGCCGGCAGCCTGGAAGAGTTGAAACACCGGCCGGGCTGGAGGCCGCTCCTGGAGCGGGGTTTCTGGCAACGCTTGATAATCCTTGGCCGTACCCTGGGACCGGGGACCATCGAATTCCTCCTTAGCGGGGACGGCCGGACCTTGCGCCGCGGTCCCTGGCGGGGGGAGGGCAAGGCATGTTAAAAATGGTGGGAGGCGGGTTGATAATCCTCACCTGCGGTTTGCTGGGCCTGGAGAAGGCCCGCGGTTTTAGCGCCCGGATTGAACAGCTGCGCCAGTTAAATGCCGGCCTGAAATTGCTAGAGACGGAAATAATCTATGGGGCTACCCCCCTCCCCTTGGCTCTCACCCGGGTTGGGAACCAGCTGGCCGGGCCAGTGGCTTTATTTTTCCAGACTGTGGCCCGGGCGCTGCAAGAAAACGCTGCCGCCGGTGCCCTGGCAGCCTGGCAGAGGGGCCTGGAGGAACTGGGGCGGAAAGGGGCCCTGCAGCCCGGGGATCTGGAGATACTAAAGGCCCTGGGTCCTATGCTGGGTAACTCCGGTGCCGGCGACCAGATTAAAAACCTGGAGCTGACCCGCCAGCTCCTGGGGCAGCAGCAGCTGGCAGCCCACGAAGAAAACAATCGCCAGGGCAAGATGTGGCGTACCCTGGGTTTCCTGCTGGGGATAACCCTGGTGCTGTTGCTATATTAAAGCTTCGGGAGGGAGAAAAGATGCTGGGCGTAGATGTGAGCCTGATTTTTAAACTGGCGGCCCTGGCCATTATCATCACTATTTTTTATACTTTCCTGAAACAGGCCGGGCGGGACGAATATGCCTACATGACCCTGCTGGCCGGCCTGGCTATAGCCTTACTCTGGGTCATTCCCTTGATTATGGATCTCTTCAAAGCCGTACGGGCTGTCTTCCAGCTGTATTAAAGGGGTGGCCCCGGGATGGAGATTTTCCAGATCGTCGGCCTGGCCCTGACGGCTACCCTGATTATTGTCATGGTGCGCCAGGCCCGGGGCGCCGATACGGCCCTCCTCATCAGCCTGGTGACAGGAGCAATTATTTTTCTCCTCCTCCTGGACCGCATTGGTACGGTGGTCAAGGTCCTGGCCGACCTCTCGGCCAGGGCCGGTATCAACCAGTTTTACCTGGATACCATCTTAAAGATCATTGGCATCGCCTATGTGGCCGAGTTTGGCAGCCAGGTCTGCCGGGACGCCGGCGAAAATGCCATTGCCGGCAAGGTGGAGCTGGCCGCCAAGGTATTGATTATGGTCCTGGCCATCCCCATAATTGTTGCGATCCTGGAAAGCATTATTCGCCTCTTGCCGTAAGGCAGACAAAGGTTCCTGCTCCTGCCGCGCCTGTTGCAAGGCGGCTTATATAGAAAGAAGCAGCAAGGTTGTGATTTCATGTGTCAGGCAACCACTGCGTGGAAGTTGCTGGTAGTCTTAATTTATATTGGGCTTTACGGATTATATACAGGGCTTACTGCCCCCTCGGCCCTGGCCTATTATCCGGAACCGGCCACAGGAACAGAAGCGGCGGCTGCCATGACCCTGGACGAGCAGCTGGAACGCCAGATGGCCAAACTCAACCTGGGGGGCATCGATACTTTCCTTAACCAGCTGGACCGGGAAGTGGGCCAGTACCTGCCCCGCTTGGGCTTTCAGGAAATCCTGGCCAATCTTCGCCAGGGAAAATTGCCCCTGGATCCGGCGGCCGTCGGGCGGGGGCTGCTAAAGTATCTTTTCCATGAGCTCCTGGCCAGCGGGGCCCTGCTGGGCCAGCTCTTAATCCTTGCCGTAGCCTGCGCTGTGCTGCAAAATTTACAGGCAGCTTTCAGTGCGGGAAGTATCAGCACCGTGGCCCGGGGAGTGGCCTTCCTGGCCCTGATTACCCTGGCCCTGACTTCCTTTACCCTGGCTGTCCGTACCGGCGGGGAAGCCATCGACCGGATGGTATCCTTTTTTCAGTCCCTGCTACCGGCCTTGATTACCCTGCTGGCAGCAACCGGGGGTATAACCGCCTCTACTCTATTGCAACCGGTTTTGATCTATGCCGTAACCATTACCGGTACCCTCATGCACAACGTTCTCTTTCCTCTCTTGTACCTCACGGCCTGCCTCACGGTAATCGGCCGGATCGCCGATCGCTTCCAGGTGTCCAAAATGGCCGGGCTCCTTAAACAGGCAGCCATGGCCGCCCTGGGGCTGATGATGACCGTTTTCACCGGTGTGTTATCAATTTACGGGATCGCCAGTTCAGTTGCCGACGGAGTTGGCCTGCGGGCCATTGAATTTGCCACTGATGCCTTTTTACCTGTGGTCGGCGGCATGCTGTCCGATGCCGTCGAAACCGTTGCCGGGACAACCCTGCTTTTGAAAAGCGCTGTCAGCCTGGTAGGAGTAATCATTATTTTTTTCCTGGCCGCCTTTCCCATGTTAAAAATTCTCTCCCTGGTGGTTGTTTACAAAGTGGCGGCGGCCGTGGTCCAGCCCTTCGGTGAGGACCAGCTGGCCGACGCCCTGGACGGCATCGGCGGGGCTTTAACCATGGTCTTTGCCTGTGTGGCGGTCACGGGATTGATTTTTTTCCTGGCCATAGCCGTAATCGTCGTCCTGGGCAACATCACGGTAGCTTTAAGGGGGTAGGCAGGGAATTGCTAGCTAAAATCGGCGAGATAGTCCGCCAGGTAGCTCTGATTGCCTTGCTGGCGGCCTTCCTGGAAATGCTCTTGCCGGAAAAAAAGATTACCCGTTACGTCCGGCTTGTTTTAGGGCTCTTTGTGGTGGTCGCTATTTTGACGCCCCTGGCGGAAGGGTTGCGTTTCGGGCCGGAGCTGGAGCTGGCTGCCTGGGACCTGCGCCTGGACCCTGCGGCCGCCGCCCCGGTGCAGCAGGGCCGGGAAATGGCCCGGGCCAATGACGAGGCAGCCCTGGAAATTTACCGCAACCGCCTGGCCGGGCAGATCAAGGCCCTGGTCACCCTGGTACCTGGCGTAAAGCAAGCCGAAGTACTGGTGGACGTATCCGGCGAAAAGGAACGGCTGGGGGCCATTCGCCGGGTGGTAGTCACGGCCACCCTGGCTGGAGCGGAGACGGCAAAAGGGGGCGGGGATGCACCACCTTCGCCTGCCGGCAACCTGCCTGGCACTCAATGGCTCGCGCCTCCTGAAACCCAATTACCAGGGAGGCCGGAACAGATCGCGGGACAAGAGGAAGGACTACCGTCAACTGCGCCCCAAATTACCGCTGCTGAAGTCCAGGAGATTCAATCCCGTATTGTCACCATGATTACCCACTTTTATGGACTGGAACCCGGCCAGGTCGAAGTACGGCTGCTATATGGGAAGTGAGAAGGGTTTTATTTTCAGGGAGGTGTTGCCCATTGGACAAAAATAAGTGGCCGGACTGGCGCTTCTTGCCCCAGAAACCACCCTGGTACCTCTGGCTGGCTGCTGGCGCCCTTATTTTGGGGACCATCTTTATCAGCATTGGTAATCTTAACAGCTCTATCCAGCACCAGGGGGTACAGGCGACAGGGCAAACAGCCAGCCAACCCGGACTGGACCGGCAGCAGACGGAACTAATGGTCACCGCCAGGGAACTGGAAGTCCAGCTCCAGGAGATATTAGAGCAAATCGCTGGTGCCGGCAGGGTGGCGGTGCGGGTATCTTTAAAGACCAGCCCCTTAAAGGAGTTTGCTACCAATACCAGGACTAGCAAACACAGCGTGGAAGAGAAGGATCAAAGCGGCGGGACCAGGGTAACTACCGACAGCAACGAAGATGCGCAGCTGGTCATGGCCAGGAACGGCCAGATGAATGGCGGTGAAGCGCCGGTAGTAGCTCGTGAAACCCAGCCGGAGGTTCTGGGAGTAGTGGTAGTGGCCGATGGAGCGAATGATCCTCAGGTGCGGGCGCGTTTCATCCAGGCGGTGCAAACCCTGTGGGGCCTGGCACCACACCAGGTGCAGGTGCTGCCGATGGAAACCGGAGGGAGCAGTAAGTAACTATGACTGTGCTTTTGATCAAGATGCCAAAATTGGGGAGGGTGAAAAAGATGATTAAGATAGGTGATAAAGGACGAGTAATAATTGCCCTGGTGCTGACCTTTGGCGTCCTGGCTTACCTGGTCCAGGGTGACCAGCAGGGAACAAAGCCGGCCGGCATAGATCTACCCCTGGAGCGACCGGTCCAGCAGGCCAGCCAGCCGGATACCGGTGGAGCTACTAAGGTGGCGGCGCCAATCAAGGACCAGGCAACGGTTAGTGGACCTAAGGCAGAGGATATACTCAAGGAAGCAAGTTCTAAAGCTGAAGGAGGAGCCGCCTTCTTTATCGAGTACC
This sequence comes from Moorella sp. E308F, assembly GCF_006538365.1. Lineage (NCBI taxonomy): Bacteria > Bacillati > Bacillota > Clostridia > Neomoorellales > Neomoorellaceae > Neomoorella > Moorella sp. E308F. The sequence goes on along the minus strand of NZ_BJKN01000002.1, from coordinate 923,147 downwards.
GCCTGGAAAGGGACCGTCAGCGCAGCCAGCAGATCGCCCTGCTCAAGCAGATTATCGATAACCCCAACGCGGGCGGCGAGGGCAAGCAGGAAGCCCAGAAGCGGCTGGTGGAACTGACCCAGCAGATGGACCTGGAGATGCAGCTGGAAAAGCTCATCGTCGCCAAAGGTTATAAGGATGCGGCGGTGTTCATCCAGCCCAATGCCGTAAACGTCATTGTCATGGCCGACAAATTCGGCGACGAGGACGCCAACAAGATCGGCGACCTGGTCTCCCGCTCCACCGGCCGCCCCCGGGAGCAGATCAGTATGATTCATAAGAAGTAGATAACGCTAATTAAATAACACCCCAACGCCGGCGGGGTACTGGTCCTGGGTTTAGGTTGCGAGAACAACAATATCCCGGCCTTCCGCCAGGTGCTGGGAGAGGTAGACCCCGGGAGGATTAAATTCCTGGTAGCCCAGGAAGTAGAAGACGAAATGACCGCTGGTTTAAGGCTCCTTAAAGAACTGGCAGAACATGTTGCCACCTCCAAACGCGAGCCCTGCTCAATATCCGAACTAAAAATAGGGTTAAAATGCGGCGGTTCCGACGCCTTTTCCGGCATAACCGCCAATCCCCTGGCAGGCCTGGTAGCCGACCGGATAATAGCAGGGGGCGGCACGGCGGTACTCACCGAAGTACCGGAAATGTTCGGCGCCGAAACCATCCTCATGGACCGGGCCGTGGATGAAGAGGTGTTTCAAAAGATAGTAAAGCTGATCAACACCTGGAAGCAATACTACCTCGACCACGGCCAGCCGGTTTACGAGAACCCCTCACCCGGCAACAAAGAAGGCGGCATAACCACCCTGGAAGAAAAGTCCCTCGGCTGCGTGCAGAAAGGCGGCACGGCAGCAGTGGTAGACGTCCTGGATTACGGCGAGAGGTGCCAGAAGCAGGGGCTCAACCTCTTAAGCGCGCCCGGCAACGACCTGGTATCCTCCACGGCCCTGGCGGCGGCCGGCTGCCAGATCATCCTTTTCACCACCGGCCGGGGTACACCCCTGGGCACCTGCGTGCCCACGATAAAAATCGCCAGCAACACTGGCATTTACTATAAAAAATCCCGGTGGTTTGATTTTAACGCCGGCCGGGTCCTGGAGGGTGAGAATATGGCGGAACTGGCAGGAGAATTACTGGAGCAGGTTTTGCGGGTAGCCTCCGGAGAACCGACAAAAGCGGAAACCCTGGGTATAAGGGAGATCGCTATATTCAAGTCCGGGGTCACCCTCTAAAAGTCTTTTGAAAGAACTCCTTTACTCTCAAGTTAAATTTTATTTTATGATCCAAACGTCCGTAAAACGGAGTGGGTACGGAGAGGGTAGGTGGATGGTGGGGGGTGGCTAGTTCCTCTCCCTGATCTTTGAGCCTTGTGGCGTCTTGTTTTTTGGTGTAAACTGTTAATAGGGATAGGTTCTGACGGGGGACAGGAGTATGTATCTTCAGGAATTTTACAGGGCATTAGAGATTGTTAGTGCAGCTGTACAGGAAGTGAAAATGGCTTCTAAAGTGATTTAGGTAAGTACTCAAGGTACTAAGAGCTGTTATACCCGCGATGGTTTGACATAAAAATGCCCTGCGGCAATACCCCTGCAGGGCTTTTATTTTGTTAGCGGCATGCACGCAAAAACCCTTTCTGTAAACTCACTACCTTGCACCAGCAGCCCGGATTTCTACTTTAGCACCGTCGGGTACTTTTTTTAACAGCCCGGGATCGCTTAAGATGCGTCCGATTTTATTTACTGGGCTGGCGGCGCGGGGCTTGTCATCAATGCTGGCGGGCGTAGGCCCGAAGAACAGGCAGAAGGCGTGGCCCGGCGGCCAGTAAGCGATGTCACCTACTTCCATATCTGCCGTGGCTCCTTCTTCCAACCCGGCCTTTACGGGAATCGGGAAATAAATTTCATCGCCCCAGGTATTCACCCGGCTGCTTATGGGCAGGGCCGCCTCAATTTTCCGGGCGGTTTCGCTGTCGTTGAGCTCGGCCAGTACGGTCAGATCACCAAATTTAATGGCAATTTGCATGGTAAAAAACCCCCGGTAATGAAATTCCAGGCATATTTTAGCATACATACGGATAGGACTTCAATAATATATTTTATTTTGTGGCAAGATAAAAAACCGGAGACATTACAAATCCCGGCAAGAAATCCGGGTTGGGGAGTTGAAGGTTTAGATTGCGACGCCAATTATTTCTTTTCTTGCTCCTGTTTCTAGCTTTAATAATGATAGGGGTGATAACGTTGAATAAAAAGGCCGTACGCTTACCGCTGCCGGGGGAACCTTCAGCGCCGACACCGGCCCGGCAGACTTCCTATTATGTCCGAACACCTGTGGCCGACGTCCGGGCCAACCCCGGCCGGGAGGCGGAATTGGTTACCCAGGCCCTGCTGGGGGATGAGGTAAAGGTATTAAAGCAGGAAGGGGATTGGTTACAGGGCCAGGTACCTGACGGCTATATCGGGTGGTTGAAAACAGCGGATGTGGTCCTGGACACTCCCCCGCCGGCCCGGGACCTGGCAGTTGTGACCGTTCCCCGCGCCTTACTGTACCGGCAGCCGGAAGGTGCGGACGCCACCGGTGAAGCCTTATTGGCTACTGACTTACCGCTGCTGCGGCAAAGAGAAGGCTGGATGGAGGTCTGGCTCCCCGGCCGGGGAACGGCCTGGCTACCGGCAAACGAGGTTGAGGTCTGGCCCGGGGGAAAGGTGAAAGGTAAGCGCAGCGGCGAGGATGTAATTAAGACAGCTGAACGCTTACAGGGAGCACCTTATCTCTGGGGCGGGGTCAGCCTTTACGGCATCGACTGTTCCGGGCTGACTTTCATTGCCTATTATTTAAACGGCGTCCGGCTGCCCCGGGATGCTGATATGCAGTTCCAGGTGGGCCGGCAGGTGGCCCGGGAGGAACTGCAACCGGGCGACCTGGTCTTTTTCAATACGGAAGGTTCGGGGAGCCTGCCCACCCATGTCGGTATTTATACCGGCAACGGAGAGTTCATCAATTCCCGTTCCGGCCGGGGCGTCATATCCAGCCGCCTGGATGAACCGTTATTTGCCAGGGGATACCTGGGAGCGCGGCGTTACCTGCAGTAAGAACGGGTATTCGAGAGCGAGGAGCGGCCATGATGGGGCCGCTTTTTTATTGCCGCTAGGACGCACTGATAATAGCAGATTATAGCATACTTCTGGAACAAGGGGATACTTTTCGGAAAGCCGCCTTCAACCTTTACCAGGACCGGAGGAACTTTTTTGCGAAGATAGGATAACCTTGGAGGAAAATGGTAGTTTGCGTCGAATTTCTAACTTTATTAGCGGGAACGGAAACATAGCAATATGATAGCTTTGAGACGATGAAGCCGGGGTAAATATTTCGGTCCGGCCTTTGTCCCTGGTGATAAAAAGGGAGAAAACCCCCTTGATAAATTTAGAATAGATTCCGGGACCGGAAACGGTCTCGAAAGGAGGGCTGAAAATCTTGCTAGCCTTGCCGGAAAAGAGCATCCTGCTGGTGGAAGACTCTACCCTCACCAGGTTTTCCTCCAGGAGAACACTGGAGGAGAAGGGCTACCTGGTGGACGAAGCCGCCAGCGGCCAGGAAGCGCTGGTTAAGGCCAGGGGAAAAGTAGAACCGTACGACCTGGTGATTCTCGACATCCACCTCCCGGGAATGGACGGCCTGGCTGTGCTGGAGAACCTCAAACGCCTGCCGGAGTATCGGTACGTTCCGGTCATGGTGGTAACGGTCGAGAGCAACGTCACCGTGGTCAAGAAGGCGATAGATCTGGGGGCGGTAGAGTACCTCTGCAAGCCCTACTCGGTCGAGGAGCTGGTGCGCCGCGTAGAGAAACTGATAGGACCTGGCGCCAGGGGAGAAGTAGCCCCTGCGGAGCTGCTGCATAAAGTACTCAGGAATGAGATCAACCGGGCGAGCAGGGGCGGGCTAAATGTAGCCCTGGTTCTGGCCCGGTCTGAAAGGTTGGGCAAGGGAAAGATTGGGGAATGCGCCAGGCAGGCGCGGCGGCGCCTGCGCGAGATAGACACCGTCATAGAGCTCAGCAAGAGTACGCTGGCGTTGATTCTCCCTCATACGGGGAAAGAAGGCGCGCAGGTGGTGACAACGAAACTGGAGGGTTTCCTGCCTGGTACGTGGAGCTACGGGATTGCGGTATATCCCGACAACGGGAAGGATGGGGAAGAGCTTTTCGCCTACGCCGAAGTTGCCCTTAAAGAGAGCTGGGAGAAAAAAGAGCCGGGTGCGCCAGCCCAGCAGCAAGCATCTGACACGTAGATCCCAGGACTTATGCCGCAGTCCAGGCTCTCAGCCCTCCGGTCAACGGGCAGTGTTATGCTTAAGGGGAAGTTATACTAGTGCTTTTTATCGGCCTGCCCTTGGTGCTGGCCGGTATTTCCCTGGACCTACTGGGAGAGTTTTTCCGCTTCTCTCCTTTGCTCAAAAGAATAGTGAGCGAACTTATTCTTTCCAACACCGGCACCTCTTTAGTCCTATAGTCGATGATGGAAATGGCCCGGGCTTCATGCCGTTACCAGCGCGAGGCCGAAAGCGACCCGCTTACCAGTTATACAACCAGCGGGCCTTTTTTACCTCAGCGGCGAGCGTGCTAAAGAGGCCCAGGAAGGGAAGCGCAGCCCAAGGGCCGCGCCTGGAGACACTCCGGGCCCGGCTTGAGAAGCATCTGCAAGCGATACGGTTTTCTGGTGCGGAGATACCCTTGAGCCTGTCGGTGGGGCTGGCGCGGTTTCCTGCAGACGGGAAAGACGTAGATGCCCTGCTCGCAGTGGCCGACGCCAGGGATGTACGCGGACAAGGAGGGAAAGAAAGGCCGCCGAAGAGCCGGCATTTAACAGTCCTGCTGAACTACCGGTCCGGCAAGCAGGCCTTTTTTGGCAAGCACTCCCAGCAGGAGGTATGGGGTTCCTTTCATGGAGAGAGGAAAATTAATGCAGTACTACGAAGAACTGAAACACATCGGCTTACAAAGACTGCAAGAGAGCATGAGCCAGGCCCTGGGGCTGGCAGCTTCGGTCACCTATCCGGACGGACAACTCCTCACCAAAACCTCCAACCTATGCTCTTTCTGCGCCCTCCTTAATGCTAATCCAGAAGGAAGAACCAAGTGTGGGGCTTCACGTGTAATCTTTGCCAGGGCTGCCGTGGACGCAGGAAGAGCAGTCCTCGACACCTGCCATGCCGGGCTGGTACATGTGGCAGTACCCCTCCGGGTAGCAGGAAAAACAGTAGCGGTACTGGTGGGCGGCAGCGTAGCGCTTAAGCCGCTCACAGAAGAGGAAGTAGCCGAACTTGCCCGGGAGACAGGCATAGACCGGGAAGAGCTCTGGGTAGCGGCCCAAGGGGTACCTTTGTGGTCTGAAGAACGGCTGCGGAAAGCGGCGGAGATGATACGGGCAGTAACGGAAACTTTGGCCCAGCTGATATACACCAAGCAGGAACAGCAGAAAAAGGCAGACGAACTCAGTGCTCTCTTTGAATTCAGCAAAACAGTTTCCGGCAGCCTGCAGGTGGCCGAAGCCGCCCGGAAGGGACTTCAGGCGGTGCTGGAATTGACCGGTGCCACCAGCGGGTCGGTGGTGATGCTGGGCGAAGCGGAACCAGGGGCGGCAGCTCTTGAGGTAGCAGCTACCATGGAGCCGGACAACAAATTAAGGGTTATTCCTGCAGGGGAAATAATAGCCGCGGTTGGGCGGGAAGCTATCGCCGCGCACTTTGACAGCCGTCCCCGAGAAAGCACGCCCGAAGAAAAGCTGCCGGCAGTTGCAATACCTCTTAAAGCTGGCGGCAAGGTGATGGGAGTACTCACCTTAGCAGGCAAGCCAGGGGGGCAACGCTTCACCGAAGAGGAAGCCGTCTTTTTGACCACCCTGGGCACCATTCTGGGGCTGGCCCTGGAAAATGCCCGGCTTTTCCGGAAGGTGCAGGAAAGGGCAGCAATGCTGGAACGGCTGATCGAAGTAGGGCAGGTGTTATCGAGCCACCTTGATGTCGATCTAGTGCTTGAATCAGCCCTGGCAAGTGTAAGGGACGTGCTGGGTGCACGGTGGTGTGCTCTGCGGGTGCTTGACGAAAATACCGGCGAGCTGGTGCTGAGGGCCAGCCTGGGTATGAACCAGAAGTTGCAGGCGAGGGTCGCCCGCGTTCGGCCGGAGGATAACTTGCTGGGTGAAGTGCTCCAAAAAGGGGAAGCCGTGGTAGTGGAGGACCTGGCCGCTGACGGGTCTGGCAGGTACCTGCCCTACTACGCGCTTGAGATGCGAGCCCTGATTGTGGTGCCGGTGAAAGCAGGCGGAAAGATACTGGGTACATTGAAGGTTTATTCTCCTGTACCGCGCCGCTGGTCGGAAGAAGAAGTTGAGTACCTGGGTACCGTTGCAGCTCAAGTCGGGCTGGCGCTGGAAAACGCCCGCCTTTACTCCTCGCTGCGGGAGTACTACCTGAGTACCGTACAGGCGCTGGCAGCGGCATTGGAGGCCAAGGACGTATACACGAGGGGGCATTCCATCCGGGTAGCTAAATGGGCACGCTCCTGCGCCCGTATGCTGGGACTTGGTGCTGAAGAGGAGGAACATGTTTATATGGCCGGCCTGTTACACGACCTGGGCAAAATTGGCATACAAGAGGACATTCTTCTTAAACCGGGCCCCCTCACCCCGGAAGAAAGAAAAGAGATGCAGGGTCATCCTGAAGTAGGAGCCAGGATCCTGGAACCGGCCCGGTTCCCAGCGGCGGTCATTGCAGCCGTACGGCACCATCACGAAGACTATGGGGGCGGGGGTTATCCGGCTGGCCTATCAAGAGAGGAGATCCCGCTTCTGGCGCGCATTATTCGTGTGGCCGATGCCTACGACGCCATGACCTCTGCCAGGCCATACAGGGAAGCATTTACCCCGCAGGAGGCATATGAGGAATTGAAACGGTGTGCAGGCCGGCAGTTTGACCCCCGGGTGGTAGAGGCATTTTTACGGATTCCGCAAGAGGAAATGGAAAATATTGCTATAACGGGGGGGGGGGGGCACCCTGATAGCTTTGCTTGGCGAAATACTTTTTTTACTGAGGCGGCCGCTCTGACCAGAGCCGGGTCATACATGGCGGGGAGGGCAACGACCGTTCTGGATAAGCAGGCGGGATGGCATATACTGGACAACGCCACGTGCAACCGCGGCGGTAACAAACAATAGTCCCCCCAATGAGCTGTGTTCTTGGAGCGTTGCCAAATTGATCAGCATATAGAAAGATGCGAGGGCAACTGTATAATGAGTATAGAGCAACTAAGGGGCACTCCATTTGGGCCCCAAGCCGCAAGGTTGAAGGTGGCCCTTCCTGTTAATAATCGAGCAGCAAGCGGCTTTTTACTTGGAGGTAGACTGATGGACACGGTTCCAGGGAAGAAAATACTCATAGTGGAGGACAGCAGGCTTCAGGCCCAGATAGCAGCGGATATCCTCAGCAGGCACGGGTATATGATTGAAATTGCCCTCACCGCAGAAGAGACCCTGAAAAAAGCATCCGGTCCGGAATGTCCCGACCTCATTCTGATGGACATTGACCTGGGAGAAGGGATGGACGGAACGACGCTCTCCAGACGGATTCAGCAGGTTAAAGACATCCCCATAGTATTTCTCACCGCCATCTCTACCCGGGAGGCTGTAGAGCAAGTCCGTTCGGTCACGCGCTACGGGTATGTTCTGAAGGGCGCCCCGGAACACGTGCTGGTGTCCACCGTAGAGATGGCCCTGAAGCTCCATGAAGCCCTCTCTCTGGCGCAAATGTACCGCAGGATAGTCGAGGGGTCCTTGACGGAGGTCTATATCTTTCATCCCGGCACGTTAAAGTTCCTGGCAGTCAACCGGGGGGCCAGGGAGAACCTTGGCTATACCGAAGAAGAACTCCTGGACATGAACATCCTGCATCTAATGCCGGAATTTGACGGGGAGAGCTTCAGAGCCCTTCTGGCTCCTTTACAGCAGGGTGAAAAAGAAAAGATCGTATTTGACACTATACACCGCCGGAAAGACGGTTCCCTCTACCCGGTGGAAGCGCACCTGCAGCTCTTCGGCCATGGGAAAGACGGCATAGGCGTGGCCTTTATATTGGATTTGACAGAACACAGGAAAATGGAAGAAAAGCTGAGGCAGCAGGGAGAGTTTCTGCAATCGCTCCTGGCCGCCCTGCCTGTCGGGATCTTTATCATCGACCCCGCATCCCACCGCATCGAGGAGGCCAATCTGGAAGCGGCGGCCATGATCGGAGCCGCACCCGAAGAGATCGCAGGCAGATCCTGCTGGGAATTTTTCCCGCAATCCGCAGGGAAATGCCCTATTACTACGTCGAATGAAGAGATCGATCGCTCCGAACGGCTTTTGCGCCGGAAGGACGGGAGGGAGATCCTCGTGCTTAAGACGGTAAAACGCTTGCGGACGGACAGCGGGGAGAAACTGGTGGAAACCTTTATAGACATTTCCGAACGCAAATACCTGGAGGAAGAGCTTTACCGCCTCTCCATCACCGACCCCCTGACCGGCGCTTACAACCGCCGTTATTTTTTAGAAATGCTGGAAAGAGAAATTGAGCGTAAGCAGCGGACGGAGCATTCCTTAGCCCTGATCATGTTTGATCTGGATCACTTTAAGAGTATTAACGACCGTTTCGGACACGCCGCCGGCGATCGGGTTCTTAAGAGCCTGGTGACCGCCTTTAAGGAGAGGTTGCGCAAGACAGATTGCCTTGCCCGCTGGGGCGGGGAAGAATTTGTGATCCTTTTGCCCGACACGACCGCGGCAGGGGCCGCCAGTCTGGCGGAAGAACTTCGCCACCGGTTGAGTCAGATGGAGATCCCGGGTGTGGGGCACGTGACGGCCAGCTTCGGAGTGACCGGATATTGTTCTGGTGACACTGTGGAGACCATCATCCAGAGAGTAGACAGTATGCTATACAGAGCCAAAGAAAACGGCCGGAACTGTGTATGCGCCTGCCAGTAAAGTAATCCGGCAGCAAATGGCCAGCGCAAAATCATTGTTGGCCCCCGGGAGGAGCATAAAAGCTCTCCCCGGGGCTCCGGCTTTTAGGGGCAGGGAGTGGGCTGCTTTCCTGCTAAGGAAGGGGTTGAAGCATTTTCAGCAGGTGGGTTTGCAAATGTTTGCAACTCTTAAAGAAATGATTCCCGTAAGCCGTGAAAATTAAGGGCTCAATGGTTTAAGGCAAATATATTGTATACTTGCATTAAGAAATATTGCACCGCCCGGCTCGTGTTTATATAATAAGGCAAGGCGGTTGAATAAAAAGACAAGCACCGCTCTGGTTATTACACCAGAGCTTTTCTATAGCCGCAAGGACCACCCATAGTGGTCGTAAACGCCGCCGGCCAAGAGATAAATATGTTTAGGGAGCCTAGCTTCCCTATATGGAGGAGAGCCGTTTTGAGCCAGCTAAAGATCACCGACACCACCCTGCGTGACGGTCACCAGAGCCTCTGGGCCACGCGCATGACCACGGCTGACATGCTGCCCATCATTGAAAAAATTGACAGCGTCGGTTACCATTCCCTGGAGGTCTGGGGCGGCGCCACTTTTGATGTCTGCATGCGCTTCCTGGACGAAGACCCCTGGGAACGCCTGCGGACCTTAAAAAAATATGCCCGGAAAACACCCCTGCAGATGCTTCTCAGGGCCCAGTCCCTGGTAGGTTACCAGCTGTACCCCGACGATGTGGTGCGGGCCTTTATTGCCAGGGCGGTGGCCAACGGCATTGATATTATCCGTATTTTCGATGCCCTGAATGATCTGCGCAACATGGAAGTTCCTATTGAAGCCGCCAAAAAGGAAGGCGCCCACGTCCAGGGGACGGTGGTTTACACCATCAGCCCGGTCCATACCATCGAGCACTACTTGCAGACAGCCCTGGAACTGGAGAGCATGGGCGTGGACTCCATCTGCATCAAGGATATGGCCGGCCTTCTTGCTCCCTTTGAGGCCTATGAGCTAGTAAAGCTCTTTAAAGAAAAGCTCCACATCCCCGTCCAGCTCCACAGCCACTATATCGGCGGCCTGGCCGTAGGTGCCTACTTAGAGGCCGCCCGGGCGGGGGTGGATGTGGTTGATACGGCCTCGGTCCCCCTGGCCTTCGGTGCTTCCCAGCCACCGGTAGAGACGGTGGTGCGGGCGCTGGCCGGGACGCCTTACGATACCGGGCTGGACTTGAACCTCCTCTTTGAGATTGCCCGTTATTTCGACGACCTGCGCCGGGAGCTGGGTTATGAGCGCGGCGTAACCCGCATTACCGATATGTGGGTCTTCCAGCACCAGGTCCCCGGCGGCATGATTTCCAATCTGGTAAGCCAGCTAAAGGAGCAAAAGGCGGCTGACCGCATCAATGAAGTCCTGGCCGAAATCCCGCGGGTACGGGCCGACCTGGGTTACCCGCCCCTGGTAACGCCTACCAGCCAGATTGTCGGCACCCAGGCGGTGCTCAACGTCCTGCTGGGCCAGCGTTACAAGATTGTGCCCGGGGAAGTTAAAAACTACGTTCGCGGCCTCTACGGCCGGCCGCCGGTTCCTATAAGTGAAGAAATTCGCCGGTTGATCATCGGGGATGAAGAACCCATCCAGGGGCGGCCGGCGGATGTCCTGCCGCCGCGCCTGGAAGAAGCCCGGCAGGAAATCGGCGATCTGGCCCAGAGTGAAGAAGATGTCATCAGCTACGCGTTGTTTCCCCAGGTGGCCCGGAAATTTTTTGAGGATCGCCGTGCCGGGCGGTTGCAGCCGGGCCGTCGCACTTTAAAACCCCAGGCCGGGGGTAAGGCCGAGGCAGGAGGTACAAAGAGAATGGATCTCAAGGACATCACCCAGCTCATTAAAGCCTTAGAAGAAACAGGTATTACCGAACTTAACCTGGAAAGCGAAGGGGTCAAAATCATGATCCGCCGTGGCAGTGACCGGGGGGGGAGCACCGGCCCGGCCCCTGTAGTCCAGGTAACCCCGAACGATGAGCCTCGTGCCCGGGTGGACATACCGCCAGTCCAGCCAGCCGAGGATATTATCGAAGTCCGGGCACCCATGGTAGGTACTTTTTACCGGGCGCCGGCCCCGGACGCGCCGCCTTTCGTTGAAGTCGGTACGAGGGTTAAACCGGGGCAGACCCTGTGTATAATAGAAGCTATGAAGCTGATGAACGAGTTGACGGCCGAAACCGCCGGCCAGGTTGTCAAGATCCTGGCCGAGAACGGCCAGCCGGTGGAATACGGCCAGGTGCTGTTCCATTTAAAGAAAGAGTAGAAACAAATATGCTGGGCGGTGTAGAAACATAAACTGCCGCTAAGAAGTATGCTTTTTTCGGAGGATAGGAGATGTTTAAACGAGTTCTCATTGCCAATCGCGGCGAGATTGCGGTGCGGATTATCCGCGCCTGCCGTGAAATGGATATCGAAACAGTAGCCGTCTATTCTGAGGCCGACCGGGGAGCCCTGCATACCAGGCTGGCTGACAAAGCCGTCTGTATCGGGCCGGCGCCGGCCAACCGCAGTTACCTGCATATTCCCAGCATTATTGCTGCTGCCCAGATGAGCGGTGCTGATGCCATTCATCCTGGTTATGGCTTTCTGGCAGAAAACCCCTATTTTGCCGAGATGTGCGCCACGGCAGGGATCACCTTTATCGGCCCTTCACCGCGTTCCATGCAGCTCATGGGCGCCAAGGCCACGGCCCGGGCCACCATGATTGCTGCCGGGGTGCCGGTAGTACCAGGTTCAGAAGGGGTTGTCAAGGATCTGGATGCCGCCCTGGCTATAGCCAAAGAAATTGGTTACCCTGTTTTAATTAAAGCGTCAGCCGGCGGCGGTGGCCGCGGCATGCGGGTGGCCCAGGGCCCCCGGGAGTTGCGCCAGGCCATCCAGACCGCCCAGCGGGAAGCCGAAGCTGCTTTCGGCGATTCCCAGGTTTACCTGGAGAAATATATTGAAGAACCCCGTCATATCGAATTCCAAATATTAGGTGATACCGAGGGGAACCTCATTCACCTTGGGGAGCGCGACTGTTCCCTGCAGCGGCGCAATCAGAAGATCCTGGAAGAAGCCCCTTCGGTAGCCCTGACACCGGAACTGCGGCGGGAAATGGGAGAAGTCGCCTTAAAGGCCGCCAGGGCCGTCGATTATTACAGCACCGGTACGGTAGAATTCCTGTTGGATAAGCATGGCCGCTATTATTTCATTGAAATGAATACCCGCATTCAGGTGGAACACCCGGTGACCGAGGCGGTTACCGGGATCGACCTGGTCCAGGAACAGATCAGGATAGCAGCAGGGGAACCTTTAAGCATCCGCCAGGAGGATGTCCAGATACGGGGGCATGCCATTGAGTGCCGGATTAATGCCGAAGATCCCAACCATAATTTCCGGCCGGCCCCGGGGCGCATTGAGCGTTACCATGTACCGGGAGGCTTTGGCATCCGGGTGGACAGCGCTGTGTACAGTGGTTACTTTATTCCCCCTTTTTATGATTCTTTGATTGCCAAGGTCATTGCCTGGGCGCCGGACCGGGAAGGGGCCATCAACCGCATGGCTGGAGCTCTAAAAGAAATGGTAATTGAAGGGGTGCCGACAACTATTCCTTTCCACCAGCAGATTCTGGCCAACGCCTTTTTCCGGCGGGGCGAGATCTACACCAACTTTATCCAGCGCCGCTTGCTGGCGGGGTAAAGTTACTGGCGTTTCTACTTCGCCAGGGCTGCTGCGCCAGCCGGGTCAAACCATAAAAATCTGGCCGGCTTTGCTTCAGGGATAACGAGTAATTTTCGCCGTAAGCAGTTGTGATGGCTGCCGGCCTCTGGTATAATATAGAAAAAGGTGGAGGTGGATGCAGTGGATAATGCTTTAGAACAACAGGCCCGAACCGATCTCGGCACTATAAAAATTACCAACGAAGTGGTAGCCATCATTGCCGGCCTGGCCGCCACGGAAATCGAAGGAGTAGCCGGCATGAGCGGCGGCATTGCCGGCGGTATTGCCGAACTTTTAGGCCGGAAGAATCTAAGTAAGGGCGTTAAGGTAGAAGTAGGAGAAAAGGAAGCTGCGGTTGACCTGTACATAGTGGTTAACTTCGGCGTTCGTATTCCTGATGTAGCCATCCGGGTACAGGAGAATGTTAAAAGGGCTATTGAATCAATGACAGGCTTACGGGTGGTAGAAGTAAATGTTCACGTCCAGGGCGTAGTATTTCCCCAGGAAGAGAAAGAAGAAGAAACCACCCGGGTCCGGTAGGAGGGTAGTGACTTGTCAATGCTGGACCGGGCCATACTGGCCCTTTTTGCTTTACTGGTGGCGGCCCTTTCCCTGGTTACCCTGGCGGTAATCGCCGGCTGGACAGTACCCCTGGACCTTTTTGAACTAAGCCTATTACGTACGGACTACCGCTTCATAGCCGGTCTGATAGCCGCCGTATTTTTCTTGCTGGCCTTGCGTTTCTTTCTGGCCAGTGTGCGCCCGGCAGCAGCGAAGGAAGAGCAGGCGGTTATTAAATCTACCGACCTTGGTACGGCCAGCATTGCCCTGCCGGCCCTGGAAAACCTGGTCAACAGGGCCGCCCGCCAGGTAAAAGGAGTACGAGAAGTGCGGCCCACCCTCAGAGTCCTCCCGGAAGGGCTGGCAGTGAAGCTCAATATTACCGTCAGCCCCGACCGCAATCTACCGGAATTAGCAGCAGCACTCCAGCAACAAGTCTATGAATATATTGTTGCTACAGCCGGCCTGGAAGTGCCGGAGGTCCAGGTGCGGGTGAACGGTATTTACCAGGAAGGCCTGCGCCGGGTAGAATAGGGGAGAAGAAGGCGTGGAAAATATTTTCGATTTGCTAGGCTATCTCTGGCGGGAACACCGTGGTAAGCTAATCGGCGTCACCCTGGGCCTTATTTTTGGGATTTTAACTGCCATCTGGGGCTTTGGGAAGGCCTTTTTCATCGGCCTTTGTGTAGCGCTGGGCTATGTTATCGGCCGTCGCCTTGATCAGGGCCGGGGATGGGAGGACCTCTGGCAACGTTTCTTTGGTCGTCGCTGGTAAGGGGGAATAGCGTACTTTGAGTAGACGAGCAGCCAGGACAAAAGCCCTGCAGGCTCTGTTTGCCATTGACCTGGGCCGTATGGCCCCGGAAAGGGCGGTGGAAGAAGTTTTAGCTGAAGAGCAACTTTCACCCCAGGCAGCAGCCTTTGTCCGGGAACTGGTAATGGGGACGGTCACAGCCCGGCAGGAACTTGACGCTATCATTAGCAAGTATGCCGTGGGCTGGCGCCTGGAACGCCTGGCGGCCGTCGACCGCAATATTCTTAGGATGGCTTTGTATGAAATGAAATATTACCCGGATACGCCGGTAAGCGTTATAATAAATGAAGCCATTGAACTGGCCAAAACCTTTAATAACGAAGAAGCCGGCAAGTTTGTCAACGGCTTGCTGGACAGCGCCCGCAAGGAGTTAGGGAGATAGCTGATGGCCATTCTCGGCATCGATACCAGTGCCTATACCTGTTCAGTAGCCATCGTCAGCGTTGACGGCGAAGTGCTTACTGCCCACCGCCGCCTGCTACCGGTACCCGCGGGAGAAAGGGGACTGCAGCAGGGAACGGCGGTTTTTCATCATGTCCAGATCTTACCGGAACTGCTGGCATCAGCCTTTGCCGACGTGCCGGCAACCAGGCTCAAAGGCGTGGCAGCAGCTACCAGACCCCGGCCTGTGGAAGGCTCCTATATGCCGGTTTTTACCGTGGCCGCCGGGCAGGGCCGCGTATTGGCAGCGGCATTGCAGGTGCCCTTCCTGGCCACAACCCACCAGGAAGGGCATCTAGCCGCTGGCCTGTGGTCGGCAGGCTGGCAGCCGGGCGGTCCCTTCCTGGCCGTCCACCTGTCGGGAGGGACTTCCGAAATCCTCAAGGTCAGCAGGAAACGCGGCGGTTTTAATATCAGCAAACTTGGAGGCACCCTGGATCTTCATGCCGGGCAGCTGGTGGACAGGGTCGGGGTGCTAATGGGCCTGAAGTTTCCTGCCGGCCCGCAGCTAGAATTGCTGGCCCGCGAAGCCGGAGAGGAAAAGGGTGAGAAGGTCCGGCTGACCTCAGCCGTGCGGGGATATAATTTTAGTTTTTCCGGGCCGGCCAGCCAGGCAGAACGACTGCTGGCCGCCGGTGCTTCCCCGGCGGCCGTGGCCCGGGCGGTGGAACAGTGCATTGCCAATACCCTGGAGCGAGTTCTCCGGGCCGCTGTTGGTGAAACCGGCATTAAAGAAATTTTAATCGTCGGCGGGGTGGCGGCCAATACCTACCTGCGCAGTCGGCTGCGCCGCCGCCTGGAACACCGCGCCGTAGGGGCACGCCTTTATTTTGCCGACTCTCAGCACAGCACCGACAATGCCATCGGCGTAGCCCTCCTGGGCCGGGATGGGGTTTTTAGTGCATGCGGGCCGGGTGCCGACGGCGATCCGGCAGAGGGAGGGTCATGGCGGCAGCCAGGGCCGGAATAATGGCCAGGAGATGGATGACAAAAGGGACGCCTCGGGCGTCGGCAATGCCGCCCAGCAGGATAAGGCCCAGGCCGCCGGTACCAATGGCAAAACCCATCATCAGTCCGGAGGCCATCCCAATGTGCCGGGGCATCAAGGATTGAGCAAGGACAATGGCCGGGGCGAAGGTTGAAACTACAAAAAAGCCGCTTAAGGCCAGCAATATGGCCACCCAGTATCCCTTGACGTAAGGGAAGGCCAAGACCAGGGGTATAAGGGCCAGCATGGAGGCGAGGATCATTTTTTTGGTCCCCCAGTAGTCGGCCAGGCGGCCACCTACCAGGGTACCCACGGCGCCGGCTATAAGAAATATGGAAAGCATTGTGCTGGCCAGGGCGGCATCGCCATGGAGGTAATGCTGATAGTAGAAGGGGATATAGTAGGTTAAGCCGGTATGCAGCCAGGAACGCAAGATGACTACCAGGACCAGGAGAGTAATGGCCGCCAGGGAAGTCCTGCTATACTTTTCTCCCTTCTGACCGGCAGCAGCTACCCGCTGGCCGGCGGTCATGGTGCGGCCAATAGCCGGCATGGTATGGACCAGTAGAGCCACGGTAAGGGCCGTAGGAAAGATAACCAGCCAGGAGGATTTTAAACCGCCGTGGCTGAGGATTAGGGAGGCGATTATTGGTCCCAGGCCGAAACCCAGGTTGCCGCCTACGGAAAAGACGGCCATGGAACTAGCCTGCATGGGGCCGCTGATGTAATGGGCCGACTTGGAAGCTTCCGGGTGGTAGGCGGCTACCCCAAGGCCGCTGACAAAGACTATGGCTGTAAGTAAGTAGTAGTTGGGTACCAAGCCGAAGGCAGCCATACCCAGGCCGGCTAAAAGGCAGCCGGCGGGTAAGAGCCAGCGCAGCTGGTACCGGTCCGACAGGTAACCGAAAAGGGGCTGGATCACGGAAGAACTGATAGTAGATAGGGCGGGAATGATGCTGGCGGCCGTAAAGGTCAGGGCAGCCTGTTCTTTATATACCGACAGAAAGATGGGCAGCAGGCCCTGGTTGACATCGGTAACCAGGTGTCCCAGGCTTAGCAGGTAAAGAATACGTTTTCGCACTTCTTTAAACCTCCAGTCTCATCATATCTTAAACCCTGCAAGGAAAGTGGTCAAGGATCATTAGCAGGAATATGGGTTTTAACAGCGAATATAATTAAGGTTATTCTGTACTAGTTTTTGATAGCTCAACATATAGGGGGTAGGGGATGCCCGTGTACCGTATTGTACGGAAAGAAGTCATGTCGCCGGTTATCAAGCTGATGGAAATTGAAGCTCCGGAAGTGGCTGCCAAAGCCCGGGCCGGACAATTTATTATTCTCCGGATAGACGAAGAGGGGGAACGCATTCCTTTAACGATCGCCGATTTTGATCGCAGCCGGGGTACCATTACCACTATCTTCCAGGAAGTGGGTTATACAACCAGGCGCCTGGGAACCATGGAGGCAGGAGATGCCCTGGCTGACTTTGTCGGTCCCCTGGGGCAGCCCTCGGAGATTGAAAATTACGGCCGGGTTGTTTGTGTGGGCGGCGGCGTCGGCGTTGCCCCGGTTTATCCCATAGCCCGCGCCTTAAAGGAAGCTGGCAACGAAGTAATTTCTATTATAGGCGCCCGGACAAAGGAACTGCTTATCTGGGAAGAGAAAATGCGTGCCGTTTCCAGCGAACTGCTGGTGGCCACCGATGACGGCAGCTACGGCCACCACGGCTTTGTAACGGACCTCTTAAAGCAGGTATTGGAAGAACGGGGCAATGTAGCTCGGGTCTGGGGTATCGGCCCGGTGGTCATGATGCGGGCTGTGGCGGAAACTACCAGGCCCTTTGGCGTACCCACCATTGTCAGTATGAATCCCATTATGGTGGACGGTACCGGTATGTGCGGCGCCTGCCGGGTCAGCGTCGGCGGGGAGACCAAATTTGCCTGCGTCGACGGGCCGGAATTTGACGGGCACCAGGTGGACTGGCAGCTGGCTCTGCGGCGGATGAACATGTATAGAGAAGAAGAGGAAAGGATTATCAAGTTCCACGAGGGGGGTGGCTGCGGATGCCATTAATTCCCAGAAAAACTCCCATGCCTTCTCAGGACCCGCAGGAGCGTATCCACAACTTCAATGAAGTAGCTCTGGGCTATACCGAAGAAATGGCCCTGGCCGAAGCAGAACGCTGCCTCCAGTGTAAAAAGGCTCCCTGCCGCCAGGGATGTCCGGTCGAGGTGGACATACCCGCTTTTATCAGCTTGATAAAGGAAAAAGATTTTGACGGGGCTATTGCCAAAATCAAAGAAAAAAACAACCTGCCGGCCATTTGCGGGCGAGTCTGTCCCCAGGAAAACCAGTGCGAAAAATACTGTACCGTGGGCAAGAAGCATGAGCCGGTAGCCATCGGCCGCCTGGAACGTTTTGTCGCTGATTACCAGATGGCTAAGGGCGAGGCAGCAGCCGTACGCAAGGCCCCGGCCACTGGCTTTAAGGTAGCAGTAATCGGTTCCGGTCCCGCCGGTTTGACCGCCGCGGCCGACCTGGCCCGGATGGGACACCAGGTAACGGTCTTTGAAGCCCTCCATGTGCCCGGGGGCGTACTGATGTATGGCATTCCTGAATTCCGCCTGCCGAAAAAGATCGTCCAGCAGGAAATCGACTCCATCCGCCGGCTTGGAGTAGAAATCCGGACCAATGCCGTGGTCGGCAAGGTTACCACCGTGGACGAACTCCTCGCCAGCGGCTACGATGCCGTCTTTATCGGCACTGGGGCCGGGTTGCCCCACTTCATGGGGATACCCGGGGAAAACCTTCTAG
Source organism: Moorella sp. E308F (assembly GCF_006538365.1). NCBI lineage: Bacteria > Bacillati > Bacillota > Clostridia > Neomoorellales > Neomoorellaceae > Neomoorella > Moorella sp. E308F. The sequence goes on along the minus strand of NZ_BJKN01000002.1, from coordinate 904,742 downwards.
GCGTTTACTCGGCCAATGAATTCCTCACCCGGACCAACCTGATGAAGGCCTATCTATTCCCCCGCTATGCCACCCCCATCAAGGTGGGCAGGCGAGTGGCTGTTATCGGCGCCGGCAACGTGGCCATGGATGCGGCCCGTACTGCCCTGCGGCTGGGAGCAGAAGAATCTTATATTGTTTACCGCCGCTCGGCAGCCGAAATGCCGGCCCGCAAGGAAGAAGTAGAGCACGCCGAAGAAGAAGGGGTCAAGTTCCACCTTCTTACCAGCCCGGTGAAAATCTACGGTGACGACCGGGGTGTGGTGAAGGGCATGACCTGCCAGCGCTTTGAACTGGGCGAGCCGGATGCCTCCGGCCGCCGGCGGCCGGTGCCCATCCCGGGTTCTGAGTATGACGTGGAAGTAGATACAGTGGTTATGGCTATCGGCCAGGGCCCCAACCCTCTGGTCTTAAGGACCACGCCGGGCCTGGAACTTACCCGCAAAGGTACTATCGCCGCCGACGAGGCTACCGGCGCCACTTCGAGGAAGGGCGTCTTTGCCGGCGGCGACATCGTCACCGGGGCGGCAACGGTAATCCTGGCCATGGGAGCCGGCAAAGCCGCCGCTCGGGCCATAGACAAGTATTTGCGGGAGAAATGAGTTTTTCGGAGGAGGCACCCATGGTGGTGAGCCGCCACCAGAGGGCATAAAATGCCGGGCTGGCATTTGTCGGAAGCGAGCGAGCTTTTACCGAGTGGCGAAGCGGCCCGGGCGAAGCCGAGGGATGATAAGCGGGGCCGAGGACAGCGAGGCCTGCGGCCGGATTCTAAAGGCAAGGATGCCGAATAGGCCGGGAACTCCGCCCGAGCTAGAGGCTGACCCAGCACTCAACTCGCAAAGGTTTTGTTCGCGAAGAGACACCTATTACAAACGAATTGAGTGCTGGGCGCTCCACAAGGGCCAGGGAGCGAGCGCGACAATGCCAGCCTGGGAGTGAGTATTTTAAGGAGGTCTAGTGCCATGCCAGCCCAAATCTTGGACGGCAAGCAGATTGCCGCCGCAGTACGGGAAGAAGTCAAGCAGGAAGTAGCCAGGTTGAAAGAGCAGGGGATTACTCCCGGTTTGGCCGTCGTCCTGGTCGGCGACGACCCGGCTTCCCAGGTGTATGTCCGCAACAAGCACCGCGCCTGCGAAGAAGTCGGCATCTACTCGGAAGTCCACCGCCTGCCGGCGGAAACCACCCAACCCCAGCTCCTGGACTTAATCAAACAGCTCAATAATGATCCGCGCCTCCACGGCATCCTGGTTCAGCTTCCACTGCCCGATCATATTGACGAAAAAACCGTCATCGACACCATCGCCCTGGAAAAGGATGTCGACGGTTTCAGCCCGGCCAACGTCGGCAACCTGGTTATTGGCGACAAGTGCTTTTATCCCTGCACGCCCCATGGCTGCATGGTCCTCCTGGATAAGGCCGGGATTGATCCCAAAGGTAAAAAAGCAGTCGTCGTTGGCCGCAGCAATATCGTCGGCAAACCCATGGCCATGATGCTTTTAGCCCGTCACGCCACGGTAACCATCTGCCACTCCCGCACCAGAAACCTGGCCGAGGAATGCCGCCAGGCCGACATCCTGGTGGCTGCCGTAGGCAAGCCGGAGATGATCACCGGCGACATGATCAAGGAGGGCGCGGTAGTCATCGATGTAGGCATCAACCGCGTAGGCGAGAAAAAGCTGGTAGGGGATGTCCACTTTGAGAGCGCCGCGCAAAAAGCCAGCTGGATTACCCCTGTGCCCGGGGGAGTTGGTCCCATGACCATTGCCATGCTGCTGAAAAATACAGTCGAGGCGGCCCGGCGCTAGTGTCCGGGCAGCGGGTTCTGGCGGTGAGGGAACTCACCGCCTATTTGCAGCGCCTGATAGGCAATGACGGCCGCCTGGCCAACGTCTGGGTCAAGGGGGAGATCTCCAACTTGCGCCGCCCGGTATCGGGTCACCTCTATTTTACCTTGAAGGACCAGGTGGCTGCTTTGCGCTGTGTTATGTTCCAAGGCCGCAGCCGGAGCTTGAGTTTGTCGCTCCAGGACGGTTTGGAGGTAATAGCCAGGGGTCACATAGCCATTTATCCCCGGGACGGCGTCTACCAGCTTTATGTGGCCGAAATCTATCCGGCCGGAATGGGTATGGCTACTCTTGCCCTTCAGGAGCTGGCGGCCCGCCTGGAAAGGGAAGGCCTTTTTGCCGCCGAACGCAAACGTCCCTTGCCCCTCCTGCCGCGCCGGGTGGGCCTGGTGACCTCACCGAGCGGTGCCGCCCTGCGGGATATGGTTACCGTCAGCCGGCGGCGCTTTCCCGGTATTGACCTGGTGCTGGCCCCTGCTACCGTTCAGGGGGATACTGCTCCCTTTGAATTGGCCCGGGCCCTGGAACTTTTGGGCAAACTGGGCGGGGTAGACGTGATTATCATCGGCCGCGGCGGCGGCTCGGCGGAGGACTTGAGTGCCTTCAATACCGAAATCGTCGCTCGGGCCATCTATGGCTGCCCGGTGCCGGTTATTGCTGCCGTTGGGCACGAGACGGACCTCACCCTGGCCGACCGGGTAGCCGACCGACGGGCACCAACCCCTTCGGCGGCCGCCGAGCTGGCCGTCCCGGTAAAAAAAGAGCTGGAAGAGCGCCTGAATATCCTGGCTACCCGTGCCCGGCGGGGAATGGAGCACCGCCTGCAGATGGCGCAAGCAAGGCTTGAACGCCTGGTTAAAAGCCGGGGCATGGCCCGGCCCCAGCAGGAACTGTATTATCGCCAGCAATACCTGGACGGGCTGGAACAGCGCCTGCTGGCTGCCTGGCAGCGCCATGCCGGGGCCAGGGAACAGGCCCTGCAACTGTTAACGTCCCGCCTGGAGGCCGCCAGCCCCTTGACCATCTTGAGCCGCGGCTATGCCATCTGCCGTCGTCCCGGCGGTGGCCCCCCCATCCGGCACAGCCTGGAGGTGGCTCCTGGGGAAAGGGTGGAAGTAGTCTTAAGCCAGGGTCGCCTCCAGTGCCAGGTAGAGGATGTGGACGGTGGCTAATGTATCGTTTGGGAGGAACCAAAGCATGCCTGAAGGCGAACAGCTTAAATTCGAAGAGGCTTTGCAGAAACTGGAGGGTATCGTCCGGGCTCTGGAAGGAGAAGGCCTGACCCTGGAAGATTCCCTGGCCTATTACCAGGAAGGGATCAGGCTGGTACGCCTGTGCCGGCAGCGCCTGCAGGAAGTCGAGGGTAAACTCCAGGCCCTTCTGGTCCAGGAAGGCGAAGTTGTACTAAAGGAAATCTCTATATCCGGGGGTGGGGGTTACGGAGCTTGAAAGTTATCTAGCTTCCCGCCAACAAATGGTCCAGGAAGCCCTGGAAAAGAGCCTGCCGCCGGCAGATAATTATCCCCCGGCCGTTCACCAGGCCATGCGCTACAGTCTTTTCGCCGGGGGGAAGAGGCTAAGGCCTATCCTGGTTTTGGCTGCGGGTGAGGCTGTAGGCGGCCCCCCGGAACCACTGCTGCCGGCCGCCTGCGCGGTGGAGCTTATCCATACCTATTCCCTCATCCACGATGACCTGCCGGCCATGGATAATGACGATTTTCGCCGCGGCCGGCCCACCTGCCATAAAGTTTTCGGTGAGGCCATTGCCTTGCTGGCCGGGGATGCCCTCCTCACCCAGGCCTTTGCCGTTTTGAGCCAGGTGCCCGACGGCATCCCGGCGGTGAAAGTTCTCCAGGCCATCGGCGAGCTGGCCGCCGCCGCCGGCAGCCAGGGGATGATTGGCGGTCAGGTGGTGGACATGGAGGCCGAGGGCCGGCCGGCGACCTTGGAAACAGTTAATTACATCCACACCCACAAGACTGGTAGCCTCATCCGCGCCTGCCTGCGCCTGGGCGGCATTTTAAGTGGCGCCGGAGAGGAGCAGCTGGCGATATTAACGCGCTATGGCGAAAACCTGGGACTGGCCTTCCAGATAACCGACGACATTCTCGATATTGAGGGCGATTTTACTCGCATGGGTAAAAAAGGCGGGATGGATGCAGCCCGGGGCAAGGCAACCTACCCGGCCTGCTTAGGTCTAGAGAAGGCACGGGAGATAGCCGGCGAACTCTGTACCGAGGCGCAAAGTTTAGCCCGTTCGCTGGGGCCGGCTGCCGAACCTTTATTCCTCCTCGCCGGTTACGTTCTTAACCGACAGGGATAGTCATACGCCAAGCATAAAGGTGTCCGCGAAAGGGAGGAAAGGCATACCGGTGCTGGCTGCCGGCCAGCACTATAGACGGCTTAAGGCCACCGGGGGCTTCTGGCCGTGGTGCTTGCTGTTTAAGGACAAATACCTTATAATACATCCTACCAGCAGAAAAATTTTTGCTTAGCCTATTGGTGGGTGGCGCAGTATTCTAGTCAAGACCACCATCTTTGAAGACGGGCCTAAAAATCCGTCAAGGGCACACCGATGAAGTTCCTGGTGCTGGCTGTCGACGCCCAGTCGGGGGTTGGTACTGGGAGTTAAGGAGGGGGGGCGATCTACAATGGCATGTAGGCGTGGACCCTCCCTCCGTGGAGACCCAGGTGCGTGGGAAAGTTCCTGCGGCAGGAACAACTACTATGGCCTGGGGTAGAAACCTGCAGTCGGTACGGAGGGTGCTGGCTGCAGCGTAGCCTGCCTTGAGCGGTAGTGGTGGATGCGGGTGTTAAGCGCCTGTCAAGGTCTTCGCCGAAGACCTCTTGACTATAGCGGAAACCACTACTGCAAAAGAGGCTAGAAGATGGCGGGGCTTGTCGAGGAAAACTCCTAGACTGTTTACCACCGGTAAGGCTGGCCGGGGATTAAAGTATGCGCTAAGTGGTAATCCAGTCCTGCCTCCGGCGACGGCGCAGGGCACCCTTTAAAGGGAAACCGCCATTGCGGCGACGCGTGGTAGGGTGCCGGGAAAACCTACTGGACCTAAGCCATAACATTTATCCGGCCAGCTGCCACCCACCAGGATTACATAATCCTTATCCTTCATGGAGGCAGAAAACACATTTGGCCAGATCACAAGGTCGTTCCTCCTGGAAAAATGCCCTGACTATGGGCGGAGGAACTTTTTTTATAGCCCTGGCTGTAGGCTATGGTTCCCAGGTGTTTCTGGGTAGAATAACTTCAATAATTTTAACCTTTACCCTGTTGCTGTTAATTATCGTGGCGGGTATTGCCTTTGATATTGTTGGCGTAGCCACGGCGGCGGCCAGTGAAGTACCCCTGCATGCCCGGGCGGCCAAAAAGATCCCCGGCGCCCGCCAGGCCCTGGGTTTACTGCGCAACGCCGAACGGGTGGCCAGCTTCGCCACCGACGTGGTGGGGGATGTCTGCAGCACCTTGAGCGGTGCGGTTGGGGCGGTAATTATCTTGCGCCTGGCAGGACAGCATGGAGCGGAAGACCTGCTGGTCAGTACTATTATGACGGCCATTATTTCGGCTGTGACTGTGGGGGGTAAAGCCCTGGGCAAGGGATTTGCCCTGCGCCAGGCCAATGATATAATATTTTTTGTAGGCCGGCTGTTGTACGGCGTGGAAAAATTAACCGGGTGGCGCCCCTTTAACTATGTACCCCAGAAAGGACGGCGGCCATGAACCTGCTGGATAAAATTAACGAACCGGCTGATGTGAAAAAGTTGAATAACGTGGAACTCGAGATGCTGGCCGCGGAAATACGCAGGGAACTGGTCCGGACGGTGGCCCGCACTGGCGGCCACCTGGCGCCCAACCTGGGGGTAGTAGAGCTGACTCTAGCCCTGCACAGCGTTTTCGACTTACCCCGGGATAAAATCATCTGGGACGTGGGCCACCAGTGCTATGTGCACAAGATGCTTACCGGCCGGCGTTCCCAGTTCAGCACTTTACGCCAGTTCGGGGGCTTGAGCGGCTTTCCCAAGCGAGCCGAAAGCCCCTATGATGCTTTTGATACTGGTCATAGCAGCACCTCTATTTCCGCTGCCTTAGGCTTTGCCCTGGCCAGGGATTTAAAGGGTGAGGATTACCAGGTAGTAGCGGTTATTGGCGATGGTGCCCTGACGGGCGGTATGGCCTTTGAGGCCATGAATCATGCCGGTCATCTGAAAACCAGCCTGATTGTGGTGCTGAATGATAATGAAATGTCTATCTCCAGCCCTGTAGGGGGCATGGCAGCCTACCTTTCTCGCCTGCGGACGGATCCCATGTATTCCCGGGGCAAGGAAGAGCTGGAAAACCTCCTCAACCGCCTGCCCCATTTTGGTCCCCGGGTTTTAAAGATAATTGACCGGATTAAAGATAGCTTTAAATACCTGGTTGTTCCGGGAATGCTTTTTGAGGAACTGGGCTTCACGTACCTGGGTCCCATCGAAGGCCACAGCATAACCCGGCTTAAAGAAGTACTGCAACGCGCCCGGGTTACCCGTGGGCCGGTCCTGGTCCATGTGATTACCACCAAAGGCAAAGGTTATCATCCTGCTGAGACCCATCCCGGCCGCTTCCATGGCGTTGGCCCCTTCGACCCGGAAACAGGTGAACCTGTAACTACCGGGGGACCGCCGACTTTTACCTCCGTCTTTGGCGCTGAGCTGGTACGCCAGGGGGAGAAAAACAACCGCCTGGTAGCCATAACGGCGGCCATGCCCGACGGTACCGGGCTCATTCCTTTTGCCCGGCGCTTCCCCAGACGCTTTTTTGATGTCGGCATTGCCGAGCAACATGCCCTGACCATGGCCGCCGGCCTGGCGGCTGCGGGATTAAAACCGGTAGTGGCCATTTACTCTACCTTTTTGCAACGGGCCATAGACCAGGTAATCCATGACATTGCTTTAATGGAACTACCGGTAGTCCTGGCCATTGACCGGGCCGGTCTGGTGGGCGAAGATGGAGAAACTCACCAGGGCCTCTTTGACCTGGCCCTGCTACGCAGTATCCCGAGTATGGTAATCATGGCTCCCAAAGACGAGCAGGAGCTGCGGCACATGCTAGTTACAGCTATCCAGCACCACGGCCCGGCAGCCTTACGTTATCCACGGGGTGCCGGCGTGGGTGTACCGTTAACCGGTGTAGCCCAGCCCCTGCCTATCGGCAAGGGGGAGGTCCTGCGTCAGGGCAGGGATGTAGCCATCCTGGCCCTCGGGCCCCTGGTTTACGCCGCCCTTGCCGCAGCGGAAGAACTGGCCGCCCGGGGTATTGAAGCGGCAGTCATCAACCCGCGCTTTGTTAAACCCCTGGATGCGGATTTAATTCTCAGCTGGGCCGGTAAAACCGGCTGCCTGGTGACGGTTGAGGAACACGTCCTGGCCGGCGGTTTTGGCAGCGCCGTCCTGGAATTGCTGGCTGCCAGAGATATGGTGAGGACGAGGGTGCAATGCCTGGGGATCAAGGACCAGTTTGTCCCCCAGGGTAAAGCGGCCGTGTTACGGGAACACTTAGGTTTGACGCCGGCGGGGATCGTCAAGGCCGTCCAGCAGGTGTTGGAGGGAGAGTCGATGTTTACCAGGCGTAAATTGGGTACCAGGGAGATTTCCGGTGGCTAGGCAACGACTGGACGTCCTGCTGATACAGCGGGGACTGTTTGGCAGCCGCCAGCAGGCACGGGCAGCTATTATGGCTGGTGAGGTGCTGGTCAACAATATCCCGGTAGACAAGCCCGGGGAGAGGGTCCCGGTTGATGCGGCGATACGCCTTACCGGCCGGCCCCTGCCTTACGTCAGCCGCGGCGGCTTAAAGCTGGAGAAGGCCTTAAAGGTTTTTAATATTGATTTGCACCATAAAGTAATCCTGGACGTGGGCGCGTCCACCGGAGGCTTTACCGACTGTGCCCTTAAACACGGCGCCGCCCGGGTCTATGCCGTTGATGTCGGTTACGGCCAGCTGGCCTGGTCGCTACGCCAGGATCCGCGGGTAATTGTCCTGGAAAGAACCAACGCCCGTTACCTGGAACGGGATAAGCTGGGGGAGCCGGTTGATGTGGCCACTATAGATGTAGCCTTCATTTCCCTGGCGAAAGTCCTGCCGGCCGTCCGCCGCTGCCTTAAACCGGAGGGGGAGATTATTGCCTTGGTCAAGCCCCAGTTTGAAGCCGGCCCGGGCCGGGTCGGTAAAAAAGGGGTTGTGCGCGACCCAGTCGTCCACATGGAGGTTTTAAAAGAAGTAATGAACGCGGTAACCGGGTTGGGTTTAAAAATATATGGGTTGACCTGGTCACCCATCAGCGGCCCGGAAGGTAACCTGGAATTCCTCCTCTGGCTGGGTTTAAAAGGCCAGGGCCTGGCACCAGCAGACTGGCAGCACCTGATTGAACAGGTAGTAGCTGCAGCCCATCAGGAAGTGCATTAGGTTTGAAGTGAGGGAGTCAATTGCAGCAGATTGGTATGGTGGCCAACCTGGATAAGCCGAGGGTAAAGGAAGTAGCCCTGGAAATCATGGCCTACCTGGAAGACCGCGGTGTGAGGGTACTGGTATCCACCAGCAAAGCTGCCGCCCTGGGCTGCCCGGAAAAGGGCGTGCCGGAAAAAGAGCTGGCAGGTGCCGATTGCCTTTTAGCTCTAGGTGGTGACGGCACCCTCCTGCGGGCGGCGCGAATAGTTGCCGGTGCCGCTACGCCCATTCTCGGCGTCAACCTGGGTCACCTGGGTTTTTTAACAGAAATTGAGCTGGCTGAACTTTATCCCGCCCTTGATAAGCTCCTGGCCGGTGGTTACCGCCTGGAAGAGCGGATGATGCTCCAGGGTGCCGTCAGGCGACCGGACCAGGCCCTCCACTGCCAGGCCTTAAATGATGTTGTAATTACCAAGGGCGCTTTTTCCCGCATGCTCCGCCTGGAGGTTTATATCGGCCCGGCCTACCTGGACACTTATCCGGCTGACGGCCTCATTATCTCCTCACCTACGGGTTCAACGGCTTATTCCCTGTCGGCCGGCGGCCCCCTGGTATCACCGCAGCTGCAGGTGATGATATTAACGCCCATCTGTCCCCATACCCTTTATAGCCGGCCCCTGGTTGTACCGGCGGAACAGCAGATCAGGGTCCATGTCCATGCCCAGGGAGCGGAAGTCATGCTAACTGTTGACGGCCAGCAGGGATGGCGCCTGGAGAACGGGGACGTCGTTACCGTGACGCGAGCGGAAGTACCTACGCGCCTGATACGTTTAAAAAATAACACCTTTTACAGCCTGGTACGGGAGAAATTGCGGGAAGGGGGGAGCCGGCAGTATGACGAAAGCCAGGCGCCAGCAGCTGATTCTGGAAATCATAGCCAGGACCCCGGTAACTACCCAGGAACAGCTGGCCCGGGAACTCAACAAGCACGGGCTTAAGGTGACTCAGGCTACCGTTTCCAGAGATATTAAAGAACTGGGCCTGGTTAAAGTGCCGGCGGGGGAGAATCTCTATCGCTACGCCGCACCGCCGGGACAGCCCCCGGTCAACGTCTATGGCCGCTTGCAGCGCCTCTTTCAAGATTCTGTGGTTAAGGTAGACGACAGTGAAAACTTGATTTTAATCCGCACCCTGCCGGGGACGGCCCATGCCGTTGCCTCCTGCCTGGATAACGTGGCCTGGCCGGAGATTATAGGAACGGTAGCCGGGGATGATACCATCCTGGTCATTGTTAAACCCAAAGAAGCCGTGGCTGCGGTTTTAAAGCGCTTTGATGAGCTCAGGGAAGGGTGAGGCCATGCTCCAGGAACTGCAAATCGAAAATTTTGCCCTGATCGAATCCCTGCAGCTGGACCTGGAACCCGGGCTAACGGTCCTCACTGGCGAAACCGGCGCCGGAAAGTCCATCATTGTCGATGCCGTGGGGCTTCTGGTGGGGGCGCGGGCTTCAGCGGAGTATATCCGTTCCGGTGCCGAACGGGCCCTGGTGCGCGGGCTTTTTCAGACCGCCGGCATACCTGGACTGGAAGAAGTCCTGGCCGAATTTGGTGTCCCAGTTGAGGCCGACGGGACCCTTTTGCTCAGCCGGGAAATCAGCCGCAGCGGCCGGCATAGCTGCCGCGTTAACGGCCGCAGTCTCACTTTAAGTATGTACCAGAGAATTGGCCAGATGCTGGTCGATATCCACGGCCAGCACGCTTACCAGTCAATTCTCAGGCCCGCCTCTCAGACGGACCTGCTTGACGGTGTGGCGGGTTTAATGGAACTGAGGGCGCAAGTTAAAGAACTTTACACAAAATGGCAGAATTTACAAAATGAGCTAGAAGAACTCGGTGGCGACGCGGCGGCAAGGGAACGGCAGCGTGACCTGTTAACTTACCAGCTAAAGGAAATATCTGCCGCTAATTTAAGACCGGGTGAAGATGAAGAATTACTCCGGGAACGGGAGATCCTAAATAATGCGGCCAGGCTGGCTGAAGGGGCTGTTGCAGTTTACGCTGCCCTTTTTGGGGAAGAAGGCAGGGCGGCCTATGACCGCATCAGCCAGGCAGCGGCAATTCTGGATACCATGGCTGGCATCGATGCTGGCCTTAAACCCTGGCAAAATTTACTGGAAGCTGCCGCCGCCCAGGTGGAAGAGGTAGCCCGCGGTATCCGCCGTTACGGGGAAGAGCTGGACTATAACCCGCAAAGATTAAAAGAAATTGAGGAACGCTTGGAATTGATTAAAAACTTAAAGCGTAAATACGGGAACGATATTCCGGCCATCCTGCGCTATCAGGCGGAGACGGCAACAGCTTTGGAGGGCCTGGAGCAAAGGGCAGCCAGAGTGGCGGCCATGGAAAAAGAAATAGCTGCCGCTGAAACCAAGTACCGGGAAGCAGCCCTGCGGTTACGCCGGCAGCGCTTGAAGGCAGCGCAAAAATTGGCTGCGGAGATAACCGCTGTATTGCATGACCTGGCCATGCCTGCGGCCCGGGTAACAATAGCCTGCACGGAAGCGTCCCTGCCGGGACCCGCAGGGATGGATACGGTAACTTTTCTCTTCCAACCCAACCCCGGGGAAGGGAGCCGTCCCCTGGCTCAGATTGCCTCAGGCGGGGAAATGGCGCGGGTAATGCTGGCCTGCAAGAGTATCTTAGCTGATGTTGATGCAGTGCCAACTTTGATTTTTGACGAAATTGATGCCGGGGTGGGCGGTGCTGCCGCCCGCGCGGTGGCCAGAACTTTGGCGGCCATTGGCCGGCGCCACCAGGTTCTCTGCATTACTCACTCGGCGCAACTGGCCGGTGTTGCCGGGCAGCATTACCGGGTTAGTAAGGTTGTCCAGGGTGGGCGTACCTTTACCAGAGTTGAAAAATTAACGGGTGAGGCCAGGGTGGAAGAACTGGCCCGGTTGTTATCCGGGGAAACAAGCCCGATTGCCAGGGAGCATGCGGCCGCCCTTTTAGAACAGTCGCAGGCCAAAAATTGAAATTTATGTTATTGACATTTAAAAATCATAAATTAGCACCTGAACGCTTCCTAATGCAGGCTATATCTCCTCCTCAGGACGTTTTTAACAGCATAAAAGCGACGGCCTGAGGTTATTTTATGTTTAGAAAGCAAAAATAAAATCCCTGAATGGGGGTGGTGCCCTTGAAACGCCTGGGGCGCCAGGTTTTCGGCCTGGTGCTGGCGGCATTGTTATTGTATGGAGGAATGCTCCCGCCGGTACGCGGGTTTTTTAGTCTGCCCCAGATGCTGCGCCTGTCAACGGCGGCGCCTTTTAAGCTAAACTGGGAACTACCGCCGGGCCTGGCCCGGCAGGTAGAAGTGCAGGTTAACAGCCTGGATGAAATCAGTACGGCCAGCCAGGGTCGCCCGGGCTGGTGGCAGCTCCAATTAAAATTATTTGGTCTTATTCCCTTAAAAAATATTACCGTGCAGATGGTCCAGCCGGTCAGTGTTTTTCCAGGCGGCCAGGCCATTGGCGTCCTGCTCAAAACAGAAGGGGTAATGGTCGTGGGCCAGGCAGCCGTAACGGACAACCAGGGCAACAAGCTTTACCCGGCGCGGCAGGCCGGCCTGGAAACGGGTGATACCATCGTAGCCATTGATGGCCAGAAGGTTAGCAGTGATCAGGAAGTGGCATCCTTGATCGATGCTGCCGGCCGTGCCAAGCGCTCTTTAAGGCTAACGGTCAGAAGGGATGAGCATTTGTTTAGCTTAAATATCCAGCCCCTGTACTGCCGGGAGACGGGGCGTTACCGGATCGGCATCTTTGTCCGGGACAGTACCGCCGGTGTGGGGACGTTAACCTTTTATGACCGGGACAAGAGTGTCTTCGGCGCTTTAGGGCATATCGTTACCGGTGACGGCCAGACGGGAATGAATATCAGCGGTGGCCGGATTGTCGCGGCCGCCATCCAGGGGATCCATCAGGGGAGACGGGGCCAGCCCGGGGAAAAAATAGGTGTTTTTCTGGAAAACAGCAGTTTTAGCGGCATAATCAAGAAAAATACCACAGTTGGCATATTTGGGACAATAACGGGTAATATTCCGGGCTATTTTACCTCACCTTTGCCGGTTGCCCTGGCGGAGACGGTGCGCCCGGGACCCGCCGAAATCTTAACAGTAGTTGAGGGAGAGAAGGTAGAAAGGTTTCAGGTGGAAATTGAACGGGTAATGCTCCACCAGCGAGCCAGTGGTAGAGGGCTTATTTTACGGATAACCGATCCCCGGCTACTGGCCTTAACAGGGGGAATTATCCAGGGTATGAGCGGCAGTCCCATTATCCAGGATGGGCAACTGGTGGGAGCTGTGACCCATGTGTTTATTAACGATCCTACCAGGGGGTATGGAGTGCTGGCCGAATGGATGCTGCAGGAAACAGATCTTGTCTCACCGACCAGGGGAACTGTCGTCGAATCCCCTGGGAAATTACATATAATGGAAAATGATGTTGGATAACCAAAAGTTTTGCCTCTTTATGCGATTGGAAGGATTATCCCTTATCGGCGTCGAAAACTATCTCGACTAAAATGACACGGGTCTTTAGGAGGCGGGATGAAATACAATGAAAGACCCCATAAAGGTATTAATCGCCGATGATAATCGGGAATTTTGTGAAGTACTTGAGGAATTTTTTAACAGGCAGCAGGATTTTGTTTTGTCAGGGATAGCCCATAATGGCCATGAAACCCTGCAGCTTATCCAGGAGCAAGAGCCGGACGTTGTAATTCTAGATATTATTATGCCGCATCTTGACGGTATCGGTGTCCTGGAACGGCTCAATGATTTAAACTACGAACCGCGGCCGAAAATAGTAATCCTTACGGCTTTGGGCCAGGAGAGCACGACCTTGCGTTCCATGGAGCTGGGGGCTGATTATTACATACTTAAACCCTTTGACCTGGAAGTGCTGGGCAACCGTTTACGGCAACTGGCCAACGGATACTCCTTGCCCGCGCCACCGGCCCAGTTAAATCGCAGCGGTCGCAATATGGATGTTGAAGTAACCAAGATTATCCATCAGATGGGGGTCCCGGCTCACATTAAGGGTTATCAATACTTACGTGAAGCCATCCTGATGGTAATCGACGACGTGAGCCTCTTGGGCGCGGTGACAAAAGAGCTTTACCCCCTGGTGGCGAGGAAATTTATGACCACGCCCAGCCGGGTAGAACGCGCCATCCGCCATGCCATCGAGCTGGCCTGGGACCGAGGCAACGTGGAGATGATGAATAAGTTCTTTGGTTATACTATTAACGTAGAACGGGGCAAACCGACCAACTCGGAATTTATTGCCATGATAGCAGATAAACTAAGAATAGGCGCCAAGACAAACTGATATACGGGAGGTCAGGGGAACTGGCGTAATGCCAGTTTCTTATCTTTTTTTGGAGGGAGAACGAAATATGGATCTTACCGAAGTGCTGCTGAGTTCTGAGCGCATTTATGAAGGACGTATATTGAATTTGCGCCGGGACCGGGTGCGGCTACCCGATGGCAATGAAGCCAGCCGCGAAGTTGTTGAACACCCGGGCGCTGTAGCAATTATCGCTCTCGATAAAGAAAAAAACGTTTATCTTGTTCGCCAGTACCGTTACCCTATTGGCCGGATAACACTGGAGATCCCCGCCGGCAAACTTGATGCCGGGGAAGAACCGGTAAATTGCGCCCGGAGAGAGCTGGCGGAGGAAGTAGGCCTCCAAGCTGCCGAATGGCAGCTGCTTTTAACCTTCTATTCAACACCGGGCTTTTCCAATGAAATCATGTACCTTTTTATGGCCACCGGCCTCGAACCTCACCGGGAAGAAGCTGATGCCGATGAATTTCTGGAAGTGGTACGGCTACCTCTGGCTGCCGCCGTGGCCGAGATCTTTAAGGGTACTATCCAGGATGCCAAGAGTATTGCCGGTTTGCTGGCCGCCGCCCGTACTTTGCAGGCATAAATATCCCCAGGCGGCATAACTATCTAGGGGATGATATTTGACTGAGCGGCCGGGGAGGGAATGAGGTGGAAAGGGCCCTTGCCAGGCACATCAGGGACAACCTGGGCTTATATCTGGTCATATTTTTCTTTTTCCTGGGAGGAATTATTGCCGGAACAGTTACCCTTTACTTCCTCGAGGAACAGCAGGTGCTCCAGCTGGCCGCCTACCTGGATAACCTCTTGCAGCAATTTAACAGCAGCGATATAAGCGGGTATAAAGTCGTTCAACAGGCCATTATCAATGCCCTTAAAGAGATCGGTCTGGTATGGTTTTTGGGCTTAACGGTAATTGGCATACCTTTGATTATTGTCGTTGTCTTCTTAAAGGGCTTTATCCTTGGTTTCACTGTCGGTTTTTTGGTGCAGCAGAAAGCCATCCATGGTGTGGCCCTGTCGCTGATGGCCATCATGCCACCTAACCTTATCCAGATTCCGGCCTTATTTGTGGCGGCTATGCTGGGCATTTCCTTTTCTACCAGTTTAATGCACGGGCGAAGCTTTAATGAAAGGGGCATTTTACCGCGATTTTTAAACTATTCCATTTTTATGCTGCTGGTCACGCTGCTGGTAGCGGGCGGGGGCCTGGTGGAGGCATATCTCGCGCCGGTTTTTGTCAGGGTGGTACTCAATTATTTTTAAAAGTTTGGAGGGATAGGGGATGATTGTTGTTACCATTAGTAAATGGCGGCAAAAGCTTGTCTGGCTGCTGGCAGCTATACTGGTGGCCGCTGTCTTGCTGGGCCAGATGGTAGGCAGTGGCCGGTCCAACCTGGCAGGGCAAAGCAACACCCCGGCTGCCGTCCGGCAGCAGGATCAGCCGGCTGCTGCCCCAGCGGCAGGGGAAGCAGCCCACCTGGAGGGATTATTAGAGAAATTAAGGAGCTTTTACCGGGGTGAATAAGTGGTAGAAAGATCCGCCTTTAGCAGGCGGGTTTTTTATGGCTTTTTTTGGTGACGATGGAGGACTTTTACCTGTACATGTGGAAATAATCTGGTAAACTTAAGGGGAATGGTGGTGCGCCGTGCGTGAGCTGGTGGATGAATTCCTTTACTATCTGGTGGTAGAAAGGGGACTGGCGGAAAATACCCTGGCTTCCTATAACAGTGACCTGCAACAATTTTTGCAGTACCTGGAAAATAGCAAGGTAAAATCTTTGCGCGAGGTTAATCATGGCTTACTGGTAGCCTACCTGGTGAAATTGCAGCAGGAAGGCCGGTCACCGGCGACGATTTCCCAGCACCTGGCTGCCTTAAAATCCTTTTACCACTTTTTATTAAGGGAACGCCTGGTGGATAGCGATCCTACGGCCAACTTGGAATCCCCGCGGCAAATAAAAAAACTACCCCAGGTATTGACAGTGGATGAAGTTGAGAGGCTCCTCAGCCAGCCGCGCCCGGATACGCCTGCGGGTTTAAGGGATAAGGCCATGCTGGAATTGCTTTATGCCACAGGCCTGCGGGTCTCGGAACTGGTGGCCCTCAATGTGGACCAGGTCAACCTGGAGGGGGAATTTATCCGCTGCCTGGGCAAGGGGTCGCGGGAAAGGGTGGTTCCCATGGGCCAGGTGGCCTGTTTTCACGTGCGGACATACTTGGAGAACGGGCGGGGGAAACTAATCAAAAAGAAGATGGAGCCGGCCCTTTTTGTCAACCAGCACGGTCGGCGCCTTTCCCGCCAGGGCTGCTGGAAAATTCTTAAAGGATATGCCCGGGCGGCCAACTTGAAAAAGGAAATTACGCCCCATACCTTGCGCCATTCCTTTGCCACCCACCTGCTGGAAAATGGCGCTGACCTGCGTTCAGTCCAGGAGCTTTTGGGCCATGCCGATATTGGTACAACCCAGATTTACACCCATCTTACCAGGAAAAAGATTCGCGAGGTGTACGACCGGACCCACCCGCGGGCGTGAGAACATTTATGGAGGCAATAGCTGCAATGGCCATCGATCGCGTTATAATCATCGTTCTCGACAGCGTTGGTGTAGGTGAACTGCCAGATGCCGGAAAATTTGGCGACGAGGGCAGCAATACCCTGGGGAATATCGCCGCTACGGTGGACCTGCACCTGCCGAATATGGCCCGGCTGGGACTGGGCAATATTATTCCCCTCAAGGGCATTGCCCCGGTAGCCGCACCTGCAGCCGCCTATGGAAAAATGGCTTCCCGGACGGCCGGTAAGGATACTACCAGCGGTCACTGGGAGCTGGCCGGCCTGATTTTAGAGCGTCCCTTCCCTCTTTATCCCCACGGCTTCCCCCCAGAGATCATCGAGCCCTTTGAAAAGGCCATCGGCCGCAAGGTCCTGGGCAACAAACCGGCCTCCGGTACGGTTATTATTGAGGAATTGGGCGTCGAACATATGCGCACCGGTTACCCCATTGTTTACACCTCGGCCGACAGTGTCTTCCAGATAGCAGCCCATGAAGACGTTATCCCCGTCCAGGAACTCTACCGTTACTGTAAAATTGCCCGGCAACTGCTGACGGGTGAACACGCGGTAGGCCGGGTAATTGCCCGGCCCTTTGTCGGGGAACCGGGGCATTTCATTCGTACGGACCGGCGCCAGGATTTTTCCCTGGAGCCGCCCCGGCCTACACTGCTGGATGCCGTCATAAGCGCCGGCCTCCAGGTCATGGCGGTCGGTAAAATAAAAGATATCTTTGCCGGCCGGGGCATCAGCCGCTGGATTCATACCCATGATAATATGGACGGCGTCGATCAGACGTGTAACTTTATGCGAGAAGGCGGCCGCGGCCTTATCTTCACCAACCTGGTGGATTTTGATATGCGCTATGGCCACCGCAACGACGTGGCCGGCTATGCTGCCGCCCTGGAGGCCTTTGACCGGCGCCTGCCGGAGTTGCTCGAGGCGTTAAACGAGAATGATGTCCTGGTGCTTACCGCCGACCACGGTTGCGACCCCACCACCCCCAGCACCGATCACTCCCGGGAGTATGTCCCCCTTCTGGTTTGTGGGAGGCAAATCAGGCCAGTAAATATTGGCGTGCGCCCTACCTTTGCCGACCTGGGGGCTACTGTTGCCGATCTTTTGGATGTCCCCTATAACCTGGCCGGGGAGAGTTTTGCTTCTATATTGATGTAATAAATGCTCATATTTTCCCCCTCTCGCTAATATAAGTTAAAAGAGAACAAGCCTGGCGAGGAGGGCGGTGGGGTGCGTAAAACAGGAGTTCTACTACTGGCGGTCATCCTGGGACTGTGCTTGCTTCCAGGGTTACTGCTGGCTGCAAGTTCGGGGCCAACAGACGCGGCCGGGGCCCTGCCGGCGGATGCACAACCGGCGCAGGCTGCTGCAGGCAACCAAGCAGCAGCAAGCCTGACCCTGAACGCCAAAGGGGCCATCCTTATGGACCCCCAGACGGGGGAGGTCCTCTGGGAGAAGAATGCCCATGCCCGTTACTACCCGGCCAGCATGACCAAGCTGATGACTATGATAGTAGCCATGGACATGGTGGCCAATGGCCAGGCCAGGTTGGATGAACCGGTGCAGACCAGCGAGCGGGCTGAAAGTTTTGGCGGTTCGGAAGTCTTCCTGGCTGCGGGGGAGACTTTCCCCCTTGAGCAGATGCTCATTGCCATCGCCGTGGCTTCGGCCAACGACGCGGCAGTGGCCGTGGCCGAACACCTGGCCGGCTCGGAGGAAGCCTTTGTGGCCATGATGAATGCTAAGGCCAAAGAACTGGGCTTGAAAAATACTCATTTTGCCAACTGCCATGGCCTCCATGATGAGCAAAACTATACTTCCGCCTACGATATGGCTGTTATTGCCCGTTATGCCTTGAAGTACCCCAAAATCAGGGAGTGGACCTCTATCAAACGTTACACCTTCCGCCGGGAACCATTGTCCATCCTGGACAATACAAATAAAATGCTTTACTGGTACCCGGGTACCGACGGCTTTAAAACCGGCTTTACCGATGCCGCCGGCTTGAACCTGGTATCAACGGTCGAAAGGGATGGCCTGCGTTTAATCGCCGTAGTTATGGGCGTGGAAACCCCCCGGGGCAATTTCACCGATTCCATGAAGCTTTATAACTGGGCCTATAAACAGTGGGCCTTCCAGCAGCTCTATGGCCCCGGCCAGGTAGTAGCCACCGTACCGGTAGGCAAGGGCCGAGTGGAACAGGTCAAAGCCGTCACCACGGCTAAAGTTGGGGCGCGGGTTAGCCGCATCCGGGGCAAGGCCGAAAAGGTAACTGCCAGGGTAGATTTACCGCCGCTTTTAAATGCTCCCGTTAATGAGGGTCAGAAGGTCGGCCAGGTGACGGTCTTCAGGGATGGTAAAGAGATCGACCACGTCGACCTGGTGACCGGCGAAGGGGTAGCCAGGGCATCCCTGGGCCAGGAGATTACCAGGGCAATCCGGGCCGTTTTCACCATTCGACAATAATTTTACCATTATTTAGCAGGAAGAAAGCCGGTGAAGAGCGAATTAACCCCTTCGGAGATCGTAACGAGGGGGTTTTTCCTTTGCAGGTATTTTTTAGCATGGAAGGTAAAGAACTCTGGGCGCGGGTCAAGGGAGAAGTTGACCTGGAAAGCGCCGACGCTTTGCGCCGGGAACTGGAAGCCAGCCTGGATCACGCCCGCCCAGAAGTATTGCTGCTGGATCTGGAAGGAGTTACCTTTATGGATAGTTCAGGGCTGGGGGTAATCCTGGGCCGTTACCGGGATTTAAAGAAGCAGGGAGGCAGGGTGGTCATTTGCCGGCCCCAGCCCCAGGTAAGGCGGTTGCTGGAAATATCCGGCCTTAGTAAAATTATGACCATCCATCCCGATGGGCCAGAAACTGCGGGAGGGGTTGACTGATGGCTGGTGAGGCGCAAGTTAAAAACAGCATGGCCCTTGAGTTTTTAAGCCTGCCGGAAAATGTCGGGCTGGCCAGGGTGGCGGTTGCCACCTTTGCCGCCCAGGTAGATATGACCTTGAATGAACTGGAAGAGATTAAAGTTGCGGTTTCCGAAGCGGTGTCCAATGCCATCATCCACGGTTATCGAGGAGAACCCCGGGGTATAGTACGGGTGGCCGTGGAGCGCACGGCAGCGGGGCTGGTAATTACCGTGGAGGATAAAGGCTGCGGTATTCCCGATGTGGCCACGGCCATGCAACCGGCCTACTCCACTGATCCCGAAAGGATGGGGCTGGGCTTCGCCTTTATGCAATCCTTCATGGATGACCTGGAAGTGACCTCGGAGGTCAACCGGGGGACGCGGGTGAAGATGTTTAAAGCCTTCAAAGGAGAGGCTGGAAAGTAACCGGGGTGGCGATTTAAAGTGCGCTTGTCGGAAATGAACCTGCCCCGCTTTCCCCTCCTGTCTGAGGCTGAAACAGAAGAGCTGTTACGCCGGGCCAAGGCGGGGGATAAAGAAGCCCGGGAGCGGTTGATTAATTGCAACCTCAAGCTGGTTTTCAACCTGGTCCAGCGCTTTGAACATCGCAACTATGAGCTGGAGGACCTGTTCCAGATCGGCACCATTGGCCTGATCAAAGCCATTGACAAATTCGACCTGAGCTACCAGGTGCGGTTTTCCACCTATGCCGTTCCTATGATTTTAGGGGAAATCAGACGGTTTTTGCGCGATGATAGCACCGTTAAAGTAAGTCGTTCTCTAAAGGAGACAGCTTTCAAGGTCAACCGTACCCGTGAGGAAATGGCCAAAAAACTGGGCCGGGAACCATCTATTAGCGAAATAGCCGAAGCTATGGATCTTTCCCGGGAGGAAATAGTAGCCGCCCTGGAAGCCGTACAGATGCCGGGGTCCATCCACGATACCATTTACCAGGATGACGGCGATCCAATTTACGTTTTGGACCAACTGGCTACAGAGGAAGGGGAAGAGACAGCATGGCTGGATAAAATTGCTATAAAAGAAGTGCTGCGAAAGATTCCGGAGAAACACCGGCGGGTCCTGGTCATGCGTTTTTTCCAGGATAAAACCCAGGCCGAAGTGGCAGCCCGTATGGGATTGTCGCAAGTGCAGATTTCCCGCATCGAGCGCCAGGCCTTGCAAAAAGTCAGGGAACTGTTGCAGGCGGAGGGAAACAAAGGGGCGTCGCCGGCAGATAAAGAAAATGGGTGAAACATAAAAAAGTGGGAGACTGGAGCGAATGCCAATCGCTTTTCGTCTCCCAATTATTATTTTTACCATGATACCGCCGGCCATCGGCCGTCAGGTAAGGATACTATAATATTAAGCGCTGCGGTAAAGTTTGGTGAGGATAAATTCCTTGTGGTTCAGGGCCTCGGCGCAGGTATAACGGCCGTTCAGGGTACGGATAAACATATCCAGGATGGCGGTGCCGGCACCGTCCAGGTCCATTTCCCGGCGCAGCAGGCCTGTCAGGTCGACGTCAATGTGCTCGCTCATGGTACTGACCGTTACCGGGTTGGCCGATATCTTGATTACCGGGATGATGGGATTGCCGACAATGTTGCCTTGGCCGGTGGTGAAGAAGTGCAGGACCGAGCCGCCGGCAGCAAAAAGGGTCACGGCTTCAGCGCCGGCAGAAGAGGTCTCCATGTACCACAAACCCTTACCTTTGGGGGCTTCGGCGGGCTGGAGGACACCCTGGATCAGGGCCCGCTTGCCGATTTTCTGGATGTTACCGAGGGCCTTTTCTTCGATGGTAGTCAGGCCGCCGGCGATATTGCCTTCTGTAGGCTGGGAGCCGCAGAGATCGACGCCCTGGGAAATAATAAAGTCGCTGTAGGATTTAAAGCTCTGCATGAACTGTTCCCGGATCTCCGGGGTGGCGCAACGGGCGGCTACCAGGTGCTCGCCACCGGTAAGCTCGGAAGTCTCGCCGAAGAGGACGGTGGCACCCATATCGATCAGGCGATCGACAGCGTTACCTATGGAAGGATTGGAGGCTAATCCAGAGGTGGTGTCGGACTCGCCGCACTTGATGCTGACGACCAGTTCGGAGATATCGCATTCCTCTTTTTGCAATTCGGTAGCATACTGGACAAATTCGATAGCCTTGCGGGAAGCCATTTCAATGACCTTCAGGTCGCCGTAGCGCTCAATGGCAAAGCCGGCCACGGGTTTCCCGGTTTTGGCGATGCCTTCCACCACGCGGTTGGTCCAGTTGGGTTCAATTCCGATGACGATGCAGGCCGCCACATTGGGGTTGGAGCCGGTGCCGATTAAGGTGCGGAAGAAGAGTTCCAGGTCTTCGCCGAATTGGAGGCGGCCATAGGGGTGGGGCAGGGCGATGGTGCCGTCAATGAGTTTGGCTACACCTTCGGCGGCAGCATTGGAAAGGTCATCTAAGGGAAGAATAACTACCCGGTTGCGGACGCCGACGCTACCGTTTTCCCGGCGGTAGCCCATGAATTTGGTCCCGGTCATTTTTACCACCTCGCAGTTTTTAAATTATGGACGTGGACATGTTCGCCTTTGGCAATGGGGGCTACGGTTTTGCCGATTGGTTCGCCGTACTTGATTACCGTTTCACCATTGGCGATGTCCTTAAGGGCAATCTTGTGGCCGAGTTTGATGTCGCTCAAGGCCTTTACGGTAATGATGGAGTTGTCTTCCATCACCCATCCGCTAACCGTCTCGCCGGCCTGGATATCGGCCACGGCCACACCAACGGTATCCCGCTTGTCATGGACAAAAAATTTTTCCACTTCAGGTTCCCCCTCTCCGGAAATGTAAGAAAAGGACTCATCTGGAAGGCATAAAGTATGAGGTCTGTGGTAGGACCACATTTATTGTACAACCTTCTGTTAATAGTGTCAAGGCAAAATTTAATAGTAGATCCCCATAAAAAACAAGCAAGTATTACAAAAAAATTGTAAGATGCAGCAGGAAAATTTATAGTAATGGCGAATAATAATTACCAACCAAAGGATATATTAGGCAAACTTGAAAGGATGATGTTTAGTTGTCGCTCAAAAATGTTATTGCAACTGATGGGGCACCGGCAGCTATTGGTCCTTATTCCCAGGCTATTAAAGTTGGCAATATTATTTTTACTTCCGGTCAAATTCCCATTGACCCGGCCAACGGCCAGGTTGTGGAAGGTGGGGTGGCCGAGCAGACGGCCAGGGTGATGGCCAATTTGCAGGCCGTGCTGTCTGCTGCAGGAGCCAGCCTGGATGACGTTGTTAAAATAACACTGTACATTAAGGATATGAATGATTTTGGTGTCATCAATGAAGTTTACAGCCGTTATTTTGCCAAAGAACCCCCGGCGCGTTCCTGCGTGGAAGTGGCTCGGTTACCCAAAAATGTACTTGTGGAGATTGAGGCAGTCGCGGTTGTTGCCGGAGATAAGCAAACACTAGAGTAAACAAGAATAGCGCTAGGAGGAATATTATTTAGCTATAGGTACATTTAGCTCAAGGCGACGTTCGAGGAGGAAGAGAGGATGAGTTTTGTCCGTTGCTTGGAGTGTCCGAGGTGCCACAGTACTTATACAGCAACAGAGATTCATAATCTCTGCCAGTGTGGTTCTCCACTGCTGGTGCGTTATGATCTGGAACGCCTGGGGCAGGCTGTTAAAAAAGAGGACTTAAAAAGCCGGCGGGCCGATCTCTGGCGTTACTGGGAGTTTTTGCCTTTGGAGCGGGAAGAAAATATCGTTTCCCTGGGAGAAGGTTTTACTCCTATCTTTACTGCCAACAACCTGGGAAGGGAGCTTGGATTTAAGCACCTTTATATCAAAGATGAGGGCTTAAATCCAACCGGGACTTTTAAGGCCCGGGGTGCAGCCCTAGGCGTTTCTAAAGCTAAGGAATTAGGAATTAAAGCCATTGCCATGCCTACAGCCGGCAATGCCGGTGGTGCCTGGTCTTCCTATGGGGCCAAGGCGGGGATGGAAATGATTATTGCCATGCCTGTTGATGCTCCTGATCTGGCTAAAAAAGAGTGTGTGGTCAGCGGTGCCCGGACTTATTTGGTTAAAGGTTTAATCTCCGATGCCGGGAAAATCATCGCACAGGGGGTGAAAAAATACGGCTGGTTTGATGCTTCAACTCTAAAAGAGCCCTACCGCATTGAAGGCAAGAAGACCATGGGCCTGGAAATTGCCGAGCAATTTAACTGGGAGCTACCCGATGCCGTCCTCTATCCTACCGGCGGCGGGGTGGGTATCATCGGCATCTGGAAAGCCCTGCAAGAACTCCAGGATATTGGCTGGATTAAAGGGCCCTTACCCAAGATGATTTCCGTCCAGGCCGAAGGGTGTTCTCCCATTGTTAAGGCTTTCCAGGAAGGCAAAAAAGAATCGGAGTTTTTCCATGGTGCGCAGACTATTGCCGGCGGGATCCGGGTGCCCAAGGCTTTAGGTGATTTTTTGGTACTAGAGGCGGTTTACGAAAGCGGCGGTACGGCGGTAAGTGTTAGTGACGACGAGATTCTGGCAGCGGTAAAACTTGTCGCCAGGACAGAGGGCATGTTTATTTGCCCCGAGGGCGCCGCTGCCGTCGCCGGGGCGCAAAAATTGCTGACAAGCGGTTTCCTGAAGCCCGATGAAAAGGTGGTCGTTCTAAACACCGGTAGCGGTCTGAAATACCCGGAGATGGTAGAGCTAGACCTGCCGGTACTGGAGAAAGAGGCGGAAATTTAGGTAAAGGGTGGTTGGATTCTATTTATATAGAATCCAACACTAAATTTTTCAGGAAGATGTCTGAACATGGCGAAAATCCTGGGTATATTTGGCGGTATGGGACCTGAAGCTATGATAGAATTATCTAAACAACTCTTGCTAGCGTTAATAGTGATCGTATTCACATATTGGCGGTTAAAAACCTTCAAGCTTTAATCTGGTGCAATATTGAGAGAAGAGGTGGTGAATTATAGACAAACGCGATTGTTATCTCATGTTAAGCTTTTAAAACCACACCAGCAAAAATTAAAAAAAGACAAGGGGAGAGTGTTGTGAAACTACCGCAAAAGCTAGCTATTGGCTTTATCCTTGGTATTGTAGCCGGATTAATATTCCAGTTTACCGGGTGGAATGCCAAGGTGTTACAGCCCTTTGGTGACCTTTTTATTCGTTTAATCCGGATGGTTGTTGTCCCCCTGGTAGTATCATCTTTAATTGCCGGGGCAGCGGGGATGAGCGATGCCGCCAAATTTGGCCGGGTGGCAATTAAAATCATAGGATATTATTTTTTTACTACTGCCGTTGCTGTAACACTTGGCTTAATCGTGGCTAATGTGGTACACCCGGGCCTGGGTGTTACCTTAAGTACAGAGGGATTAAAAGTTAAAGAAGTAACTCCACCTTCGATGGTCCAAACCTTGCTCAATATTGTTCCGATTAACCCCATTGAGGCCATGGCCAAAGGTGAATTGCTTCCAATGATCTTTTTTGCCATTATATTTGGCTTCGCTTTAAGTTCACTTGGTGAGGTCGGCCAGCCAGTACTTAATTTCTTTGATATTGTTATGAACACCATGATAAAAGTAACTGGCTATGTTATGGAATATGCTCCTTTTGGTGTCTTTGCTTTGATTGCTGTAACCGTTGGCGTACACGGCATAGGCGTCTTATTACCACTGCTAAAATTGATAATCGTAATGTACCTGGTAGCCCTGCTCCATATTGTGATTGTCTATACACCGTTTATTACTATAGTCGGCAAATTGCGGCCAGTGACTTTCTTCCGGGGTGTAGCTGAACCACTTCTTGTGGCATTTACAACCTGTTCAAGTGCTGCTGCTTTACCTCTGAATATGCGAGCGGTAGAAAGATTAGGTGTACCTAAGTCAATCAGTAGTTTTACTATCCCGCTAGGAAATACCATTAATATGGATGGAGCAAGTATTTACCTGGGAATTGCTTCCATCTTTATCTCAGAAGTGTTTGGCATGCACCTGGGCCTCAACCAGCAGCTAACTATAATCCTCATGGCTATTCTAGCTTCCGTTGGTTCCGTAGGAGTGCCTGGCGCTGCTCTGATTGTCATGACCATGGTCTTTCAGTCTGTAGGTTTGCCTATTGAAGGTATTGCCCTGGTAGCAGGCGTTGACCGTATTTTAGACATGGCCAGGACGCCATTAAATATTTTAGGGGATGCAACCGGTGCCTTAGTAGTAGCTCAATCCGAAGGAGAACTGGTAAAACCGGAAACAAAGGTATCAATGTAGAAATAGTAAAATAATTTTTACACGAATAATTTATTTGTTTTATTTGTTAGGGCCGGCTAAGCTGGCCTTTCTTTTTAAACACCGGGTTAGTTGAACTGTTAATTCTGCTTTCTGAAGGGTAAAGGACTAATACACCTGCTTTAAATCGTTTCTTAGTCATTTTCCTTGAACAGCTCAACAAATAAGGTATTTTTTTGTATAATACTAACCATAAAGGTTAACAAGGGGGTTAACCATGGCAAGCGACCAAATTCACCCGGCCCTGGAGGCGATGAAGCCCGTAGCCAGGGGCATAGCAGCAACCTTCGGTAAAAATTGTGAAGTTGTTCTTCATGATCTCAGCGAGCCGTCCAGTTCCCTTATTTTCAAAGCCGGATCGGTGACTAATAGAGAAATCGGCGCCCCGGTTACCAATCTGGTGTTAGAAGCTCTGCAACGTTACGGTGACGCCACCGAGGATTTAATCGGCTATCTTAACCGGACCAAGGACGGTAAGGTCTTGAAATCCTCCACCATTTTTATCCGTGATAACAGCGGCAAGATCATTGGTTGCCTGTGTATTAACTTTGATCTTACTGAGTTCCAGCTGGCAAAAAATATTTTAGAAGACTTTTGCCAGCTAAAGGACCTGGCGGAAGCAGGTTTTGAACGTACCCAGGAGCAGTTTGCCCGGGACATTAACGAAGTGGTTGACAACGTAGTGGAAAACGTCCTGCAGGAACTGGGCAAACCGGTACCGGTCATGACCAAGGAAGAAAAGGTTAAGGCCGTGGAAATGCTTGATGACCGGGGTATTTTCCTGGTCAAGGGGGCGGTGGATGTGGTAGCCCAGGCCCTGGCAGTTTCAAAATATACCATTTATAATTACCTGGAGGAAGCCCGGGCCCTTAAAGGCAACCGGAGGGCCGTACTATAGAGTTATCAGAAGATAGGGGAGCAGGCTGGAAACTTGGCCCTTAAGAAAAAGCCGGACAAAGTTGGCGGCAATTTTGGGGAGGCAGGACAGGATGCTTTTTACCTTTGATCTCCAGACGCCAAGCAAAGAGGCCATGGTTGATATTACCCACCTGGCAGCTAGAGCAGTACAGGAGGCGGGTGTAAAGGAAGGCCTTTGCCTGGTCTACGTCCCCCACACGACGGCAGGCGTTACTATAAATGAAAATGCCGACCCGGATGTGGCGGCCGATATCCTGGCGGCTCTGGCCAGAATTGTTCCGGCGGGAGGTTACCGCCACGGCGAAGGCAACTCGCCGGCTCACATCAAAACCTCCCTCATGGGCAGCAGCCAGATGGTGATTGTCCATAACGGCAACCTGGTGCTCGGTACCTGGCAGGGCATTTATTTCTGCGAATTCGACGGTCCCCGCCGGCGCAAGGTGCATATCAAGGTATGGCAGGGATAGCGATAAAGACTGCTCGACATTTCGGAAGGCCGATGGTATAATATACCTGTAACGCAAGATAATAGTAGGAACGAAGCGGTGAGCTAAATGGAGAATACTTCCCTTTCGCTGGAAGAACGCTTGCGGGAGGCCTTGATAACGAGAAAAGAAATTATGTTTGCTTATCTCTTTGGTTCCCACGCCCGGGGAACGGCGAATAAACTGAGTGATGTAGACGTGGCCGTTTTTCTGGATGAACTCCGTTTACCGCCGGTGGGTCACTATGGTTATAAAAGTGAGTTGCTTGTTGCCATGAGACAGGAGCTGCGGGAACCGTTGGATTTTGTTATCCTTAATGAAGCACCTTTACCCCTGCGTTTTCGTGTCCTGCGGGATGGAAAACTCCTATTCTGCCGCGATACCCGGGTTCGGATAACTTTCCACGAAAAAACCATGCGGGATTACCTTGATTTCCGGCCCATGCAGAAGATTCAAGTGGAGTACCTGCACAAGAGAATGGCCGAAGGACGCTTTGGGGGTGCAAGGGATGGTTGATGCGGCCGTTATCAATCGAAAATTGCAACAGCTGGAAAGTTATCTAGCTCAACTGGAGAAGCATAAACATGTTAAGGCCCCTGACCTGGAAAAAAATATGGAACTAGCCTGGATCGTAGAACATGGTTTGCAACTAAGCATCCAGGTTGTACTGGATATAGGTACGCATATCCTGGCTGAAGAAGGAATTATTGTAGATGAATATAGCAATATTTTTGGTGAACTTGCCGAACTAGGGGTTTTACCTGAAAAATTTGCCCGGGATATTTCCGGCATGTCAGGATTTAGAAATATTCTGGTCCATGAATATGGCAAGGTAGATATGGAAAAAGTGGCCGATATCATGAACCACCACCTTGATGATTTTCGTCAGTTTGCCCGCTATATTGTTAAGTACCTGGGTTGGAGTTTTTAGCTGCTATAAAGCCCCGGCGATTCCCGGGGCTTACATTTATAGATCGGCGCTATGATCGGCATAAGCGATTTTCACATTGGCCTTGAATTCGGTTAGTTTGCCGTCTCTAACATTGGCAGTCAGGTTATAAACCTCTACGCCAGAGATGTTTTTTACCTCCCGGCTAGCTTCAGCCACTGCCTGCTGGACGGCATCCTTCCAGTTATGGGGCGATTCGCCCACCAGTTCTACTACTTTAACGTGCAAAAGAAAACCTCCCTTCCTTCAAAAATCATATTTACTGTTGGTTTTATTATTCCCCGGCCAGGTAGAATAATCCCCTTTCTTGACGGAGTAATAAACGGGATTTATAATAACCTTAAGTGACAAGACAGCTGATAAGACAGAACCAATAAATTTAACCTCTAGCAGGACTGGTCTGGCGGCTATCTTTAGGATTGGAGATTACACCGGGGATGTCCGTACGGTCCTGAGCACTTTTGGAAGGGGAGAACTTATGTCGGAACTGGTTCAAGAAATAGAAAAACTAAAAAAAGAACGCCAGGCGGTAGTCCTGGCCCATAATTACCAGCAGGATGCCGTCCAGGATATAGCGGATTTTGTGGGCGATTCCCTGGCCCTCAGCCGTTATGCTGCCACTACCAGGGCCAAGGTGGTAGTTTTAGCCGGGGTACGCTTTATGGCGGAAAGTGCCAGCATCCTGGCACCAGAAAAAATAATCCTCCTGCCGGACAGCCAGGCCGGCTGTCCCCTGGCCGATAGCATTGATGTCGAGGCCCTGCGGGAAGCTAAAGCTAGATACCCGGATGCCGCGGTAGTCTGTTATGTTAATACCTCAGCAGATGTTAAAGCCGAAAGCGATATTTGCTGTACCTCCAGCAATGCCGTGGCGGTCGTTCAGTCCCTGACCCGGCGAAGAATACTTTTTGTCCCGGACCGGAATCTCGCCAGTTTTGTCGCCCGGTTTACCGACAAAGAGATAATCCCCTGGGATGGCGGCTGCCTTACCCATTACCGGGTAACCCTCGACGAGCTAGATAGGGCCAGGGCGGCCCACCCGGAGGCCGAAATCCTGGTCCATCCCGAGTGCCGGCCGGAAGTCGCCCGGGCGGCCGACTTTGTCGGCAGTACCGGGGCCATTATCAAATATGCCCGGGAAAGCAGGGCTAAAGAGTTTCTAATCGGTACGGAGATGGGCATTCTCCACCGCCTGCAGCTAGATAATCCGGAGAAAAAATTTTATCTCCTGTCCCCGGGGCTGGTTTGCCCTAATATGAAGCTTACCACCCTGGAGAAAATAGCCCGCTGCTTACGGGAGATGCAGCCGGTAGTCCAGGTGCCGGAAACCATCCGCAGCCGGGCCTACCGCGCCCTGGAGCGCATGCTGGCCGTGTAATTGGCTTTAAGGATAAAGCTAAGCCCGGTCAAAATGAGGAGCAGTTACTGGTTTGGGGAACAAGTTGTTACGGCTGCCTTTTTCATCCTCTGCTGGTGCCGTCCAGGCGGCATGAATGTCTACTTTGAGGAGAGATTATTTGAAGTATGGACTGGGAAAGGGTTCCCCGTTATCTCGTCAATTTTAATCTTACTGGTTTACCCCGGGAAGAGACTGATATTTTGATTATCGGCAGCGGCATTGCCGGCCTTTATACAGCTTTAAAGGTAGCCGGACGCTACCGGGTGGTCCTGGTAACTAAAGATAACCCGGCGGAATGCGCTACCGACCTGGCCCAGGGGGGAATTGCCGCTGCCATTAATGAGGAAGATTCCGCCGCATTACACCTGGAAGATACTTTAACGGCGGCTGCCGGCCTGGGGGACCCTGCTGCCGCCAGGGTGCTGGTAACAGAAGGGCCCGGACGGGTCCAGGAGCTGATTGAATGGGGTATACCCTTCGATCGTGAAGGCGATAAGGTAGCTCTGGGTAAGGAAGGAGCCCATAGCCGGCGGCGCATCCTTCACGCCGGCGGCGACGCCACCGGGGCTATCATCTGGCAGGGCCTGGCAGCTAGGGCGGCAGGAGCCACAAACATTCAGCTGTGGCCGGGGACCATGGCCCTGGACCTGCTGGTTGTTGAAGGCCGCTGCTGCGGCGCCCTGGTGTTAACCGGAGCGGGAACCCTGAAGGCTATCCTGGCTCAAGCTGTTGTCCTGGCCTGCGGCGGCGCCGGCCGAATTTACCCCGTTACGACCAACCCGGCAGTAGCTACCGGCGACGGCGTGGCCATGGCCTACCGCGCCGGGGCTGAGGTCATGGACGTGGAGTTTTACCAGTTTCACCCTACCGTCCTGGTGCACCCCGGCGCACCCGGTTTCTTGATTTCCGAGGCCGTCCGTGGTGAAGGGGCGATTTTACGCAATCAGGCCGGCGAAAGGTTTATGCCTGCCTACCACCCCTTGGGGGAGCTAGCCCCCCGGGATGTCGTCGCCCGGGCGGTAGCCAGCGAGATGGCCCGGCACGGGTCCGGCCACGTTTATCTGGACCTGACCCACCTCGAGGGCGAACTGGTGCAACGCCGTTTTCCCACCATCACCTCCACCTGCCGGGAGCTGGGATTAGACCCGCTAAAGGAATGGTTGCCCGTGGCCCCGGCGGCCCATTACTTTATGGGCGGGGTACGAACGGACTTAAACGGGCGGACTAATATTACCGGCCTTTATGCCGGCGGCGAAGTGGCCTGTACCGGGGTCCACGGCGCCAATCGCCTGGCCAGCAATTCCCTGCTAGAAGGCCTGGTTTTTGGCGGACGGATAGCCGCCGAACTTTTAAACCAGGAACTCAAGCCATCCCCCTGTCCACGGCTAAAATACAACACGCTAAAAGATGGCGGCCAGGAGGATACCGGCAACTGGCTGGCCGTCCAGGAAATTATGCAGCAGCGGGCAGGTTTAATCCGCAATAGGGAGGGCTTACAAGAGGCTGCCAGCACCCTGGAATCTTGGTGGCCGTTACTGGGTTATCCAGCCAGGGATCGACTGGCGGTAGAGATCCGCAATATGCTGACTGTGGCCCATTTAATTATTACTGCCGCCACCTGGCGCCGGGAAAGCCGGGGCGCTCATTACCGCGAGGACTTCCCGGAAACCGATCCCGCCTACCGGAAACGGCTGGTGCTGGCCAGGGAGAAGGAAGCCAGGGAAGTCCCGGTCCTGTAGAAGGGGGATTGCTAAATCATGCTCAATATGCTCGCAGTTACAGAAATAGTCAAAAGAGCCCTGGAAGAAGACCTGGGCGCGGGAGACCTGACCAGCAGCGCCCTTTTTACCCCTGCCGACCGCGGCCGGGGGGAAATCATCGCCCGCCAGGAGGGCATTATTGCCGGCCTGCCGGTAGCCGGACTGGCCTTCCAGCTGCTACCCCCGGGCTGTACCTTTACACCCCTGGTAACCGATGGGAGCCAGGTTGCCGCCGGGCAAAGGGTAGCCTTGGTAGAGGGGTCTCTGGTGGCCATCCTCGGGGCCGAAAGGGTGGCTTTAAATTTTCTCCAGCGCCTCTCGGGCATCGCTACCCTGACGGCCCGTTATGTAGAGCTGGTTAAGCCCTATAAAGCAAAAATTTGCGATACCCGCAAGACCGTTCCCGGCCTGCGCCTCCTGGATAAATACGCTGTCCGCATGGGGGGCGGGGTAAACCACCGCTTGAACCTGGGCGATGCCGTCCTGCTTAAGGATAACCATATTAAAGCGGCCGGGAGTATTACCGCGGCGGTAGCCAGGGTCCGCCGGGCTATTCCCCTGACGACGAAAATTGAAGTGGAAGTTGAAAACCTGGCTCAGGTCGAAGAGGCCCTGGCCGCTGGGGTGGAGCTGATTATGCTGGACAACATGTCTCCCCCGGAGATGCGCCGGGCCGTAGAAGTGATTGGCGGCCGGGCCTTAGTAGAGGCTTCCGGCGGCATCACCCTGGACCGGGTAGCGGAAGTAGCGGCTACCGGCGTCGACTATATTTCCGTTGGCTCCCTGACCCATAGCGTTGCCGCCCTGGACCTGAGTTTGGAACTATTTTAGCCTCCTGCCTCCCGTGAGGAGGCTTTTTAAATACCCCTGGTAATTTTATTTTTAACAATGAGGAGGATTTTATCCTCGGAGTTTGAACTAAATAAACTGGGGTCCTGAAACATATTATTGTGATAATAAAAGGGCAGAAGGAGGCAAAAGTAATGGTGAAAGTCGAGAAATTGGTTCGCTTTGCTGCCGGGAAAGATATCTTTTACGGCCGCCTGGAGGGAGAGACGATTGTCGCCTTTGAAGGTGATATTTTCGGGGAGCACTGGGAAAATGGCCGGTGCTTCAGTTTAAACGAAGTGCGTCTATTGGCTCCCTGCCGGCCCAGTAAGGCTGTATGTGTAGGGCTGAATTATAGCAATCATATTAAAGAAATGGCCGAGAAAGTGCCGGAAGAGCCGGTCATCTTTATCAAGCCGTCAACCTGTGTAATTGGCCCTAATGAAAATATAATTTACTGGCCCGTGGTTAAACGCCTTGATTATGAAGCAGAGTTGGCCGTGGTTATCGGCCGTGAGGCCCATAATGTAAAAGAAGAAGAAGCCTGGGAGTATATTTTCGGCTATACCGTTGGAAACGACGTTACAGCCAGGGATTTGCAGCAGAAAGACGGCCAGTGGACCAGGGCTAAGAGCTTCGATACATTTTTACCCCTTGGACCCTATATTGTGCGGGGTATTGACGTTTCCGACCTTCGCGTCCAGTCTTTTTTAAACGGCGAACTAAAGCAGGACGGCCGTACTTCCCAGCTCATCTTTTCTATACCTTTTCTGGTGAGTTTTATCTCTCAGGTAATGACCTTATTACCCGGAGATGTAATCATGACCGGCACGCCGGAAGGGGTGGGTCCCATGCAGGTGGGCGATACCATTGAAATTAGGGTGGAAAAGATAGGGAGCCTGGTTAACAGGATCATTGCTCGGTAATTATCACTAACGTTACTTACAAAAAACTTTAGCCCATGGCCATCCCGCTAAGATTTTTTAAGCGGTCAACAATATGCAAGCAATAAAGTGCATGCAAACCTGTCTACTCATATATTCATTTTATATCATAAATTTCATTTTTCATCAAAAACAATTTGCATTCTACATTGACTTGAGCCGCAGTTATGATAGAATTCCCCAAAGGGGAAGCGTAACATAGAAGATGCAATTTCAAAACACTACATAAAGCATTTATAAAGGGGTTTGAGAAAATATGGATAGTTCGAAGCAGCTTGGTGAAAGCAACATCGGTCAGCTGCTGTGGAAATTTTCGTTGCCCGCCATAACAGGCATGCTGGTAAATGCTCTTTATAACGTGGTGGACAGGATATTTGTCGGACGGGGAGTAGGCTCCATGGCCCTCGCGGGGATAACCATAAGTTTTCCCGTAATGATTGTGCTGATGGCCTTTTCCATGCTTATCGGCATGGGGTCTACTTCATTAATATCCATCCGCCTTGGTGAGCGCAGGAAGGAAGAGGCCGAACAGATAGCCGGGAACGGCCTGGTATTGCTGGTTTTAATTGCAGCAGTTTTATCGCTTCTGTTCCTGGGATTCTTAGAACCCGTTTTATCCGCCTTTGGAGCCAGCGAAGTTGTAATGCCTTATGCAGCGGATTATTTGCGAGTAATTTTAACAGGTAATGTTTTAATGTCCATCGGCTTCGGCATGAGCAATATGATTCGGGCTGAGGGCCAGCCGGTAATTGCCATGTACACAATATTAATTGGCGGGATTACCAATATTCTTCTCGATTATATAGCTATCTTCCTACTGGAAATGGGGATTAAAGGCGCGGCTCTAGCTACAGTTATTTCCCAGGGGGTCTCCGCCAGCTGGGTCCTTTATTATTACCTGTCCGGGAAAAGCCTGATCAAGTTGCGCTCGAAGAATTTTACTCTGCAACCGATTGTGTGTCTTAATATTTTTGCGGTGGGTTTTCCCCCCTTCGCCCTGCAATTGGTACACAGCGTGCAGCAGGTGCTTTTCAACAAGAGCCTTACTTTTTATGGAGGAGACCTGGCCGTAGCTGCTGTCGGCGTTGTTTTTAGCCTGGGGACCTTTATGTTCATGCCTGTGATAGGAATCTCCCAGGCCGCGCAACCGATCATCGGCTTTAACTACGGAGCCCGGCAATTTGACCGGGTTAAGGCCACTTTAAAGCTGGCCAGCTTTTGGGCGACGGTAATTGTGGGGTCCGGCTATATTTTCACTAGAATCTGGCCGGAACATCTGATAGCGCTATTCAGCCGTGGGGATGTCCAGTTAATAGAGTTGGGCAGCCATGCCATGCAAAGACTTTTTCTTGTCCTCCCCGTGATCGGATTTCAAATTGTCGGTGCAGGATATTTCCAGGCGGTAGGAAAACCGGTGCAGGCTACGATTCTTTCTCTGTCGAGGCAGGTACTGCTCTTTATACCTCTACTGCTAATCCTGCCGCGGTTTTGGGGGCTGGAAGGTATCTGGTGGGCCGCTCCTATTGCCGATGCAGGCGCAACCCTGATAACTGCCGGGTGCCTTTATTATGAGTTTAGAGCCAGGAATGCACCTCTGGCAGGATTAGAACCATGCAGCACCGGCAGGAAGGGATAACCAGGCGGGAAGGGTGTCCGGTTCCGGCGACAGAATCCGTCCTGGCCAGAGGTAAAAAAGCCTTTACAAATTCAACGGTAAGAGAAATAATAAAAATATCATCGACGCTGGAGGGATTTATGGTGGAACTTGCCCGGCGGGCTGCCGGCATCAGCCCATCTCCTACCCTGGCTATAGATGCCCAGGCCAAAGCCATGAAGGCTAAAGGTATTCAGGTAATCAACTTTAGTGCCGGTGAGCCTGATTTCGACACGCCCGAACATATCAAGCAGGCAGCCATTGACGCCTTGAAGGCCGGCTTTACCCGTTACACGCCCGTGGCCGGGATCCCGGAACTGCGCCAGGCAGTCTGTGACAACCTGAAAAACCGGGGTTTGAGCTATGAGCCTGCCGATATAGTGGTATCGTGCGGCGCCAAACACTCCCTTTACAACGCCATGCAGGTCTTACTTAATGATGGGGATGAAGTAATCATCAGTGCTCCCTACTGGGTAAGTTATTACGAGCAAATTAAACTGGCCGGTGGAGTACCGGTGGTAGTAAATACCGATGCTACTACGGATTTCAAGTTAACCCCGGCGGCCCTGAAGGCAGCCCTGACTCCCCGGACCAAACTCTTAATCCTTAATTCGCCCTGCAATCCCACCGGGGTGGTCTACAGCCGGAACGAATTAGAAGCCCTAGCGGAAGTAGTCCTGGCCCATGGGCTGATGGTTATTTCCGATGAAATATACGCCGCCCTGCTCTACGATGGTCTCAACCATACCAGCATCGCCGCCCTGGGGCCGGAAATAAAAGAGCGCACCATCGTCATCGACGGCGTGTCCAAAACCTATGCCATGACCGGCTGGCGGATTGGCTATGCCGCCGCTCCCCGGCCTATTGCCAAGGCCATGACCGACCTGCAGAGCCACTCGACTTCCAACCCTACTTCTATAGCCCAGAAGGCGGCGGTGGCTGCCCTGACCGGCAGCCAGGAACCGGTGGAGGCAATGCGCTGCGAATTTGAAAAGCGCCGCAACCGCATCCTGGCAGGATTAAGGGAACTGCCGGAAGTAGAATGCAACCAGCCCGGTGGAGCCTTCTATGTTTTCCCGTACATCGGCAAGCTATTTGGCCGCCGCTTCCGCGGCCAGGTGCTGGCCAGTTCTACCGACGTGGCTACGGTTCTCCTTAATGAATACCAGTTAGCCGTGGTACCTGGCATTGCCTTTGGCGCCGACCCATTCTTACGCCTATCCTATGCCACCTCGATGACCCAGATCGAAGCCGGCCTGGAGCGGCTAAAGGCTTTTATCGTCGAATTACAATAAAACTATCAACTCCTGAGCCCGGGGTGTCCCGGGCTTTTGTATATAAGCTACAAAAACGATCGCCTGGAAATATATTCCAGGCAGATAATGCTCAATTACCAGAGCTGGTTTTATGGTAACCTGGCCAGGATAGCGAGCAGGGAAGCGATAATACCGACAAATCCGACTATTACTGCTGCGATAGTACCAAAAGACCAGCGCTGAACACTGCGGAATTCGCGTAGCATTTCCTCCCGCAGAATACCAATCGCTTGCCGTAACGTCCCCATTTCTGTTTCTATTCTGGTAAACCGGTTTTCGTATTTATTATCTAGTTCGTTAAACCTACCTTCAAACTTTTTTTCTAACTCGGCAAACCTACCTTCAAACTTTTTCTCTAACTCGGCAAACCTACCTTCAAACTTTTTCTCTAACTCGGCAAACCGACTTTCGAATTTTTTCTCTAACTCGGTAAACTGGGTTTCCACCTTACTAAACCTGGTTTCCCAGCGTGCATCCATGTTATTAAGCTGCTGGACCAGGTAATTAAACGGGTCAAAACCTCTGGGGTAGAATATTTCATCTGTCCCGGCAGCTATTTCTTTCCTGGCTTCTTCAGGCATATTTTTCCCTCCCTGATACAATTGTACCATTATCTCCCGGGACGGGCAATAGCAGTTCTTATTACTGCAAACCTCCCCTCATTGTCCGGGACAGTAGAACAGCATCACCAGGCCGGGCAGCAGGGCGGCCCCGGCCACCAGCCCCCAAGCCCCGGTGGGTAGGGTGCCGGTACCCAGGACAGCCTGCAGGGGTGTCAGGTAGACAGCCATCAGGGTTACTGCTGCCGCTCCCAGGGCCCAGAGATTAAGGACACTGTTGCTAAAGAACCCCTGGCGGTAAGGGGGCAGGCTCTGGGTCCTTAAGGCGTAGGCCAGCAGGACATGCCCCAGCATCCAGGTAGCAAAGGCGGCAGTTTGCCTTATAGGTACAGGGGCCGGTCCCCACCAGAGTTCGAGGCCCTGGTAGGCCAGCCCTACTGCCAGGGCCAGGAGCAGGCCTCCGGCAAAGATCACCTGGACCATGGGCCGGTCCAGGAAGGGCCGGTCGGGCCGGCGCGGGGGGCGTTCCATGAGAGGCTCCTCCGGGGGCTCGATGACAAAGGCAGTTGAGGCCGCCAGGTCCATGAACAGTTCTAGGAGAATAATCATCAGGGGCGAAAAGGGAGCCGGTTGCCCCAGGGCGGCAGGTACCAGCATAGTAGCGATGAGGGCTACCTTCACTGCCAGGTAATAGCGCACCGACTTTTGCAGGTTCGCCAGGAGGCCCCGCCCCTGGCGGATGGCCGTGGCCAGGGTAGAAAAGCAGTCGTCGCTTAAAACCACGCCGGCGGCCTCCCGGGCGACATCGGTACCCTGGCGGCCCATGGCCAGGCCTACGTGGGCTACGGCCAGGGCCGGGGCATCATTAATACCATCGCCGATCATGGCGACTATTTCCCCTTTAGCCTGCAGGGCCTGGACTAACTGGAGTTTCTGTTCCGGCGTTATGCGTGCCAGGACACGGGTTTCCTGGAGAAAGGGATCCCAATCCTTAGGGCTTAATTGCTCCAGTTCGGCGCCGGCCAGCAATTTCTCTGCCGGGATACCTACCTGGCGGGCAATACGGCGGGCTGCCTCGGGGTGGTCGCCGGTGGCCAGGTAGACCTTGATCCCGGCCTGCTGCACGGCGCCCACTGCCGCGGCAGCCTCAGGGCGTAAGGAGTCGGCAAAGATTAAAAATCCCAGGAAAGTGAGGTCCTGGCCGGCTGCAGCAGCCTCTGCCGGCAGGTCCTGGCTGGAGAAAAAGCGCCTGGCTACTGCCAGGACTCGCTTGCCTTCGCCGGCAAGTTGCGCCAGGGTGGCGGCGGTAGCCTCCTGGGTGGAAGGATCGGTACACATGGCCAGCACTTCTTCCGCCGCTCCCTTGACGTATAGGGTAGCCCCGGCCTGGTTAGCGCGCAGGGCCCCTACCCAGCGTTGATCCTGGTTTAAAGGGTAAAAAGCCAGCAACTCTTCCCGGGGCAGGTCCAGGTGTCCTCCCCCTTCGGCCAGGGCCTTTTCCAGGGGGTCACAGGCTTCCAAGGCAGTAACCGGGCTCTGGGTCAGGAGGGCGGCCAGGAGTAATTCCCCGGCCGCGTTATCCTGCCGGGCCAGGGTAGGGGACAGGAGTTTTCCTTTCCCCGGCAGCCAGATGGCTTCCAGGGTGAGGCGGTTGGCCGTCAGGGTACCCGTCTTGTCGGTGACCACGGTGGTGATGTATCCCAGGGTTTCAGCGGCTCGCAGGCGCCGGACCAGGGCCTTTTCCCGGGCGAGCTTTAGAGACCCCAGGCCCAGGACCATGGTCACCAGGATGGGGAGTTCTTCGGGTATTGTAGCAAAGGCCAGGCTCAGGCCGGTGAGGACCGCCCGGGGCCAGGGTTCCCTGGCCACCAGGAACTGGAGGAAAGGGATAAGCACGGCAAAACCCAGGGCAACTAGCGCCAGGACCCGGCTCAGTTCCCGCATAAACTGCTGCAGGGGGGTGCGGGGCTCACGGGCCCGGCGCGTAAGGCCAACAATCCGCCCCAGTTCGGTCTCCAGACCTGTGGCTACCACGCAGGCCAGGCCTTCACCCCGGGATATTACCGTACCCTGATAAACCATATTGTGACGGTCGGATAGAGGGGTTTCCGGGTCCAGGGGCCGGGTGTGTTTTTCCACCGGCAGGGATTCCCCGGTAAGGGGGGACTCATCGACGGCCAGGCCGGCGCTCACCAGGAGGCGGGCGTCGGCCGGCACGCGGTTGCCGGGCTGGAGCACCAGAATGTCGCCGGGGACAACGTCTTCAGTATTAATGGCCTTTACTTTGCCCTGGCGCAGGACCGGGGTAGTGGGGGCGTTCAGGTCCTGGAGGGCGGCAATGGCCTTCTTGGCGCGAAACTCGGTGCCTACCTCAATGAAGACGATACCCAGGATAATGGACGTTGCGGCCAGGGCTTCCCCCAGTTCTCCCAGGAGGAAATAGGCGGCAGCTACCGCCAGGAGTAAAAGGATCATGGGCTCGCGGATTTCTTCGGCAAAGATATGCCAGAAGGATAGGACGGGACGGACCAGCGTGCGGTTGGGACCGTAAATTTTCAGGCGCCTCTGGGCTTCAGCGGCACTTAGACCCTCCTCCGGATCTACCTGCTGCCAGGCCAGAACATCTTCCGGCGCCTGGCTCCAGGGGCAAGGGGCCGGCATCAATTAATCTCCCTTTCTTTTAAGGCTCCATAGGTAAGAGTGGTAAACCTCGCCAGGGCTACCCGGGCTTCGTCTATAAGGGAGGCGACCTGTTCACCCAGGGGGGCATTATACCAGTCGCGCTCCCGGGCCCGCTGGTACCAGCGTTCGATTTTTTCCAGTTCGGCTTCCTCCTCTTCTATTTCCGCCGGAGAAAAGTTCTGAATACGCACTTCCTTTTCCAGTTCTGCCAGGTATTTGTTAATCTCTTTAATTATTTCCTGGTATTCTTTATTGCGCATTTCCTTGAATTGCTCTATTATCTGAGCTTCTTGCCCGGGATCAAGGTTGAGATTGGGGAAGAGATAGGCAGTGCCTTCGAATTCTTCTACCCGTGACTTTAGTTGTTCCAGTTTTTCCAGTAGTCCGGGGCGTGCCGGGAGGAGGCAGGCGGCCTGCTGCAGGTAGAGGGCTCCCAGCCTGTTGAGTTCCCGCCAGAGGTAAATGCGCTTGCTCGATGGTTCGCCGGGTACTTTATAGATGAACAGGTGCCATTTGTTGCCGCGGCCGGTAATGTCCTGGTTCATTATTCTCACCCATGATGTAACATTCGTTACAATGTAACAAATGTTGCATTGAAAGTCAAGGTTAAAGGGAGGAACGGCAGGAAAAATTAATCCTCGCGGCGAATAATTGCAAGATATATTTCAGCAGGAGCATACTGGCAATGATTGTCGTCCATGGGACCTGGGTTAAAGATAGCAATAAAGAAGTAAATGGCCGCTTTTTTGTCTGGGGGGAATCCCTGGCCGCCGCTCGTCAGCAAAAGGAACTCTACCTGCCCAGGCCAGCTAAAAATAAAGTGCCCCTTCATCCTTTTCAGGCTTCCGACCAGGAACTTATCACCGTCCTCCTTAATTTAAGCGCGGGCCTTTATAAAAGCATACCCCTTATTCCGCCGGGCCTGGATAAAATCCAGTTGTTACTCCCCTCAACCAATCTTGGACCCCTGCCTTCGCCGCAGCTAAGGCATCTGCCCGGTAGCGGCGAGATTGCCCGGAGGGGTCAATCTTTACGGGAAAGCAACCTGGTCTTAACCCCCTGGGAGGTCAAAGGCCTGGCAGTATCACCGGTATGGGTTATCAATGTCCTGACCCGGCTGGGGGAAGGAAGTGCCGGGCAAATTAAAGGTAATATTTTAGCACCCGATTTCCTGTTCTGGAGCCTGGCAGCCAAGCTGGCCCTGGAACTCCTGGTCCGGGAACGCTTTATCCCGGTGGTACTGGAGGAGGTAAAAGCACCGGCGGGGAAGAGGGCCGGGGCAAAAACTCCGCTGAGGCAGGAATTAAGGGCTTCCTGGCGAGCCCTCTTAGACCAACCTGAAGATGCCCGCCGGGTGGACTTACTGGCGGCCGGTATGCCGCCCGCCTGCCGGGCCGTGGCGAGTACTCCGCTCCCGCATCCTCGCCTCCTGGTGGAAGATTTCCTGCACGGCACCGTCGATGCCATGGCCCGGTACTGGCTTATGATTTCGCCTCTCGAGGGGAGGACCAAGGGGCTCGGGGACGATAATACCCCGGCTAAGTGGGCTATGGCCCTGACGGCAGAAAAAGCCACCTTTAGCGGGCCGTTGCTGGAAATGAAAGACCTGAAGGAGCAAATCAATGGCTGGACGAAGACCCTGTTCAGCCAGCCGGGGACCGTAGCCTTTCGCACCTGTTTCCGCCTGGAACCACCGGAAAGAACGGGAGAAGAAGGCCAGCCTTCCTGGCAGTTGCAATTTTTACTCCAGGCCAGCGATGATCCCAGCCTCCTGGTGCCAGCCGGGGAGGTCTGGCGCGAAAAGGGCAGCGTGCTGGAGTTCCTGAACCGGCGCTTCGCCAATCCCCAGGAAAGGCTCCTGGCCGACCTGGGCCGGGCGGCAAGGTTATTCCCGCCCCTGGAAAAGAGCCTGAAAGACCCTTCACCGGAAGGCTGTCTCCTTACTACTGAAGAAGCCTATACCTTCTTGCGGGAAGCGGCCGGCCTCCTGGCCGAAAGCGGCTTTGGCGTACTGGTGCCTTCCTGGTGGGGGCAGCATAAATCCCGCCTGGGGCTGCGCTTAAAGCTGAAGACCAGTGAGCGGGGCAAAAACGCTTCCCGGATGATTAGGCCGGCTGCATACGGGGGCCTGGGCCTGTCCGCCCTGGTCGATTATGAATGGGAAGTGGCCCTGGGGGATACCGTCATCGACAGGAAGGAATTTGCCAGGCTGGCTGCTTTAAAGGTGCCCCTGGTCCGGGTACGGGGCCAGTGGGTGGAGCTCCGGCCGGAGGAACTGGCGGCCCTGGACAGGTTTTGGAAAAAGCAAGCCATCCAGGGGACCATGAGCCTGGGTGAGGCTTTACGTCTCAGCCTGCTGGGCGGGGTAGTTCCAGATTCAGGTAAAGAGCAACCTGAAGGCGAAGTAGCCCTCGCCAGTCTCCCGCTACTGGGTATTGAATCAGAGGGTCAGCTTAATTCCATTCTAGAAAAGGTGCACGACAACCAAAAAATTGCCCTCCTGCCCCAGCCCTCCGGATTCCGGGGTAGCCTTCGCCCTTACCAGGTGCGGGGTTTTTCCTGGCTGAAGTTTATTACTGAACTGGGCCTGGGTGCCTGCCTGGCCGACGATATGGGCCTGGGCAAGACCATCCAGCTCCTGGCTTTACTGCTTTACCGCAAGGAACAGGGAATGGCCAGCGGCCCGGTTCTCCTTATCTGTCCCACTTCAGTGGCCGGCAACTGGCAGCGGGAAGTAGCGCGTTTTGCCCCCTCACTGCGAGTCCTTCTCCACCACGGCAGTGAGCGCCTCTCAGGCGACGAATTTATCCGGGAGGCAGCCCGACGGGACCTGATAATCAGCACCTATACCCTTGTTCACCGGGATGAAAGGGAACTGGCAGCCGTAGAATGGGATGGGGTGGTTCTCGACGAGGCCCAGAATATTAAAAATGCGGAAGCCAAACAGACCCGGAGCATCCGACGCTTAAAGGCCGGTTTCAGAATCGCCCTTACCGGTACACCGGTGGAAAACAACTTAAGCGAACTCTGGTCCATAATGGAATTTCTAAACCCCGGCTACCTGGGCAGCCTGGCCGATTTTCGCAACCGTTTTATGATCCCCATAGAACGTTACCGGGACCGGGAGCGGGCGGAACGGCTGCAGCGCTTGGTCCAACCTTTTATCCTACGCCGGATCAAGACTGACCCGGCAATCATTCAGGACCTGCCGGAAAAGCAGGAGATCAAGGTCTTTTGCCATTTGACCCGGGAACAGGCTACCCTCTACGAAGCTGTTGTCCAGGACATGCTCCAAAAGATAGAAGCCGCCACCGGCATCGAGCGTAAAGGGCTGGTCCTGGCTACCCTGGCCAAATTAAAACAAATCTGCAACCACCCGGCCCAGTTCCTGGGTGACGGTAGCCACCTGGACGGGCGCTCCGGGAAACTTACCCGGCTCCAGGAGATGCTAGAAGAGGTCCTGGCAGCCAGGGAACGAGCCCTCATCTTTACCCAGTTTACCGTCATGGGGCAAATGCTGCAAGAATATTTAGAGGCGGCTTTTGACCGGGAAGTCCTTTTCCTCCACGGGGGGCTGGCAAGGGCCAAACGGGAGGAGCTAATCCGCCGCTTCCAGGAGGAAAACAATGGGCCGCCCTTTTTCATCCTTTCCCTCAAGGCTGGCGGGGTGGGACTAAACCTCACCCGGGCCAACCATGTGTTTCACTTTGACCGCTGGTGGAACCCGGCCGTAGAAGACCAGGCTACCGATCGCGCCTTCCGCATCGGCCAGAAGAAAAATGTACAGGTTTATAAATTTATCTGCGCCGGGACGCTTGAAGAAAGAATTGACGCCCTGATCGAGGAAAAACGTTCCCTGGCGCAGCAAATTATCGGTACCGGTGAAGGCTGGCTTACGGAATTGTCAATTGGAGACTTACGGGAACTGCTGGCTTTACGGAGCGAGGGAATAGAACTTTAACCGTAAAAAACAAATTCGATTAAAAGCTTTTTGGAGGTTAAAGAATGACTTCCCGGCGAAATTTCGGTAACAACTGGTGGGCCAGACGCTGGCTGGATGTCCTGGAGTCCTTTGGCTGGGCCAGCCGCCTGCAGCGTGGCCGGGCCTATGCGCGGCGGGGTAACGTCTTAAGTATAGACCTCGCCCCAGGGCTGGTCAAGGCTAAAGTACAGGGGAGCAGACCCAGACCC
This sequence comes from Moorella sp. E308F, assembly GCF_006538365.1. Lineage (NCBI taxonomy): Bacteria > Bacillati > Bacillota > Clostridia > Neomoorellales > Neomoorellaceae > Neomoorella > Moorella sp. E308F. Next base: position 861,556 of record NZ_BJKN01000002.1, on the reverse strand, counting down.
TACGATGTAAAAATTAAAATTAAGCCCCTGTCAGACGGAGAATGGACACGGGTAATAGAGGCCCTCGCCAGTCAGGCAGCTTTTGCTGCTCGCTTGCTGGCTGGCGAAATGCCTGATGATATTGAGGAGGCCTTTACCGGGGTGAGCCTGTCCCTCTTCCCCCATGCTGCAGGAGATATCGTGACCAGCTGCACCTGTCCTGACTGGGCCAACCCCTGCAAGCATATCGCCGCCGTCTATTATTTGCTGGGTGAAAAGTTTGATAGCGACCCTTTTTTACTTTTCCTCTTGCGCGGACGGGAAAAAGAAGCGATAATCAAGGCTCTCAGAGAGAAGCGTGCAGCCCTTGCCGGCGGCCCCTCCCTACCAGTTAAAAAAGAAGAAGAGATGGAGCCGGTCCCAGAAGAAAGTAGCTCCCCACCGGAGTTACCTGTCGACCCGGTTGATTTTTGGCAGTCCGGGGAAGGGCTGGATGCCTTCCAGGTTAATATGCACCCACCTGCCGTTCCCGGGGTTGTTTTAAAACGCCTGGGTCCTCCTCCCTTTGGGCGCTATGCCCGGGATTTTTATCAGCTTTTAAATAGCTATTACCAGGAAATCTCCCGTAAGGCTTATGAGCTGGCTTATGATGCGGGAGAAGACGGTAGTCAGGTGTGACAGGTTTCCCAAAATTGCTTCTATACGGCTCCTGATGTATAATAACAAAAATAGTACCAGGAGGGATAAAGATGAAAGTAACCGTAACCTGGGAAGGGGAACATATGCGCTTAAAGGGGCTGGGGGCTTCCGGCCAGCCGGTAACCATGGACGCCGCCCCTGAGCATGGTGGCCAGAACCTGGGGGCCAGGCCTTCAGAGGTCCTGCTCATGGGTATGGCCGGGTGCACGGCTATGGATGTCCTGAGCATCCTCAAGAAAAAACGCCTGTCCCTGGCTTCCTTTGCCATTGACGTCGAGGCTGAACGGGCTCCAGAGCATCCTAAAATCTTTACTGCTGCTACTCTGGTTTACCGCTTGGCCGGGCCCGAACTCCCTGAAGATCAGGTCAAGCACGCCATCGAGTTATCTTTAAGCAAGTACTGTGGTATGGTCAATACCTTGAAAAAAGCCATGCCTATCAGTTACTGTTACGAAATTAACGGTAACCGCAGTCCAGTAATCCCAGCACCATAATACTTCAACCAGCGGCCGATTAATATCTCGGCCGCTTTTTTAAGTGGTCTTTTAAACCTTATAACAAAACGCTAAAATATATTAATAACAGCACCTCAGGGGAGGGAAATGGAGATGGGTATGTATGAACCCTCTATCCAGCCGCAAGCGGCCCCCCTGGAACTAGAGAACCGCCAGCAACAACTGGAATACTTGATGCGGCGCTTCGGCGATAAAGTCCTTTACCTGGCCTATTCCTATCTCCATGACCTCCACTGGGCCGAAGATGTAGCCCAGGAGGTTTTTATCCGTATATACACCAACCTGGATAAATTCCAGGGTCGTAGTTCCATTTATACCTGGATATACCATATAACTGTCAACCTTTGCCGCGACCAGCTGCGGGCCCGGACCCGTCGTCGCGACGTAGAACTCGTTAAGCCGCCAGAGCATACCTTTGCCGGTGTGGAGGACCGGGTGCTGGAAAACCTGCAACAGCAGGAATTATGGCGCGCTATTTTAAATTTGCCGGTTATCTACCGGGAGGTAATCTGGCTCCATTATTACGAGCAGTTAAGCCTTAAGGATATTGCTAAAATCCTGGGTATATCCCTGCCATCTGTAAAGATCCGTCTTTACCGGGCCCGCCAGCGCCTGCAGCAAGTTTTTAAGGTAGGTGAGGGTGATGCCTAAACGCCGGGACCGCCTGGATAAACTACTGGCCGGATTACCGGGGAAAGTCCCGCCGCCCCTTGCTGGCTGGCATTTTACAGCCGCCATGCGGCGGCGGGTACAAAATAGGGTGGCTTCCTTACCAATGACAGAGGTACCTACCGTATCTACCCGGCAGCGGAAGGTGAAGTGGTCCCTGGCCGGGGCAGCGGCCCTGGTGCTGGTCTTTTTATTCCTGGTTTGGTGGCAATGGTCGGCTACTGCACCTGAGCCGCCAGCAGGATTTAAAGTTACACCACTCCAATACCGCATGGTTAGCTTAAACGGCCCGGAGCCCGAAGCCCTGGTAAGCATCGGTCAGGTAGAGGGTTCCAACCAGCTCCTGGCTTCCATCAGCAAGCGCCGGCAGCCCGTAGGTTGGCAACTTATCTATACGCAACCCCTCGATGCCTACCTGGTCTTACCCGTGCAGGTGATACGTTCAGATACCAGCAGGAGCGCCTTGATCCTGATTACCTACCAGGAGCAATGGGGGCCGGAATACCACTACCTGATTTTGGAGTTCGACGGCGACAAGGTAATACCCTATCGGGAGGAGGATAAGATTACGGGGACTGGGCGCTAAAAACGCCCTAATTTTTTGTCCAAGCTGTAACCTCCCGGCCTAACCGGACGTCTATAGTATAGAATTTATTTATTGATATCTGCGATAGGGGGGAATTATTTTGCTTCGCCAGCGCTCATGTTTAGTCCTGACTACTCTTTTATTTTTCCTGGCCCTGGCCTTCAGTCCCTTTGTAGAGACAGCCAGGGCGGATAACGGCCTGCTTCTATCCACGGCCTTCCCGGGCATTGAGGCCCAACCCGGGGAAACGATTACCTTTCCCCTGGAGTTACGCAATAGCGGTGTACCTCAAAAAGTTGATCTGAAAGTTGTTTCCGCCCCCAAAGGGTGGCAGGCCCTGTTTAAAGGCGGCGGCATGGTTGTCAGCCAGGCTTTTGCCGATACTGATAATCCGGCCAGCGTTGATTTCCAGGTAGAAGTGCCGGCCGATGTTAAACCCGGGAACTACAGCTTTGTGGTCCAGGCCAGTGGGCGCAGCGCCTCTTCCCGCCTTGACCTGCAGGTGCTCATTAAAGAGGTGGCTTCCGGCAGTGACAAGATGACCACCGACTACCCGGTATTGAGCGGAACCAGTAGCACAAGCTTCCAGTTCCGGGTTAGCCTGACCAATAATGGCGCCCAGGAGCGTTCCTACAGCCTGGGCGCTCAGGCGCCCCCAGGTTGGCAGGTAACCTTTAGCCCGGCTTATGACAGCAAGCAGATTGCTAGTTTAAGTCTAAAGCCTGGTAAGAGCCAGGACCTGGATGTGACCGTCAAGCCGCCCCAGAACGTCAAGGAAGGCACTTATAATATTCCTATCCAAGCCATTTCGGGGAGCAGTAAAGCAGGCGTTGTTCTCAAAGTTAACATTACCGGCACCTATAGCCTGGAACTGACTACCCCGTCTGGACGCCTGAACGCTGACGCCATTGCCGGCAAAGAGAGCCCGGTAACCATGGTGGTGAGAAATACTGGCAGCGCCGACCTGGCCAACATTACCTTTGCCGCCAATGCAGCCAGCGGCTGGGCGGTCACCTTTAAACCGGAGAAGATTGACATGCTGCCGGCTGGCGCCAGCCAGCAGGTAACGGCTTTTATCAAACCCTCGCCCAAGGCCATAGCCGGTGACTACGTGGTGCGCCTTACGGCCAGTACCCAGGAAACTAGTGGCAGCGCCGATTTGCGGGTCAGTGTGCGGACCTCTACCCTATGGGGTTTGGTGGGGGTAATCCTGGTTCTTGGTGTAATTGGTGCTGTTGGGCGAACTTTCCGGAAGTACGGACGGCGATAGCCATGGCAGGACAGGAAGCAGTCATTGTCACCCGGAACCTTACCAAGCATTATGGCTCCATAACTGCCGTCCAGGACCTCAACCTGGAAATCAGAGAGGGAGAGATTTTCGGCCTGCTGGGGCCCAATGGTGCCGGCAAGACGACGACGATTTTAATGCTTCTGGGGTTGACTGAGCCGACGTCCGGCCAGGCCCTGGTAAAGGGCTTAGATGCCACCCGTCACCCCCTGGAGGTTAAGAGGATAGTGGGCTATTTACCCGATAATGTCGGCTTCTACGACGACCTTACGGCACGGGAGAACCTTCTCTATACCGCCGGTCTGAACCTGATCCCCCCGGCGGAAGCTGAAAAGCGCGTGGCTTTAAGCCTGGACCAGGTGGGCTTAAGCAATTACGCCCACCGCAAGGTGAAGGAGTTTTCTCGCGGGATGCGCCAGCGGTTGGGCATTGCCGATGTCATGGTAAAGGACCCGGCGATTATTATCCTCGATGAACCTACCCTGGGCATTGATCCCGAGGGCGTACGGGAGATGCTGGCCCTGATTGTCCGGCTGGCACGGGAAGGCGGAAAAACAGTTCTCCTCTCCTCCCATCTCCTGCACCAGGTGCAGCAAATCTGCGACCGGGTGGGAATTTTTGTCGGTGGCAGACTCCTGGCCGCGGGGCCGGTGGCTTTACTCGGGCATCAAGTCATGGCGGGCAAGCCCCTGGAGATTGAACTGCAGGCCGAGCCGGACAATGACAATTTGTTTTCTGCCCTCCGGTCCCTTCAGGGCGTGACCGCTGTCGAGCGTCACGGAGCCTTTATCCGGGTCCGCTGCGCCGCGGGCCGCGATATCCGCCCCGAGCTTACGCCTTACCTGGCCGGTAAAGGATTTACCCTGCTCTATTTGCGCGCCCGGGGCTATGACCTGGACGATATATACAGGGAGTACTTCCAGGGGGAGGGTTACCATGGCACGATGGCAGGCTAAACTAAAAGATTGGCTGGACTGGTTCCGGCAACAGGAGTGGTTCAGCGGTGGCCTGAAAACTGTTTTTCAGAAGGAACTGGCGGACAACCTGAGCAGCACCCGCTTTACGATCCTGGTTTTCCTGGTGGCCGTGGCCGGCATTGGTGCCTTTTACGTAGCAGCCCAGAGCATCCGCCAGACAGCAGGGGATGGTGATCCTCAATTTGTCTTCCTGCGCCTTTTTACCACCAGCGGCGGGTCCTTACCACCCTTCATCACTTTTATTTCTTTTTTGGGGCCCCTGCTGGGCCTGGCCCTTGGTTTTGATGCCATTAACGGTGAGCATAATAAACGTACCTTGAGCCGGTTGCTCGCCCAGCCTATCTATCGGGACGATGTCATCAACGGCAAGTTCCTGGCCGGTCTGGTAGTTCTGGCCTTGGTCATCATGGCCCTGGGGCTCTTAGTGGCTGGGTTGGGGCTGCTGCTAATTGGCGTTCCTCCCACGGGCGAGGAAATCGGGCGGTTGTTTATTTACCTCCTGGTCACCATTATTTATGTAGCCTTCTGGTTGAGTGTCTCCCTCCTATTTTCTTTGTTGTTCCGCCAGACGGCCACCTCGGCCCTGGCCGGGATAGCCGTATGGCTGTTTTTCGCCCTCTTTGCCGGGATGCTGGCGGGGCTCATTGCCGACGGTCTCCTTCCGGTAAGTGAAGATGCCGCGCCGGCCCGGGTCCTGCACAATGCGACTTTGAAACAAAATCTTAGCCGCCTTTCGACGACGACTCTTTACGATGAAGCTACAGTAACTCTCTTGAACCCAGGGGTAAGGACCCTAGGACCTGTACTGGTGGAACAGTTAGAAGGGGCTATACCCGGAAGCCTGCCACTGGACCAGAGCCTGCTTCTCATCTGGCCGCACCTGGTAGGGCTTATCGCAGCCACCATGCTGATTTTTGCCCTGGCCTATTACTTCTTTATGCGCCAGGAAATACGGGCCGGCTAGGCTGAAATATCTTTCCTCTGCCGGTGATAAATCTTCACCGGCTTTTTTCTTTTTACTCCTCGAGGGACTGGGGTCCGCAATCCTGGCTTCTAGTCTTTTATTTAAAATTATATCTCCGGTGGCTTCTCTGGTCCTTAAACCGGAGGAAGGGCAGCAACGGCGATGGTGTCGCCCCTTGTGGCAAGCAAGCTCGTGACAACATCACAATCCGATGACACACCTCGGGGTTTCTGTTGACAAATGTCGACCAAATGTAGTAAAGTAGTGATTGTGTCACGTCACATTGCATAATACAGCCAGTACCGCTAAAGGCAAACTCGTCGAAAGGCGGGGGCGCAAAGCCGCGGACCTAAGTCCGTTTTAAGGATATGGTAGCCAGGCTGCCGGGGGAGTAAGTAAGTTGAAATTAAATACAGGTTCTCTACGGCCGCCGTGAAAGCGGCCGTTTAAATTTAAACGCAAAATGGGGTAAAACGTTAGGTTAGTTCCTTAATGGGTGAGGCTGAGGCAAAGCTATTGTCGTTCTAGCAAGACAAATGTAATGAAGGAGGTATAGGTCGCCCCGCAGACCGAAGTTCGCCAGGAGCGGGAGCGACCGGCAGCAGTATGATGGGAAAACTTACAGGAAGTCTGCGAGGCAAGATGACCGCGCTCTTCGGGCTGATCGTTCTAGTTGGATGCCTGGTGCTGGTATTTGTAAGCTACGACCGTGCCAGGAACGCTCTGGAGAGCGAAGCTAAAGAGGCCATGTTGAAGATGGCCCAGCAGGCCGCCGAAACTTTGGAAAGCCGCATCCAGGCGCGGATGTACGTTATGGAAACCCTGGCCAATAACACCGTCATCCGTGGGCGATGGGGCGACCGCGAAGCCACGCTAGAAGAAAAGTTGGATGTTCTCCGGGAAGAGCAAAAAAAAGCGGGAAGTCTGGGCTTCAGGCGGTTTGGCATTGCTGATAAGGAAGGGAACGCAGTATATTCCGACGGCAGTAAAGCTAACATCGCAGACCGGGAACACTTCCGGGCTGCCCTGGAGGGTAAGACTTTCGTCTCCAGCACTATTGTCAGCAAGATCGACAAGTCGGTTATATTTGCTTATACCACACCTATACGCAACTATGCCACCGATGAAATAATCGGCGTGCTGATTGGTATAGTGGACGCGACAAAGTTCAGCGAGCTGGTGGCGGACATTACATATGGACGTACTGGGTATGCGTTTGCAGTAGACAGTACCGGTAAGACCATAGCTCACAAGGACGCGGAGAGGGTCACAAATGAGGAGAATGTCGTGGAGGCGGTTAAGTCTGACCCTTCCCTGGATTCCCTGGCGGCAGTAATGTCCAGGATGATTCAAGGAGAAAGGGGAGTCGGCAATTACATCTTCCAGGGCCAAAAGGAAATTATAGCCTACGCACCTGTTGAGAGCACCGGCTGGTCTTTGGGAGTTGCCGCCCCCGAAGTCGAGGTGCTGGAGAAGATCGCCGGCCTTAAATGGTCCGTGCTGTTTGTCTCCCTGATCATAATCCTGGTTGCCTTGGTACTGACTCTTGTAATGGCAAGAACTATTACCACTCCTCTGGCCCTGGCTGTCGACGACCTGGGGCTTATAGCCGGTGGCGACTTCACCCGACCCGTTTCTGAAAAATTCCTCCGCATGAAGGATGAGATAGGCCGGCTCGTCCGGGCGGTGCACCGCCTGCAGGCCGACCTCAAACCGTTGCTTTCAGGACTCAAAGAAGACGCTAAAACGCTGGCCGGCAACTCGGAGGCCTTAAGCGCTGCTTCAGAAGAGATCGCCTCTTCTTCCGGCGAAGTTGCCAAGGCCATCCAACAGGTGGCCTCGGGAGCCTCGGAACAAGCGGGTCACCTGCAGGAAATACTGGGCCTCGTTGAAAATATAACCTCCAACCTGGAGAAGGTGTACACCGAACTTGGTTACGTTAAGGCTAACACCGAAGAGACCTCCAGGCTGGCAGGTGTAGGCAAGAAAGAGCTGGACATCCTGATTGCTTCCATCAAGGATGTGCGCGAGGCCTTCAAGGTGGTCGTGGAGAAATTAACTGATTTAAGCAGCTCTGTGAATCAAGTAGGCGAGATCCTGGAAGTGATCAACGGGATAGCAGACCAGACGAACCTTTTGGCCTTGAACGCGGCCATTGAGGCGGCGCGCGCAGGCGAGGCCGGCCGCGGTTTTGCAGTGGTGGCGGATGAGGTCCGCAAGCTGGCTGAGCAGTCCCGTGCTTCTTCGGATAAGATCAGGGCGCTGTTGGACACTATAGCCGCGGGGACCAATGAAGTTGTGAACACTTCGGAGGAAGTCAGGAGGCAGGTAGTTGCGCAACTGGAAAATGTAGAAAAAACGGTCAAATCCTTTGACGACATACTCCATTCGGTAGCCGCTATAGCACCCACGATCGATGAGACGTACCGTCAGGTAGACAACACTGTGAAGGCCAAGGACGTGATGCTGGAACGGGTTCAGAGCATAAGTGCTGTGTCGGAAGAAACTTCAGCTTCGGCACAAGAGATTTCGGCCTCGGCTGAGGAACTGTCAGCATCAACCCAGGAGATAGCCTCAACAGCCCAGGAGGTCCTCAGGGTAGCCAGGCGATTAGAAGAACAAGTGGGGCGCTTCAAGGTATGAATGGCAACCTGTCTTACGGCGCTAAAGACAACCGTGCAGGGAGCAAACCTGTCGCCAGGTCACGGCCAATATACCTACATACCTACAGTTTTATTAAACTCAATTGCCTTCACAGCTACTACCGGTTTTTTCAGTTTTTTGGCTCTGGTTGAAGCCAGGCTGGCCGTATTGACCAGGTATTTGACTATGTAACTACTGTCTTCACCAGAATTGTGTAGTTCTGAACAGCGGCCTCCGGCTACGCCGGCAGAAATGGCGACCTTTATTTTCCCGGGCCAGTTTTCATTAGCATGGGCCAGGACCATTTGCCGGGCAAGTTTTTCGGCTTCGGGCAGGGGCCGGTTAGTTACGGCTGCAAATTCGTCGCCCGCATAGCGACATAGAGTTTCCTTATTGCTGTCGATTAAGCTATTTAAGATTAGAGCAGTCTGGCGCAGGACATTGTCGCCGTAGATGTGGCCGTACTCTTTATTAATAAAGCCAAAGTTATCTAAATCCAGGAAGATTACCGTAATCTCCTGGCCTTTTTTTAATAACTCCAGGGCTTTTTCGTAAAAGATTTCGGCTTTATTTAACCCGGTAAGGCCATCGGTATATTTACCCAATTCTGACATAATTTGAGTGTGAGTAACGACACCAATAATATCACTTTCTCTGGTAACTACCAGATGCTCAATTTTATGTTTGGCCATTAATTTTTGCGCTTCAGTGAGGCAAGCCGTTGGCGGTATAGTAATCACTTTGCGAGTCATAGCATCGGCAACCAGCCGGTTGGGGTGAGATCTTTTTATATCCCTTGAAGTAATGATGCCTACCAGTTTTCCTTCTTCAACTACCGGTAGACTACCTATACCATAACGCTCCATGATTAGTGCCGCCCGGCCGACACTGGCCACAGGGTCGATGGTATAAAGCTTCTCGCTTATCAGGCCTTCTACCGTGGGCACTACAAATCCACCGTCCTGCTGATCTGAATAGTAATATTTACCTGTGCCTTAATTACCATATTCTCGCTGGCGATGCGGTTTCCTTCGTCGATTACAACTGGCAAAAGTTTTTCTTTGGGTAGGAGCCTTAAAAGAGATTTTTTAACTACTACAGCTTCAAAAACTTCGTGATTGAGGCGAACAATCTCATATTGTTCCGGCGAGACTGCATCAACCATCCGCCTGACGGCTTCGGGACCAATAGGGGCTCTTTTACCAACGAGTAAAATGTCCTGCATGGGAGGGATCTCAAATTCCGATAATTTTATGCTGATGTCGGCTTTGCGTTGTGGTTCCGGTGAGCGGGACGTTTCCTGGAGCGTCAAAATATCTCCCTTCCTTCCCCAAGACATATATTTATATTATACCCTTTATTACTAAATTTGCCCATGGGGTTAATAACAATATTAGTCAAGTTTAGCATTCATTTTACTGAAATACTGTAAGGTTTTCGCCTGTAGTGGAATGGAAAAGATGACGCCGCATAACATCGCCCATGTTTACGGCGTACCGGTGGTGATGGCAAAAATGAGAAACATCCCGGTAATCATACCGCTGGGTTAACTGTAATCATCGCACCCTGGAGATGGCCTCCGGGTTTTTTATTTATGGCATATTATTATTGACAAATGGCCATAATAGACTTATACTAATAATGAACATAAGACCGAAAGGGGGTGTAAAAATGCCACGTGGTGACAGGACCGGTCCGTGGGGTCTCGGGCCACGCACCGGCCGCGGAGCCGGCTTTTGTAACGGTTTCCCCGTACCGGGCTTTATGAATCCTGCTTTCGGCTTTGGACGGGGCCTGGGTTTTGGGCTGGGTCGCGGCCGGGGCTTAGGCCTGGGCCTGGGCCGCAGGTGGGCCTGGGGTTTTTCCCCGCCGTCTTATGGCTGGTTTCCCGGTGGCTGGTGGGGCGCACCCTTTCCCGGTGCCTTACCGCCCCAGGGCGCGGCGCCTGATGTGGAATTTTTAAAGCAGCAGGCGGCCGTGCTTGAAGGCCAGCTCAAAGCGGTCAAAGAACAGCTGAAGGCTTTACAGCAGGAAGAGCGGCAAGATAAGGCCCGCGATCCGGAAAATGAGGACCTGTAGGTAAACCCAAAATGCGGGGCCGGGTCATAAATTTACATCCCGGCTCTTTTTGTTTAATATTTTATTGACATAAGGTCAAAATAACTATATAATGCTATTGGACAAATGACCATTATAGAAGGGGGCGAAATTAATGAAAGTGGCTATTACGGCCCAGGGTAAAGATGCGGCGGCAGCGGTGGACCCCCGTTTCGGTCGCTGCCAGTATTTTGTTATTGCCGATACAGCAAGGAATACCTTTGAGGCCGTAGCCAACGATAACATGGCCGCCGGCGGCGGGGCGGGAGTGGCTACAGCCCAGGCCATGGTCAACCGGGGTGTGGAGGTTGTCCTTACCGGAAATGTTGGGCCCAATGCCCTGCGGGTTTTGCAGGGTGCCGGAGTTAAGGTTTACTCAACTACAGCACCGACGGTCCAGGCGGCGTTGCAGCAGTGGCAGGCCGGAGAGGCCACGCTATTTTCCCAGGCTAACGTAGGGTCTCATTTTGGTATGGGTCGGGGAGGTAACAGATGGTGAAGATCGCCGTAGCAACCGAGGGAAAAATGGTAGCCGAGCATTTTGGCCATTGTTCCCAGTACAGCCTGTTTACCGTTGAAGACGGGAAAGTAATAAGTAAAGAAGTTATTGCCAATCCCGGGCATCAGCCTGGCTTCTTACCGGGTTATCTGGCAAATTTAGGTGTTCACTGCGTTATTGTCGGCGGCATCGGCGCCCGCGCCGTGGAATTGTTCGGTGAGCGGGGCATTGAAGTAATAAGCGGTGCTTCCGGCCCCGTAGAGGCGGCAGTGAATGCTTACCTGAGCGGTAATCTCAAGAGTACCGGCAGTACCTGCAGCCATGACCATGATGGCTGCAATCATTAAAATAAACGGAGGAGAGTAACATGGCAGCCAGGGTTGATGAAGATAAGTGCACCGGCTGTGGCAGCTGCGTCGAGGTTTGTCCGGTAGAAGCCATTACCGTTGAAGAAGTAGCGACTATTAATGCCGACGAGTGCCTGGAGTGCGGCGCCTGCGTTGATGAGTGCCCGAATAATGCTCTCAGTCTTGATTAAAGTGTGGTGAAGGGAATGCTTGTCACTGTGGCCAGCGGCAAAGGGGGCACGGGGAAAACGACCATTGTTACCAACCTGGCCCTGGCCCTGGCCAGGAAAATACCGGTGCAGGTACTCGACTGCGATGTAGAAGAGCCCAATGCCCATCTCTTCCTGCATCCGGTATTCCAGGAAGAAGAGGAAGTGACCCTGCCGGTCCCGGAAGTGGACAATACCAAATGTAACGGCTGCGGCAAGTGCAGCGAAGTTTGCGCTTTTCACGCCCTGGCCGTCGCCGGGGGTAAGGTTATTACTTTTCCGGAAATGTGCCACGGCTGCGGCGGCTGCGCCATTGTGTGTCCCCAGGGTGCAATTACAGAGAAACCTTATCGTATCGGGGCGGTAGCCAGGGGCCAGGCCGGCAAGATTGATTTTGTCCACGGCAAGATTGATGTGGGCGTGCCCCTGGCACCCCCGGTGATCAGAGCGGTCAAAAGGCTCGCCCACAAAGAAGGGCTCACCCTTATAGACGCCCCGCCGGGTACTTCCTGCCCGGTAGTAGCTGCCTTGAAGGGCAGCGATTTTTGCCTGCTGGTTACGGAGCCCACTCCTTTCGGCCTTAATGATCTCAAGCTCGCAGTCGGCATGGTGCGAGAACTGGGTATTCCTTTTGCGGTGGTTATCAATCGTTCCACCCTGGGTGACCTGCGGGTGGAGCGTTATTGCCGCCAGGAAAAGATTCCGGTCCTTCTGAAAATCCCCTTTGACAAAAGATATGCTGCCACCTATGCCAGAGGGAGATGCCTGGTGGAAGATTATCCCGACTGGGTACCGCCTTTTGTCGGCCTCTGGCAGGAGATAGAGAGGCTGGTGTCACAACATGCAAGAGCTGCTGGTAATTAGCGGTAAGGGCGGTACCGGTAAAACTTCTATCGTTGCTGCCCTGGCAGCCCTGGCGGAGGATAAAGTCCTGGCCGACTGTGACGTTGACGCTGCCGACCTGCACCTGCTCCTGCGGCCGGAGGTGGAGAGCGTCAATGAATTTTACGGCTCCAACAAAGCGGTTACTGATGCCGGGCGTTGCACCGGGTGCGGCCGCTGTATCGAAGTTTGCCGGTTTGGCGCTATCACGAAGGCAGATAACGGGTCAAGGGGCTCCGTTTTTCAGGTGGATTCTCTATCATGTGAAGGCTGCGGGGTCTGCACCTTGACGTGCCCGGCAGGGGCCATTACCATGAAACCCAACCTAGCCGGGTACTGGTATATTTCAGAAACACCTCACGGCCCTCTTGTACATGCCCAGCTAGGCCTGGCCGAGGACAATTCCGGCAAGCTGGTGACGAAGGTACGCCAGGAAGCGCGGCGGCTGGCGGAGGAAAATAAGGCCCGGCTGATCATTACCGACGGCCCGCCCGGCATCGGCTGCCCGGTCATATCCTCCCTGAGCGGGGTAACCCTGGCCCTGGTGGTGACGGAACCGACGGTAGCCGGCTGGCACGACCTGGAACGGGTGGTGAAGCTGGCCGGCCACTTTAAAGTACCGGTGGCCGTTTGTATTAACAAATATGACCTGGCCCCTGAGAAAAGCCGGGAGATTGAAGCTTATTGTTATGAGCAGGGCCTTACCATAGCCGGTAAAATACCTTTCGATGCCGACGTGGCCAGGGCCTTGGTAAATGCCGTGCCGCTTACGGCCTGTTCCCACGGGGCGGCAGCAAATGCCGTCAAAGCCATGTGGGATAGCTTGATGGTACAATTGGCAAGGATAGGAAAGTAGTAAGAGGACTTTATGGGGCAAATAAATATGGGGCAAATAAAAAAGTTCTTGCCGGGAGGATTCTGGTAGTATCTGTAGAATGGTTATATAAAGAAAAATGAATAACGGTGCAGGCATCAAGGGAAGCCGGTGCAAATCCGGCGCGGTCGCGCCACTGTAAGGGGGAGTGACCCCGCATCAGGCCACTGGACCGCTACTCAGTACGTTTTTGTAACGGGTTAACTTCTTTAGGCTGAGTGCGGGCTGGGAAGGCGTGGGGGAACGGTGAACCCGAGCCAGGAGACCTGGTGCTTGCCGAAGTAGCTGGTGCTCCCTACGCAGGATGGGGAAACGGCATAACCCCTGATTTCTTTGGAGCAGGGGTTTTAATTTTATCAGGGTAGGCGCCTGGCCCCGAGGGGCCGGCTTAAATGCTGCCAGCCGGCCCGGCAAGGAGCTTCCAACAAGGGACAACAACTGGATGTTCACGATGCGCCGGGAACGGTAGATGGACGGCCTATTCTAACCCACCCGGGGAGTATTGCAGGGAGGTGTTAGCATGAGGCCGTCTTTTTCATTTTTGCAAGCAGACAGGTGCTGGGTCTGGAGCACGTCGTAAAGGTGTGACACCCGTTAAGACCCTTTTGATTCTCTGGCTAAATTTTATGAAAGGCAAGGTGGCAGGAATGTCCTATAAGAGGTTCAACAGGCGTTTTATATCCCTGGCAACAACGGTTTGCCTTCTTTTCAGCTTTCTTGTACCTTTTGTTGTCCCGGACAAGGCTATGGCCGCGGATCAGGCCGTTGCCTATACTGCCCAAGAACTGGCCGCCAAAGCCATAAAATTTATTAACGACCGCTACCAGGCCGGGGAGAAGATTGACGGCTACACGGCCTACATACTTACCCTGGCGGGAGAAAATCTAGAAGATAAAGTAAAATGGACCAAGAATGAGGAAACGTTAAAAAGCAGCATCGAAAAACTGGCCGACTTACTTGGCAATAATAATAGTTTAATTACTTACATTATGGCGACCCAGAATGCCGACGGTAGCTTTGGCCCTTTGGCCAATGATTATGGCACCAAGGCACCGCTGCAGGCCCTGGCGCTGGTAAAACCTGATTTGCCGGTTAATGATCCTGTTTATAACCAGGTCCAGGACAGCATTAGCAAGGCAGTTTCTTATTTTAAAAATCGTTACCAGAATGGCAGTTTAACTTATGAGGTCAACGGTTGGAACTTTGATTATCGCTGCGTAGAAGCTCTGGTCAACGCCGGTGAAGACCTTTCTGGAGGCGGGTGGGTCTATAATGGTAAATCTTTGAAAAATGTCGTTATTGCCTCTGCCGAGGCTGCTGCCAGCAATCCCTCCGTACTGGATGCCGTCTATCTGGCGAAAGAATTAACCGCCCTTTATGCCGTAGATCCGACTTCAAGTTACATTAATATGCTAGCCGACGCCATTATTGCTAAACAAAAGACTACTAATGGAACGATTTATTTTGGCAACAGCATTTATGACGATGTTACAGTTTTAACCGCCCTTGGCAAAGCAGGCAGGCTTAGTGTCATTGACCAGGTGTATGCCTTGAACTACCTTAATGGGTTTAAACATGAACATAAAAACGCCTGGGGGCAGCCAGCCGGAGCGGCATGGAGCGGTTATACCGCGGAGGAACCGGATTTAACGGCCCAGGTGCTTACGGCCCTCAGCTACTTTGACGGGGCGAAGGTAGAAGGTAGCGACGTTTATAAAACCATCCAGGAGGGCCTGGCTTACCTTAAAGATATCCAGGACGTAGACACTGGCGCTATCCCGGCCCAGTGGGATAGTACCTTTTCTACGGCCGAAACCCTGATTGCCTTAAAATCTTTAGGTAAAACGTATAATGATTATGCCGGCAGCAGTTCTCCATGGGTGAAAAGATCAAGAACGAAAACTATAGCCCAATGCTTGTTGGCCTTAAATAGATGGGGTGATACAGTACGGGTAAATAAGCTGGCAAATCTTTTAAAGGAACGGCATTCTCCTAACGGTTTTGACAACAGCGTTTACAGCGACATGTGGGCCTATATTGCTCTGGGGGAAGCGGGCCAGATAACCTTAATCAATGATGTTTATGCCCACGATTACATCCTGGGCAAGCAAAGCGTGGCCGAGGCCACTTATGGCGCCTGGGGAGAGGCGGTGGGTAACACTTTTTACCCCGACTTTATGTCTACCGCCCAGGCGATCCGGGCCTTGACTTATCTGCCAGGTTATCAACAAAATGACCCGCAAATCCAGAGCGCCATCGATAAGGGCCTGGCCTATTTAAAGAAGTGGCTGCAGCCTGACGGCAGCGTGTATTATCGCACCGAGTCTTGGGCCGAAGATCCGGTAGTAGATACCACCGAAGTGATTATTACCCTGAAAAGGCTGGGACATGATCTTTTGAGCTGGCGAAGCCCTACGGGGTTATCGCCGGTATCCTACATGATGCTCAAAGCCTTGAACGATGATGGTAGCTTTGGTGCATATAGAAATGTTTTGGACGCCAGCGAGGCCCTTTATACTTATCTTATCCTGGCTGGAACAATCGACCCCAGAACTTCCCTGGGCCTTCTTGTTCAACCTGCTGCTGCCAGCCTCAATCTCAACGGCAAGCAGCAGTTTAAGGCCGTACTGGCTTATTTTGACGGCACGAGGAGCGACGTGACCAACGAGGCCGTCTGGTCGGTGGGCGATACCAGCATCGCTAGTGTTTCTGACAGCGACTACGGCCTGGTCACTGCCCTCAATACCGGCCAGACGGTGGTAAAGGCTATTTATAACGGCCTGACGGCGACGGCCATTCTCAATATTACCTTACCCACCTCATCCACTCCGGATCGTGATTACTGCATCGTCGACATTGCCGTAGTAGGCATGAACGGCGAGCTCCTTTATGGGCCCGGCTCGGTCATGGTGAGCAAAAACGGCAGGTGGGGCCTGACGGCCCTGGGAGCCCTGGACGCCACCGGTCTTTCCTACGTCGACGATAACGGCTTTGTTAAAAGCATCGCCGGCCAGGCCAACAGTGGTATGAACGGGTGGATGTACAAAGTCAACGGCAGCGTACCCATAGTGGGCGCTTCCCAGAAAGCGATCCAGGAGGGCGACCAGATCATCTGGTGGTACAGTACGGACTGGAGCTCTTCGGGACCAGTGTGGGAAAGTCTGGTAAAAAGCAGCACATCTGCCTCGACGGCTATGTCTGTACCGGCCGATCTAAAGGAGCAAAATAAAAAACTCCCAGTAGCCCTACAGGCCCCCCAAGTTGCCGTGGATGCATTAGCGAAAATTAACCAGTTGCTGGAATTAACAGAGGGTACCTTCCAGATCGCTCCTTTAAGCGAAGTTAAAAAAGCCGTGGTAGTCACTGGCGGCGAAAAAGCCATGAGCCGTGCTGAAATTGCCGCCCTGAGAAAAGAACTGGCCCAAAACCAAATTGATCTGGCCCAGAAGGTCACCGCTTCAGCGGGAGCAATCATAACTGATGCTAAAGAAGAAATAGCCCTGTCCATACCAGCCGAGGCATTACAAAACGATTTAGAGATTACCATTAAGAAGAATACTGTTGTTGCGAGCGCTGGAAATAACGGGGGTAATGCCGCCCAGGCTCCTCCGCCGGCAGGCTACCAGCAAATATCGGCAATTTACAATTTTGGACCCGACGGAACTACCTTCAACATACCGGTGACCTTAAACTTAAAAATTGCCTTGCCGCCCCTGGCCAAACCGGAAAACCTGGCCCTGGCCTGGTACGATAAGACAAAAGGCCAGTGGGTAGCTATACCGGCCGTGGTCGACATGTCTAAAGGCTTAATCTTGGCCCGGATAAACCACTTCTCCGACTATGCCGTGTTTGCAAAGGAAGCCAGGAAATCTTTTGAGGATGTAACTAATAATTCGTTTGCCTGGGCGAAGGATACCATTGAAACCCTGGCCGGGGCTGGCATTGTGGCTGGGGTGGACAGCAGCCGCTTCGAGCCGGGCCGGGCGGTGACCAGAGCGGAATTTGCCAGCCTCCTGGTCAAGGCCCTGGGCCTGGAGGTGAAAGAAGGGACGAAGAACCCCTTTAAGGACGTAAAAGGTGACGCCTGGTACGCCGGGGCAGTAACTGCCGCCGCCGGCAACGGCCTGGTCAAGGGCTATGAGGACGGCACCTTCCGCCCGGAAAAGACCATTACCCGCGAAGAAGTGGCGGTTATGCTGGTACGGGCCATGAACTTGCCTGAGGGCGAGGAGAAACTATCCTTTAAAGATAACGACAAAGTCTCTGCCTGGGCCAGAAAGAGCGTGGGTGCAGCTGCCGCCCACGGGCTGGTTAAAGGCTTTGAAGATGGGACTTTCCGGCCCGGAGAGGCGGCCAGCCGGGCAGAATGTGCAGTGATGGTCTACAGGATGCTAGTAGCAGAGTAGATAGAAAAGAATGATTAAAACGGTGGGGAGCGCCGGCGAGTCCAGCGGTGCTCCTCATCATTGCTAGAGATCTTACGGGCCCAGACAAGGTGGCCTTAACGGGACTGATAATACAGGCATAGCGAGGAATCGTAAATGCAAAAAAAATTTATTTACCTGGTAGCGGCCCTGATCGTCTTACTGGCCTTAATAGGGCCGGCAATCTCCAATTTCTATACCGGGCCACGCGGGGCTGATAATGTCCGGACACCACCCACCGGGGCTCCCTTACCAGCGGAGAATGCTGTTGCCGGCAGCGTTCCGGAAAGTGCCGGCAATCAAAAAGCGCCTGAGACCCTCAAGCCGCCGGAAAAAACGGCGGGGGAGAAGTCAGGTGACAGCGCTATAACCGGCGGGGGGAAAGCCTCGGGACCTGCCGGTACTCCCCAGGCGACACAGCTGGCGCAGAGTGCTGGCAGCCAGAGTGATGCCGGCAGCAGCGCCCCTCTACCAGCAGCTAAGAAAGACGGCAACAGCAGTTATAACCAGGATTCTCCTGCCGCCTCCGGGTGTCGGGTGGATATTGCCGTAGTTGGCATGAAAGGGCAACTCCTTTATGGTCCTGCTACGGTGACGGTTGCTAAAAACAACAAATGGGGGTTGACGGCCCTCGGGGCCCTGGATGCCAGCGGCCTGAAATACAGCATGAGCCCTGTATACGGCAATTTTGTCCTGGGTATAGCCGGGCAAGACAATAAAGGTATGGCCGGCTGGATGTATAAGGTTAACGAGGAGATCCCCATGGTGGCGGCCAGCGAGAAAGGGATTCGGTCAGGTGATAAGATTATCTGGTGGTATAGCGAAACCCTGAACAGTACCGGGCCCACCTGGGAAGAGTTGAAGGCGGCTTCACCTTGATTTATCAGGAAAGGGGTACACAGGCATGTTAAAACAGAGGATTTCAGATTTGGCACTGGCTTTTTTAATTTTATTCTTACTTATCGCTGGCGCCGCCACGCCAGCCTGGGCCCTTGCCGGGTTGGATAGCGCCGGAAAATCATTAAATAACGCTGCCGCTTATTTGTTAACAAGAGAGAAGGCCAGAGGTATTTTGTCTCCCTGGAGCTATATTGCCCTGGCGGCGTCAGGAAGGGATTTAAAAGGTACGCTGGCCGGCCAGGCCTGTGAAAAAATGCTGGCTGCTGCTACCGCATCCGGGGAAATGAATGATTATGCCACCCTGGTCCTGGCCGTTCTGGCTGCTGGAGGGAACCCCTATAATTACCAGGGCCAGAACCTTATAAAAAAGATCCAGGATGCCCAGCTCGCCAGTGGTAAGTTTGCTGACAATATAGCTCATGGCGGTGAACAGCTAGTTAATGCCCATATCTGGGCGGTATTGGCCCTGCATGCTGCCGGCGCTGATATTCCCGATAAGAGCAAGGCCCTAAGCTGGCTGGTGGCCAGGCAGCACGCCGACGGTTCCTTTTACTGGGACGCTACAGATAAAGAAACGTCCGATGTGGATTCTACCGGTATGGCGTTAATGGCCCTGGGGGCTTTAGGTGAAAAAAAAGATAGTCCGGTTGTCCAAAAGGCAGTGGCTTACCTGGCTAAGGCCCAAAAAGAAAATGGCGGTTTTGAGTCCTGGGGGGCGGAAAATCCAGAAAGCTCCTGCATGGTCATTGAAGGGCTGACTGCAGTTGGCATTGATCCACTTCAAGGCAATTTTAACAAAGCAGGAGGAAATATTTTAACTGCCCTCCTTCGCTTCCAGTTGCCTGACGGTTCCTTTGAACACATCACTGGGGCGGGAAGTAATGAAATGGCTACCAGTCAGGCCTTAATGGCCCTGGCCAGCCTCTATTTTGGTCAGCCGTTTTATGCTCGATTAGCCACGCCGCCTGCTGCTAACCGGTATAAAGCACGTTTTATTGTTGGCGACAGGAGCTATACAGTTGTGGCCGAGGGGAAAGAAGATGTAAAGGCGATGGATGCAGCCCCTTTCATTGACAACGATCGGACGTATGTACCCGTGCGTTACCTGGCTTATGCCCTGGACGTGCCTGGTGATGGTGTTAGCTGGGATGAGAAATCTTCTGCTGTTAAACTGAGCAAGGATGGCGTTACAGTAACCCTTGTTATTGGCGAAGAGACCGGCTACATCAATGGCCAGCCCAGGAGCATCGGCGTCGCTCCCCTGCTGCGAGAAGGTCGTACCTATCTCCCGGCCCGGTTTGTAGCGGAAGCCTTTGGCTACCAGGTAGACTGGGATGCAATTTCCCAAACGGTGAGCATAAAAAATTCAAACTAAACCACCTTTATGGCAACAGCCGATGCCGGCAATCGTCAGCTCCGCAAGGAACATCCAACGGGCGAAAAATAGTATTTCAGTTTCCGCAGGAGCACATTTTGGAGGGCTTCACTGAAGATGTTCAATCAATTTTTTTACCAGGACAAAGGTCTCTTTTTACAGAGCCTGCATCCGGCGGCAGCCCTGACTTACTTGGGCATTTTATTTGTGCTGGCCCTGGTGTTCACCAACCCCCTTTACCTGCTGGGGTTATTACTGGTCGTTGTCCTGGCCATTAGCGCTGCCCGGGGTCTTGCGGTCTGGGAAATTTATTTGCGGCTCAGCCTGGGCTTGCTGTTGCCGGTGATTATTGTCAACGCCCTGTTGACCCATGCCGGGAAGACGATAATCTGGTGGGGACCGCGCCTGCCGGTTTTCGGCCGCTTAACCGTCTCGTTGGAAGCCATTTGTTACGGAGCGGCTATGAGCGTGCGGCTTTTAGCCATCATCAGCATCTTTTGCCTCTATAATCTTATAGTTCACCCGGATAAAGTTTTAAGTTTGCTGGCACGCTTTGCCTCCAGATCGGCTCTGGTGCTGTCCCTGGCTACCAGATTGTTTCCGACCATGGTCAGGCAAATGGCAAACATCCAGGAAGTGCAAATGATAAGGGGCGTTGATTTTCATACTGGAACGTTAAAAGAAAGGCTGCACAGATATGCTGCTCTGATGAATATCCTGCTCCTCTCTTCCCTAGAAGATTCCCTGGAAATAGCCGAGGCTATGCAGGCGCGGGCCTTTGGCAGCGGCCGGCGCTCCTGTTACCGGCGGGATACCTGGCGGCCGCGGGACAGCCTTTGCCTTGGAGGGGCCCTCTTGGCTTTAGCAACGGCCGTTTATGGTCAGGCCAAAGGATTCAGCACCTTCATTTTTTACCCGCAGTTGGACTACTTGATTAAAGGCCCTATGACCATAATTATTTTAATCATTATCATTCTTTCTTTATCCGTTCCGATGGTATTGAGCTGGGGGTGGCAGCGTTGCCCTTATTTCAATGTGAAAATTTGACCTATTATTACCCGGATAGGGAAAAACCGGCCTTAAAAGGCATTGATTTAAGTATCGAGGAAGGGGAGTTTTTGCTTATAACCGGCGGTTCGGGATCGGGCAAGTCTTCTTTAGCGCGGGCGCTGGCCGGACTGATCCCGGACTTTTACGGCGGCAGGTTTGGGGGCAAGGTTTATTTTCAAGGGCGGGACATGGGCCAGATGGACCGGCGAAAACTGGCCCGGGAAGTAGGGATAGTCTTCCAGGATCCGGAAAAGCAGCTGGTTATGACCAGTGTCGAGGCCGAGATCGCTTTCGGCCTGGAAAACCTGGGCTTGCCCCAGGCAGAAATGTCCCGGCGGGTAGCCGAAGTCCTGAGCTTTCTGGATCTGGCAGAGGTAAGACAGGAATTTACCGCGCACCTTTCCGGCGGGCAGAAGCAAAAGCTGGCTCTGGCTGCCGTCCTGGCCATGCAGCCAAGAGCGCTGGTTTTAGACGAGCCTACCTCCCAGCTGGATCCAGTAGCGGCCGAGGAATTTTTTAATCTCATTAAACGGTTAAATGAGGAGATGGGCCTGACCATAATTTTAATCGAGCAGCGGCTGGAAAGGTGTTTCCACCTTGCTGATCGGGTAGTGCTCATGGAAGACGGCCAGGTCAAATATGAGGGTACACCGGAACAACTGGCCCGCTGGGCGGTAGCAAGGGAAATTCCTTTTATTCCTCCCGTGGCTCGTTTTTTTGCCCGGCTAGGTTTCCCCTCTGTTCCCGTTACCGTCAAGGAAGGACGCCGGTTACTGCGGTCCAACTTTAACTACCGGAAGTTTCCTCCTTTAAGGCCGGTAGTAAATGAAAATCCGGGAGAACCGGTTTTGACCATGAGCAGGGTATGGTTTACCTATCCCAACGGTAAAGAAGCCCTGCAGGACATCAGTTTGCAAATTGCCGGCGGTGAGCTGGTGGCTATCCTGGGTAATAACGGCGCCGGTAAATCCACCCTCCTGAAGACCATGGCCGGCTTGTTAAAACCGGGACGGGGCCGGGTGCTGGTAATGGGCCGCGACCTGAGTAACGAGTGCCGGCCCGGGGACGGCAGGATTGCCTACCTTTCCCAGAATCCCAATGATTATCTCTTCCAGGATACCGTGGAAGAGGAATTACTATTCACCTTAAAAAATTTCGGTCTAACCGATGACGGTGTGGTTGACGAACTCCTGAAGAAGCTCGGCTTACAGCGCTACCGGCGGGTAAACCCCCGCGATTTAAGCAGCGGCGAGCGCCAGCGGGTAGCCCTGGCCTCGATACTGGTGACCCGGCCCCGGCTTCTGGTACTGGACGAACCTACCCGGGGGATGGATTATCGTTTGAAAGACGAGCTGGGAGGAATGTTGACGGGCTTAAGCAGGGAGGGAGTAAGTGTGGTATTGGTGACCCACGATGTAGAATTTGCCGCCGCCTACGCCACGCGGGTGCTGCTGCTGTTTGCCGGCCGGATCGTAGCCGATGGATCTAAACACCAGGTCCTGGGCCAGTCGGTTTTTTATTCCACCCAGATTGGTAAAATGTGCCGCGGCTATGTTGACGGTGTCCTGACCCTGCAAGATGCCCTGGACAGGCTGGAACCCGTATGGCCTGCCAGGCAGGCAGTTCCAGAAGTAAGGTGAGGGATCCGGAGGGACCGCCGCCCGGCCCGTACCGGCGGGCCGGTTAGCGAGTACGGCTTTCCCATTGCATGGGATGTTCTTTGCGATTTTTTCCAGGCTGCCTGTGCCGCCTTATACGACCCGG
Organism: Moorella sp. E308F; assembly: GCF_006538365.1. Lineage (NCBI taxonomy): Bacteria > Bacillati > Bacillota > Clostridia > Neomoorellales > Neomoorellaceae > Neomoorella > Moorella sp. E308F. Next base: position 838,815 of record NZ_BJKN01000002.1, on the reverse strand, counting down.
CTGGCGTTTTGGGAGGTTATTACCTGTGGCTTTCTGGCGTAGAATGCTGTTGCCCCTTGCCCTGGTGTTTATCCTGGGCTTGTTGCTGGCCAGTATCAAGATAAACGCCCTTCTTTTGGGCCAGGGGTGGGGTTTGCTGGCTTCGGTAATAATTATTATGGCTCTGGTTTTGCTGTACTGGGGGTTTGAACAGGGACGGGTTTCTTCCCGGGAGGTAGCCGTAATCGCCATGCTGGGTACTATTGCCGCCGTTGGCCGGGTTCCTTTTGCTGCTTTGCCCAATATCCAGCCGGCCACCTTTATGGTAATCATTTCTGGCTTTGTCTTCGGACCGCGGGCCGGGTTTATGGTCGGTTCCACAGCGGCTCTGGTATCCAACTTTTTCCTGGGCCAGGGCCCGTGGACGCCCTGGCAGATGTTTGCCTGGGGGCTGGCCGGCACCTCGGCAGGGGTGATGGGGATTATCTTCCCCCGGGCGGGCAAAAAGGTTATGACGGTATTTAGCTTTCTGTGGGGATACCTTTTTGGCTGGATAATGAACCTGTGGACCTGGACGGGCTTTATTCATCCCCTGACCTGGCAATCCTTGGTGGCCACTTATGCTGCCAGTTTCTGGCTTGATACCTTTCATGCCGCAGGCAACGCTACCTTTTATCTGCTTTTTGGCTCCAGCTTCGTGAAAATACTGCAGCGCTATCGCCGCAAGCTGGAAGTAACTTTCTTACCGGGGAGGAAAGACTTATAACAAAAAGTTATACCACGTATACAGGGTATCGCGGTTAAAAAAAGAATATTATATGACAGCAGGAGAGTCCTGCCGGAAAATAACCCGGCTCTTCCAGCCGGGATAGGGAGCGTCAGGGATTAGCGCATGATTTACCTGAATAATGCCGCCACCTCCTGGCCCAAACCGGAAGTCGTCTACCAGACGGCTGATGCCAGGTTACGACAGTTGAGCGGCAGCGTTAACCGCGGGGGCAATAAAGGGGCCCTGGACGCCGGCCGGGTAGTGCTGGAAACGCGAGAATTGCTGGCAGCTCTTTTCGGCATCCGGGAGCCGGAACAGATAGTCTTCACGGTCAATGCTACCGCAGCCCTGAACCTGGCCCTCCAAGGACTGCTGGAATCCGGGGACCATGTCATTATCAGCAGCATGGAACATAATGCCGTGGTTCGGCCCTTATACGCCCTGAAAAACAAGGGAGTGGAATTTACCATCGTTAACTGTGCCGCCGACGGCACCCTGGACCCCCTGGCGGTGGAAAAAGCAATCCAGTCGCGTACCAGGCTGATCTGCCTCACCCATGCTTCCAATGTTACTGGCACCATTATGCCTATTCATGAAGTGGGAGAGATCGCCCGCCGCCACCACCTCCAGTACCTGGTAGATACGGCCCAGACGGCCGGGGAAATTTCCGTAGATGTAGAAACGGCCGGGATTACCCTGCTGGCCTTTACCGGCCATAAGGGATTAATGGGTCCTCCCGGTACCGGCGGTCTTTATATCCGCTACCCGGATACTATCAGGCCGCTCATCTATGGTGGTACGGGAAGCAGCTCGGAGTTGTTTACCCAGCCAGAAATAATGCCCGACAAATTTGAAAGCGGCACTATCAATGCCCCGGCCATTGCCGCCCTGGGGGCGGGGGTAAGATTTATCCAGGAAACCGGGTTAGAGAAGATCCGCCGGCATACCCGGGAGCTGACAGGCCAGCTTTTAGAGGGCTTGCAGCAAATCCCGGAAGTGACTGTCTACGGCCCTGCGGAGCCGGAAAGGCGGGTACCGGTGATATCAATCAATATCCGGGGTATCTCGGCAGGGGAGGCCAGCGCCTGGCTGGCGGATCATTATGAAATTGCAACTCGTTCAGGTCTCCACTGCGCCCCCCTGGCCCACCAGACCACCGGTACCCTAGCGACAGGTACCTTGCGGCTGAGCCCGGGGTACTTTAATACCTCGGCCGAAATCGAGACCACCCTGGCTGCCGTGCGGGAACTGGTAGGGGTGCTGCGGGATGCCTGACGAGCTGGTATTGCTGACCTTTCCTTCCACCCATTATGCCCTAAAGGCGGAAAAGACCGTCCAGGGTGCCGGACTTCAAGGGCGGCTCATACCAATGCCCCGGGAGCTGAGTTCCTTGTGCGGCCTGGCTCTGGAGCTGGAGCCGGAAATAAGCGTGCACGCTTTAGCCCTTCTTGAGGCAGCAGGCGTCAGGCTGGAAAAAAAGGTAAAGGTGCTCAAAGACCGCGGTCGCATCCGGGTAATAGAGGCAATTGAGAAATATGAAGCAGGCGATTTGCGGGAAAGAGAGGAAAGCGGGTCCTGAGTTGAACTCAGGACCTTTTAAATTTATACCATGAATTTATACCACCATGGTGTAGCTACACTTTTTCTAAGCCAAAATTTTACTTTCCCGGTTTAAAAGGCAGGGGTAACACTGGCCCGGCGGGCGGCATAGCCTGATATCAGAAAGTTGCCGGCCGGCAAGGGATTGCGTGGCAAGCAAAAATGTGGGTTAAGGAAGCCGGGCGATCAGTTATCAGGCTATGAAGAGGGGAGTGCCAATGAGTACGATCACTAGCCTCAGCAACCTCAGGCCGGGCAGTTCCGGCGAAGTAGTTTCCTTACAGGCCCGGGGCCTGGCCCGGCGCCGCCTCCTGGATCTCGGGCTGGTACCGGGCACAAGGGTGGTGGCCTTACGCCGCAGTCCCAGTGGTGACCCTACGGCCTTTTTTATCCGCGGGGCGACCATTGCCCTGCGGCGGGAAGAAGGCCGGGAGGTCCTGGTGCAGCAAGTGTAAGGCAGGAGGGTGGCCGGAATGGGGCTAACAAACCAGGCAACAGGCTTTCGTACTTTACGGGAAAACTTTCTCCCGGCCAGCACCGGCGGCTACCTGGTAGCCCTGGCCGGGAATCCCAATGCCGGCAAAAGCACGGTTTTCAATGCCCTGACCGGCTTAAAACAGCACACCGGCAACTGGCCCGGTAAGACTGTTTTGCAGGCCCGGGGCAAATTTACCCACCAGGGCCATACCTTTACCCTGGTAGACCTCCCGGGTACGTACTCCTTACTGGCCAATTCCGTCGAGGAACAGGTGGCCCGGGATTTTATCTGCTTCGGCAGGCCCGATGTCACGGTGGTAGTCGTCGATGCCACCTGCCTGGAACGCAACCTCAACCTGGTCCTCCAGGTAACAGAAACGACAAACGCCGTGGTGGTTTGCTTGAATCTAATGGATGAAGCACGGCGAAAAAGGATAGCTATTGATGTCCCCCTCCTGGCCAGGGAATTAGGAGTGCCGGTGGTACCAACGGCGGCAAGAAGGGGGGAGGGGCTGGCTCATTTAAAAGATACGATTGCTGCTGTGGCAACAGGCGCCCTCTGCCCGGGCCCCGCACCCATAATTTATGACGCCGATATTGAAGCGGCCGCCGGCCGGCTGGCAAAGCAATTGCAGCCGCTTTTAAGGGGCCGGCTTAATGCCCGGTGGGTGGCCCTGCGCCTGCTGGAAGGCGACGCAACTCTGTTACAGGGAATACAACAGTTTTTAGGCGTCGACTTATCTGAGCCCGGGATAAAGTTACAGGTAAAAGAGGTGCTGGTATAATGGCTGGTCAGAAAACCGACCCGGTACTTGTTGAGGCCCGGCGCCTGGCCGGTGACCTGGAGGATTCTTACCGCGACCGGATTGTGGCGGCCCTTTACGCCCGGGCGGAAGCCATTGCTTCCCGGGCCGTCAAGGAGGCACCTGCGCCGCGGCGGGAACTTGACTGGCGGCTGGATGCCATTTTAACCTCCAGGCTCTGGGGATATCCCATCATGCTAGCTTTACTGGCCGTTGTCTTCTGGCTGACCCTTAAGGGGGCCAATTACCCCTCCGCGCTGCTGGCCAGCTTACTATTTGCTTTTCAAGATATACTTACCAGCTTATTTCACCGGCTGGATGCCCCTGCCTGGTTACATGGCATCGTGGTCCTGGGCATGTACCGCACCCTGGCCTGGGTAGTTGCCGTCATGCTGCCGCCCATGGCCATCTTTTTCCCCCTGTTTACCCTCCTGGAGGACCTGGGTTACCTGCCGCGCATTGCTTTCAACCTGGACAATTTCTTTAAAAAGGCCGGCGCTCATGGCAAGCAGGCTTTAACCATGTGCATGGGCTTCGGCTGCAATGCCGCCGGCGTCGTGGGCTGCCGCATCATCGATTCCCCCCGGGAACGGCTACTGGCCATCCTGACCAACAATTTTTCCCCCTGTAACGGCCGTTTTCCCACGCTAATTACCCTGGCCGGCATCTTTATGGGCGGTTTGCTCACCACGGCGGCCGGGGTAGCGGCAGCAACTCTCACCGTGGTCGGGATTATCTTGCTGGGTATTGTACTGATGTTTTTTACTTCCTGGTTGCTCTCCCGGACCCTCCTGAAAGGTGTACCCTCATCCTTTACCCTGGAATTGCCCCCCTACCGGCCGCCCCAGGTGTTACGGGTAATCATCCGCTCCGTCCTGGACCGGACCCTCTATGTGCTGGTCAGGGCTGTCCTGGTGGCCGCCCCGGCCGGAGCCTTTACCTGGGTCCTGGCCAATGTCCACCTGGGCGCTTTCAGTATTATCGACCACATGGCCGGCTGGCTGCAGCCCTTAGGCAAGGTGGTTGGCCTGGATGGCTACATCCTCCTGGCCTTCATCCTGGGCCTGCCGGCTAATGAGATCGTCATCCCCATCCTGTTGATGAGTTACCTCTCGACAGGTATGCTCACAGAGGTGAATAGCCTGGCCGCGCTGGGAGAAATCCTGGTGCGACACGGATGGACCTGGATTACCGCCCTTAATGTCATGCTGTTTTCCCTTATGCACTGGCCCTGTGGGACCACCCTGCTGACCATTTATAAAGAAACGAAAAGCCTGAAATGGCCCCTCCTGGCGGCTGTAATCCCGACGGCCCTGGGCCTGGCTGCCTGCTTCCTGGTAAAGCTGCTGGCAGGCCTGCTGGATATTGTCGCGGCAGGATGACCTCCTGCCGGCACCATGAAGAGTACCTCCAGGAAAAGCGGGATGAAAGTAGGACTTAGTCGCTGCTGTGGCGGAACAGCCAGGCCCTGAGGTCCTCCAGTTTTTCTCCTTCCGGATACTTGTTGAGCCGACTCATGGCATGGACCTCTTCCAGGCATTCGGGATGGGTGCGAAAGTACTGGACCAGGTTGCGAAACAGGCACATGGTAGGCGGCGTGATGTAATGCTCGATGCCTTCTACCTGTTCTTCCACCCCTACCCGGGCGTTGAGGAGGGTTAAAAACTCTTTGAGCACGGCATCGCGCCAGACGAGAAAATACCCCAGCCGTTTCCCTTTATCGGTGAGGGCAATATGCCGGTACTTTGCGTACTGGATAAAACCCTCTTCATGGAGCTTCTGAATCATCCTGGTAACGGATGAGGGCTGGACGTTCAGGGCTTCAGCCAGGTCGACTGCCCGGACATAACCTTTTTCCTGGATTAGCCTGTAGATCATCTCCAGGTAATCTTCCATACTTTCCGTCAACATGGCTCTCCCTCCCGGAAGTTTCTTGCCTGCTAAACTTTATGCCGGGAGACACAGTTTTTTGCCCGGACTAAAAGGCCATGGTACAGCTTAGCTGACCGCGGCTACAAAACCAAAAAAATAAGCCGGTTTATGACCGGCTACAGCTCATCCTGCAGGTTTAAACGGGCTTTACGCTCGCCTTCTTCCGCCAGGGCCTTTTCCCCCGCCTTCACCAGTTTGCGCACCATATTGCCGCCGATTTTACCGGCTTCCCCGGTGGTCAACTCATCCCCCGGGTTGGCCAGGTCATCATCCAGACCCAATTCTTTGGCCGTTTCCCACTTCAATTTGTCGAGCTGTCTTTCCGTCCGCAGCCGGTCATTATCCTTTTTGTGGCTCATTTTAATCACCCCCGCAATATTGTGCCGTTACAAGCAGGGAATTATGTACTTGCTGGCAGTAGTCTTACCCTTTAATATTGCGTATTTTAGCTACCAGGAGCAGCGAAGCCGGGTAGATCAGGTAAGCAGGAAGGAAATAAAACGGGAAGGCGCGACCGGCAAAGATTAACATTTGGGAAAAATTTTCATAGAGGCTCATGGTTAAAAAGGTTAGCAGAAGGCCTGCCGGCAACACCAGAGGGCGGTAATCTTGCAGGCCTAAAAGCTGGGCCGTGCCCAGGGTAAAGGTATAGTAGACAACAGTCAGTTTTAATAAAATGGTAAAGCTCCAGACGAAAATGATGACCGGTTCCAGGCGTTGCAGAAAGTCGCCAATATTAATCATCTGGATGGCTATAAGGCTGGGGAAATTAATGCGCGCCGTTTCGGAAGCGCCCAGGACGATGATGTTACGTACCAGTACCAGCGTAGTGAGCAATGACGCTATGATTACGGCCCGGGCGAAGGGAGCAAAGCTTTTTTTGGGTTCGGTTAAAAAAGGTAAAAGAACCAAAAAGAAAACGGTCTCGCCAAAGGGAAAGACAAAGGCCGGGTAGACCCCACGCAGAACAGGTAGCGGCCCCCTTTCCATAACCGGGAGGAGGGCTTCCCAGTGAGCCAGTCCCGGGACAGCTTCAGCCAGGGCAGTAAGAACTAAGATGGCAACAATTACAAGAGGAAGTAAGAGTTCACCCATCCGGGCCGGGACTTCTATCCCCAGCCGAACGGCGTAGGCGGCCAGGCCGGCAAAAACCCCGGCAACGATTTCCATTGGCGTTTGGGGCAAAACGATCAGCTTGTATAAATCAACAACGTTACGCAAAACCAGGGCTGCCAGGTGCAGGGCGTACCAGAGAAAAATAATATTCAAGCAGGTTCCCAGCCATCGCCCCAAAACCCGGGAGGCATATTGCACCGGTGATTCTCGCGGGAAGCGCCGGCCGAGGGCAGTATAGCAATAGGCCGCACCCAGGCCCAGGGTTCCCGCTAGAAGATAAGATATCCAGGCGTCCTGTTTGGCCGGCCCGACAGGGACGATCAGGGTAGAGGTACCAATAAGGTACCCGGTAACCAGCAAAAAAAATTGCCAGAGAGATATCCTGCCTTTTTCACCCACGATTGCTTCCCCCTGGTGACCAGCCAGTATTTCATAACTAATATTTCCACTAAAAGGGAAAATATACAGCTGCTTTTGGTATATAAAGCCATACCGGGTTTCATACTAGTTCCATCCAGTTCCACAATTTTGGCTAGAGAAGGTGCTGGCTTTGCTCTGGATATGGCACCGTTTATGGCGCCAAGCCACCCCGGGCAAGCAAACTTCGAACGAACACGCCCTGCCGATAACTACCAGGCTTGATGCTAACATTAATTACCTTAAAAAAACCTTTGGCCAGAGTGAGGACCTGGTCATCAGGGAGATAGAACTGCCAGGTAAAAAACTGGCGCTGGTTTACCTGGAAACCCTGATCGACCGGGATGTGGTCCAGCGGGATATCCTGCGTTCCCTGTTAGCCTTGCAGGCAATACCGCTATCGGGGGACGAGGCCAAATTTAGCCGGTTGATCCGCGCCAGGTTAACCATCGGCGATCTTCAAGAAGAGAGGCTGTGGTCAAAGATAATCACCGGCTTGCTGGACGGTAAGGCAGTTTTAATGGTTGAAGGATATAGCCGGTGCCTGCTGCTCAGTATAGAAGGTTGGGAAAAAAGGCCGGTCGAAGAACCTGTCAATGAAGTTAGTATCCGTGGCCCCCGCGAGGGATTTGCTGAAAATTTAGCAACGAATATCTCTCTCATCAGGCGGCGGCTGCGTGCGCCCGAGCTTCGTTTTGAAGCTATGAACCTGGGCCGGCGCACCCACACCAAGGTGGTTATCTGTTACCTGGAAGGACTGGTATTAAAGGGAATTCTGGAAGAACTCCGCCGCCGGTTGCAGCGTATTGATATTGACGGTATCCTGGAAAGCGGCTATATTGAGGAACTCATTGAAGACGCTCCCCATTCTCCTTTTCCCCAGCTTAACCGCACGGAAAGGCCGGATAAACTGGTTGCCGATTTATTAGAAGGGAGGATAGCCGTCTTGACTGATGGTACACCCTTTGCCCTGATCCTCCCGGGCAGCCTGGTATCCCAGTTGCATGCTCCGGACGATTATTATGAGCGCTGGCCTTTAAGTATAGGGGTGCGCCTGTTCCGCTTTTTAGGAATATTTATCGCCCTGCTCCTACCGTCCCTTTATGTAGCTTTGACTACCTTCCACCAGGAAATGATTCCTACCCCCCTGGCAATTTCTATCGCTGCCCAGCGTGAACTGGTGCCGTACCCGGCCGTTGTTGAAGCTTTAATCATGCAGGTGCTCTTTGAAATTCTCATTGAAGCCGGCATAAGGTTACCCCGGGCCATCGGACCGGCGATTAGCATCGTAGGAGCCCTGGTAATCGGTGAAGCAGCCGTCCGGGCGGGGCTGATGTCGGCGGCAATGGTTATTGTTATTGCCGCTACAGCCATCGCTTCGTTCACCATACCTACATTTGGCCTGAGCCAGGCCGTGAGGATGCTTCGCCTGCCGATGATTCTTTTAGCCGGTTTTCTGGGCCTGCTTGGTATTTTTGCCGGCTTGCTGGTCATTTTAATCCACCTGGTGAGCCTGAGGAGTTTTGGTGAGCCTTATCTCAGCCCCCTGGCACCATTTATTTGGGAAGCGCAAAAAGACCTGGTGGTGAGGGTGCCCTGGTGGGCCATGCTCTGGCGGCCTGTACTCACCGGCTGGCGCGATTTGCGGCGTATTAAACCAGGCCTGCACCCTTTTATTACAGCTAGAGATAAAAATGCCCAGGATGAACTGGAAACGCAGTTGGGTGAAGGCAAAGGGAAAAGCGTTACCACCAGGAAGGGAAGAAGAAAAAAAACGAGGAAGCTGGCGAGGAAGAGATAAATTAACTGCCAGAGAGGCCTTATGGCGTTGATGGGCGAGATCGACCGGGAAGTGGTATATTGGTTTTTAAAGCCGGAAGCAAATATTTTTTATACGTAACCTTTGGCCTGGTAGCCCTTTTGACGGCCTTGTTCTTGAGCGGCTGCTGGGATCGCCGGGAGATAAATGAACTGGCCTTCCTGTCCAGCATGGCGGTAGACCTGGCAGGAGAGCAGCGTCTTTTAACCTATGAATTCGTCCGGCCGGGTGCTACCGGTGGGGGCGAAAGGGGAGGAGGGGGAACTTTACCTCATCGCCAGGCTACCCTCCGCAGTGGCAGGGGAGAAACCCTTATAACCGCCTGCCGGCAAATTACCACCGGTCTTCCCCGCCGGGTTTATCTTGCCCATACTAACGCGGTCCTGGTAGGAGAAGAAATGGCCCGCCAGGGCCTGAGAGAGTTACTCGATTTTATTGACCGGAACCCGGAATTGCGCCGCACGACTTTGATTATGCTTACCCGGGGAGCGGCACGGGAGATATTAATAAAAGTGCAGGGGGACATGGAAACAACCTTGGGCAAGGAAATAAGCGGTCTCCGCAAGTGGGTGCAGAGCAGTGGCTACGGTTTTATTCCTAATGTTAACGACGTTTTTTTTGATTTATCCAATGGAGCGGGAACCACTGTCCTGCCGGTACTGGAGCTCAGTCCCCAGCCGTTCCCGCCCCTTATTGGTACTGCTGCGACATCAAGCGGCGGCGGTTCCCGGGGAACCGGGGGTACAGAGGGACGGGTAGAGGAACCGGAAACGGTAAGGACGGTGCGCCTCAACGGCGCCGGCCTTTTTTACCACGACAAACTGGTGGCGTGGCTGGATAAAGATCAGGCCCGCGGCTGGGCCTGGGTGCGCAATAAAGTACGGCGGGCCGTACTGGCGTTACGTTGCCAGGGAAATAATACCAAGGTTGCCGTAGATATAACTGAAGCCCACGCCGATGTCAGCGTCGACATGCAAGGGAGCCAGCTCCAGGGTAAGATCAAGCTCAGGGTGGAGGGCGAGCTTCTGGAACAGCAGTGCAACCTGGAATTTACCAGGGAAGAGGCCATTAAATCGCTAGAAAGCCGCATGGCAGCTCAGATTACGGCTGAAATCAGCAGTGCCCTCAATCAGGCCAAGATGGTGGGAACTGATGTTTTCGGCTTCGGCGGCGCCCTCCATCGCCAACAACCTGAACTGTGGCGCCAGTTACAGGGACGCTGGAACGAAGAATTTAAAAAGCTGCCTGTTACCATCAATGTCGAAGCTAAATTGAGACGTACTGGTATGACTGGTCGTCCCTGGCAGCCCGGGGCGCGCTAGTAGTTAAAGCAGCCGGCTCCCTTCTGAGACTTGCTATGTAAGGAGTGCCTTAATGGCAGGCTTGTTTATTTTAGTGGTTGTATATACCATTATTTTTCTCCTGGATGTCCCGCCCCTGGTCCGGCGCCGGGCCTGGCGGGAACTACTCGCTTTTGCCGTCCTCTCCCTCATGGGGCTGGCCCTGGGGGTTCCCTGGTCCCTGGGGCATAAAATATTCTTTCCTTCGGAGGCAATCATCAAATTTTTTGAGCCGCTGGCCCGGTTGGTCATGGGCCCCCAGGAATAAGCAGCAGCTGCTACCCTGCCTCGTAGTAGCGCAAAATGTGATACTCATTATCGCGTTGGGCGGGTCGGAAACCGGCCGCCCGGATGCAGCGGAGGATCTCCTCCTGATCAGCGCGGAAGGAAGCCCCTGCCGCCCGGACGACGTTTTCCTCCAGCATAGTGGAACCGAAGTCGTTGGCTCCAAAGAAAAGGGCCGTCTGGGCCACTTTGGTTCCTTGAGTTACCCAGGACACCTGGATATTGGGGAAGTTGTCCAGGTAAATCCGGGAAAGGGCGAGTATCCGCAGGTATTCGCAGGCGCCTGCCTCCTCACCGCCCAGGTCGGTATTGCCTGGTTGGAAACTCCAGGGAATAAAGGCTGTGAAACCACCCGTTTCATCCTGGAGCTGCCGGATAGCCTCCAGGTGAGCGATCCGCTCAGCCATTGTTTCTCCCAATCCGAAAACCATGGTGGCTGTTGATTTCATCCCCAGGGCATGGGCGGTGCGCATCACCTCCAGCCAGCGGGCCGTGGAAGTCTTTTTAGGGCTGACCCGGTTACGAACCCTGTCGACCAGGATCTCTGCCCCTCCGCCAGGCAAGGAATCGAGACCCGCTCTCTTCAGCCGCTGCAAAACCTCTGCCACCGGCAGCCCTTCCTTCCTGGCCAGGTCATCGATTTCTACGGGGGATAGGGAATGAAGGGTGACCGGATAGCGGGATTTAATCCACGAAAAGAGGTCCTCAAACCAGGCCAGGTCTAGATCGGGATGCAGGCCCCCCTGCATCAGGATCTGAGTCCCACCTGCAGCCAAAGTCGCTTCGATTTTACGGCCGATTTCCTCCCGGCTGAGGAGGTACCCTTCCGGATCTCCGGGCAAGCGATAGAAAGCGCAGAACCGGCAGGCGTTTACGCAGATATTGGTATAGTTGATATTCCGGTCCACGACAAAGGTGACCGTCCCCTCGGGGTGCAGCTTCTGGCGAACCCGGTTGGCCAGGTAACCAAGTTCCAGCAAACCGGCCTCTTGATAAAGGTGCTCCGCTTCGTGAAAATTCAAACGCTCACCGTCAAGCACTTTGCAGGCGATAGTTTCCTTCATCTTCTCCTCCCCAGATTTCCAGCGCTACCGGATGTAGTAGTAAGCCCTCAGCATGGGCCAGGCGGTAGAAGGTTAAAAGGCCTTCCAGGTGCGGCCAATCCAGGTCATAGTTTAACAGGGTAAAATAATCCTCGATGAATTCCGGTTCCACCCTCAGCATCTGGGCCCCTACTGCCGCCAAGGTCCCCGGGTGCCTTTTTCCCCAGGCCTTGGCCTTCTGTAAGGACCGCCAGATTCCGGCCAGCTTTTCCGGGTGGGCAGCCGCAAAATCTTTCCTGGCGACCCAGAGGGCAAAGACCATTGGCTTGCCGGTTAATTGGCGCCACTCTTCACCCAGGTCATAAACAAAGGGGTAGCGACCTGCCCGGACAATCTGCAGGGCCTCATCCCCGATGGCAAGCAAGGCTTCCGGCTGGCCCCAATCCGGGGGCGTGCCGGCCGGGCGAATAAATAGGTCTGGCGCAACATGATAAAACCGTTGCAGGAGGATACGCAATAAAACTACGCTGGTAGCCGAATAAGGTGTAAGGGAAAGGGGTCGGCCCCCGAGTTCCTTTGCCGGTACCCGGCTCACCAGGACCACGCTGCCAACCTTGCCGTAGCAGGAGATAGATAATCCTGGTAGAACCAGGGCTTCTTCCGCAAACTGCCCGTAAGCCAGGGAAGAGACGGCCGTGACCTCCAGTTCCCCTTGCCGGAAGGCCTTATTTAAAACCGCCGGGTGGTCAGCAATTATTTTGGCCGGTACTTTTACCTGTCCTGTCTCCAGAGCGTAAAAAAGCGGGAGGCAATTCAGGTAACTCACCCGGCCCAGCCGTGGCCATTCCATGTCCATCCTCCTTTCAGGCATAGCGCCTGATTTCCCGGTACAGAGTATCCCGTTCCACCGGTATCCTACCGGCGGCCCGGATGCTGCGCAAAAAGCTTTCGGCAGGCTGGTACTGGGGCGTAGCGGCCCCCGCGTCATGAAAAATACGTTCTTCCCGTACGGTACCATCCAGGTCGTTGACCCCGAAATGCAAGGCCACCTGGGCTAATTTCGGTCCCATCATGATCCAGAAGGCCTTGATGTGACGAAAGTTGTCCAGGAGCAGGCGGCTGATGGCCAGCATCTTTAGATCCTCCACCCCGGTGGTTCCCGGCAGGTTGCTGAAGGCCGTGTTGGCCGGGTGAAAGGCCAGGGGTATAAAGGCCAAAAAGCCTCCCGTCCGGTCTTGGAGTTCCCGGAGGGCCAGGAGGTGGTCCACCCGCTCGGCCGCTGTCTCCAGGTGGCCGTAGAGCATGGTAGCGTTGGTGGGTATACCCAGGCGGTGGGCGGTTTCGTGGATCAGGAGCCAGCGCTGGCCGTCAATCTTTCTGGCACAAAGGCGCCGGCGTACCTCCGGGGCAAAGATCTCGGCCCCGCCGCCGGGTAGGGAATCCAGGCCCGCCTGCCGGAGTTCCCGGAGCACGTCGGCTACAGGCCGGCCGGCCTGGGTCGCTATAAAGTCAATTTCTACGGCATCAAAGGCCTGGATGCAGGCCCGGGGCGCTACCCGGCGCACCGTACGGATCAGGTCCAGGTAGTATTCATAAGGCAGTTCCGGATTCAAACCTCCGACAATGTGAATCTCGGTGACCCCTGCGGCAGCCGCCGCCCTGGCCTTGGCCTCGACTTCAGCCAGGGTAAGGGTGTAAGCCTCCGGACTACCTGCCTCCTTACCAAAAGCACATAAATCACAGAGATTTTGACAAACATTAGTATGATTAATGTGGGCATTATTAATAAAGTAAACGTCATCCCCGCACACCCGCCGTCGAGCCAGGTCGGCGAGGAACCCGATGCCCAGGAGGTCCTGGCTCTCGAACAGGCGAATACCGTCTTCCCGGCTCAGCCTTTCCCCGGCATACACCTTGGCAGCTATGGCCGCCAATTCTCCCCGGGAGAGTTCCGAACGTATTTGGTCAATATAGGCTGACAAGACCTGTCAACTCCCTTCTATGCGGGGTTTATAATACTTACCAATATTCTCCGGGCGCAAAAGGGTGGGTTTACGCAGCGTAGCGCAACCACAGTCCTCATCAAAAGTCACTCGTCCCAGGGCCTTCAGGATAATGCGGCCGAAAGCCGGAGCATCATCAAAAAAGATCTCCCTTAACTCCCTGTGTTCCCAGGGTTTCACCACACCTTCCCCGTAATTTACTACCAGGTAGATGCCGGCGTAACAGGCCCCCATTTCCCTCGCCAGGTAGACCTCGGGGCAGAGGGTTTGGCCTACGACATCCGCCCCCCACTGGCGAAACATGTTTACTTCGGCTACGCTCTCAAAGTGGCGCCCATCTGTCACCAGGTAAACGCCGCGGTCAAAGATCCGCCCCAGAGGGGTCTCTCTAGCCGTTTCTACCAAAGTCTTGTGCAGAGAAGGGCAAATAGGCTGGCGCATTATTGACAGGAAGCCCTCCTGGAGCCCCACATCCCGGCGCATGGAAAAATCAATATAATCTGTAACCACTACAATATCCCGGGGATCCAGGAGGTGATTTACGCTTCCCACCCCGCCCTCAGCAATGATCTTCCGGACTTTAGCCTGCATAAAGGCATGGAACAGGCGCTGCGAACTCTCGCCCCAGGAGACGCCGGGAATCCTCCCATGCATTTTGGCCGCCAGCACGCGCCGTGGCGGGTCGCCGGTTGTAAAAAGAGTTAGAGGTGCACTGGGACCCCAGGGGGTGGTAAAAACCATATCCCGGGCCAGTACCTCTGTTCCAGGATCCTTTAATGCTTCGGGAAAATCCAGGCTAAAGGTGCCCGAGCCACCGATAAAGCCAATATCCGCCTGCACCCTTTCTTCAATCATTCTCCAAGTCTCCTTCCAGGCGATAACCCAGACCGCGCAAGTTATAGGCTACCAGCTCTTTCCCCGCCGCCGTTAAATCAGCCGGAATACCATCTTTCAGCCAGCTAATGACCACCTGGTAAAAGGTACCTACAAAAGCTAAAGCTGCAACATGGGCATCCTGGGGTGGTAGCTCCTTCCTCTGGATACCCTCCAGCACGTCTTCCTCTACAAGCTTGGTTAGACGGCGTAACAAGTCGTAGAGTTGTTCTGCCACCGCCGGGTGGCCCGCCGGCGATTGGACCAGCATTACCCGGGCCAGGTCATGGTTCTCCTGTAAGACCGCCAGGGCTGCCTCCATAGAGACCTGTAGTTTTTGGCGTCCACCGGTGGCTTTTTTGCGGGCCCGGGCAATACGTTCCAGGACCATCTCATAAGCTTCGTTGACCAGGGCGGTAAAAAGGGCTTCCTTATTGCGCAGGTACAAGTAAATCGTGCCGATGCCCACCCCCGCCCGGCGAGCGATATCTTTAACCGAAGTACCATAAAACCCGTTGCGGGCAAATTCTTCCCTTGCCGCCTGCATAATGGCCTGCAGGCGAGCCTCTATCTTTTGATCTACCTTTTTCGTCCGCCGGTAAACCAAAAACCCTTCCCCCAATTTTCAAGCAATGAACTGCAATTCAATTCTTCAATCGCCATTTTAGATCATTTAAAGGCCGGAGTCAATTTTAAAATTATTAGGTCTTAAGATATGAGGTATCCCTGTGATTCCGTAGCCGGGCAATCAATACTTGTTTGCTTGAATTTTCCTTGAAGCCGAATATATTTATTTTGGAAGTCTTGATTTTTAATGGATCTTGTTCACAAGCTTGCATCTTATGGTAACATAGATTATATAATCAATACTAATGTAAGCAGCAAGGTGTTGGCTCAAAGCTTTAGCATGGCAGTATAAAACCTGAATCCTTTGGTGCGGGGTGAACCCGTTGCTGGACATCAATGCCCTCGATCGCATCGTCAAAGAAACTATTGAAGCCATTGAGCGTAGTCAGGTACAGATTTATGAAATCGCTGAAAATACCCGGGTTGAGGCGAACCTGGTTAGTAGTGAATTGTCTGGCGTCAAAAATGAGTTAAATGCTGTTATCGCGGAGGTAGATAAGCTGGAGCGGGAGGAAAGAAGAGCCCGGTTGCGTTTGGCCGAAGTAAGCAAAGACTTTAACCGCTATACCGAGCAAGATATCAAAGCCGCCTACGATAAAGCCTATAATTTGCAAATTGAACTTATTAAACTTAGGGAAAAAGAAAAAGTGCTACAATACCGGCGCAATCATCTGGAAATGAGCTTGCGCCGTTTACAAGCGACCATCCAGAAGGCAGAAAAGCTGATCTCGCAGGTGGGAGTGGTTCTGTCTTATTTGAACGGCGGGCTCCATGACTTGAGCTTGAAGATTGGTGAAATGCAACAAACACAACAAATGGCCCTTGATATTATCCGGGCCCAGGAAGAAGAACGCAAACGTGTTGCCAGGGAAATTCACGACGGTCCGGCCCAAACCATGGCCAATATTATAATGCGGGCCGAATATTGTCTGAAACTTTTAGACAGGGACCCGGAAAAGGTCCGAGAGGAATTGCTGGCCCTCCAGAATATAGTCATGCTAAGTTTGCAGGATGTCCGTATGATTATTTTTGACCTCCGGCCCATGGTTCTCGATGATTTGGGCCTTGCTCCGGCGTTGAAGCGTTACTTTGCCTCCTATAAAGAACAGTACGGGTTGGAAATTGAGTTTCTTTTCTTCGGACAAGAGCGCCGTTTAGAAAGCACCATTGAGATAGCACTTTTTCGCATTATTCAAGAGGCCGTAAATAACATTAAAAAACATGCCCGGGTCAAAAGCGCCGTGGTCAAGATGGAGATGCAGCCCGATAAGATTACGGTTTCAATCAGGGATACGGGTAAGGGATTTGATCTAAACTCTGTCCAGGGCGGTAAAAATGGTAATGGCTACGGCCTCGTAGGCATGCGTGAGAGGGTCCAGCTCTTAAACGGCGAAATGAAGATTAACACCGCGCCAGGTAAGGGCACCTGCATTAGCATCACGATACCTTTGCAGGATCAGGGGCCTGGCATTTAGACACCTGAGTGCTGCCAGCAACACTGGCATACCTGGCTTGGCTGTTACCGGTTTGGGAGGGTTAAGTCATATTTAATTATGAAAATAGACGCAAAACCGGAGTAAAAGCGGTGGGAAAGTGGGGAATAATGGGGTCGAGGTGGGTAAAGTGTAATTTAAATTTAAGGGATTAGATTAGATTAGATTGATAGCACGCCCTGCCAGGGCGAACAAAAGACCTAAGATGATGCTGCCCAGTAAATAGGTTAAAGCGTTTATAACTTCCCCATCTTCCAGAAGCCGGACAACTTCATAGGAAAAGGTAGAGAAGGTAGTATAGGCCCCTAAAAACCCCGTAGTCAACGCTAAAGTCAAGCTGGTACCAAATCTGTGGGTAAATGCCGGTGTGCCTAAAAGTAGTCCTAACAGAAAAGCGCCAGTTAGGTTAATTATTAGAGTGCCTGTAGGAAAATTACCCCTGCTTCTTGCTGATAATGCCTGTCCTAAAGCGTATCGAGTAATAGCACCCAAAAGCCCGCCTAGTCCTACATAAAAATACTGCATTCTTATCTCCTACCTGTTTTCTGCCCTGGTTTGCTGTACTTTGAATGCCAATAAAATTGGTATTCTAGCCAGGATTATTCCCGCCCTTGCAGCAATTAAACCTCCCAAAGTGGATACCAGAATATAGATGGCGGCATAAGCAATATGACCGCTAGTTAAAAGGGTTATCGTCTCCCAACTAAAGGTGGAGAAAGTCGTAAAGGCGCCCATAAAGCCTGTTGTTATACCTAACCTTAATTCGGGACTTAAGGTAAAGCGTTCTAAGCTATAGGTAAGAATAAAGCCCATAGCGAAACATCCCAAAATGTTTATTATTAGGGTCCCTAAAGGAAAGGATGAGTGCCATAAGGTAGCAATGGAGCGGCCAAGTTCAAACCTGGCTATGGCCCCCAAAAAGCCAAAAATACCAATATATATGTAGAGCAACTTAATCACCTCCACATGGAGTTGCAAAACTAACAAAAAAATCCTACCTTCGGGGCATAAAATTAGCCCGCCTTTTGGTAGGAGTCATCACTGCTTGCCGCAGATTTAAGGCGAACTCCATCGCCTAAGACTATTAGCAAGATATGATAGTATTATACGACAAGAAGGCGCTAAAATCCTGCTTAGATCAACAGTATGACTAAAGACGCAATAAAAATAATAATCAATCCAATTGAAAGTGGGAGATAAAGAGAAAAGCCCCTTACCGAGGCTTTAGCTTTAATAGTATTTTTTACGCTCCAGGTACTCTTGGATCAGGTTTAACGTCTCGCCGAAGCGCTGGAAGTGGACGACTCTCTTTCCCTGAAGAAGCGCAGAACATCGGTAACGTCCGGGTCATCAGACAAATTAATGAGCCACACATAGGTGGAGCGGGCCTTTTGTTCGGCAGCTATCTTTCAGGAAGATCGAACTTTGGTTAGAAGGAAATTAAGGTTAGGTAGCGAATATAATCAAGAGTAGAAAAGCGGCCGGAGCCGCCGGGAAGCAAAATTAAGGAAGCAAGGAAGAATGATAAGCACCATGAAGGTGTTGAGTCTTTACGAAGGAGCATCCAAGTGGTGCTTTTCTCTGTATATGGGCCACGGAGGCCTAATCCCCTTGAAAATGGAGGAGGGGAGGTTCCGTGGCTCTTACTTTTGTCCGGGAGTTGGCGAGCAGCAGTGTGGGGTTACTTTCTAAAAGAACCCTACTCTTCTGATGTGGATAGTATTTCGGGGGCGCGTATTGGTTGGTTCAAAAAATAAAAATTTGAGGGGGTTTGGTTAAAGATGCCTAAATTGATTGTTAGCGGCCGGGGCGGCAGCGGGAAGAGCACAC